>CANBDZ010000006.1 GCA_947367375.1 uncultured Bacteroidales bacterium | reverse complement strand
CAATGTTAAACAGTGTATTTAGCGACCTTTGTGTCGATTATGCCACTGAAAATGACACAGTGGTTCTGAGATCCCCGATCAAGCCGGGGATGACTGTGCTTAGTCTGTGAAGATATCCCCGGTCAAGCCGGGGATGACGATGTTTGAATATCGTGTTGTAAAAAAATTGGTGGGCTGAAAAGCCCACCAATCAAAGTCTTGATGCATATTGATTACATCATGCCGCCCATTCCGCCTGCAGGCACTGCTGGTGCTACCGGCTCTGGAATGTCTACGATTGCACATTCTGTTGTAAGGAACATTCCTGCTACCGATGCAGCATTCTCGAGAGCTACGCGTGACACCTTAGTAGGGTCGATTACGCCTTCCTCGTACATATTTACGTACTCTCCAGTGCGTGCGTTGTAACCGAAGTCAGCCTTGCCTTCGCGGATCTTGTTGATGATCACGCTGCCCTCAACACCTGCATTTGCAGCGATCTGACGGAGCGGCTCCTCGATTGCACGGGCAACGATGCGGATACCAGTTGTCTCATCCTCATTGTCTCCCTTGAGATCCTTGATAGCCTCAGATGCGCGGATGTAAGCTACTCCACCGCCTGGCACGATACCTTCCTCTACTGCTGCTCTTGTAGCTGAGAGAGCATCCTCAACTCTATCCTTCTTCTCCTTCATCTCTACCTCAGTAGCTGCACCGACATAGAGTACAGCAACACCGCCTGCGAGCTTTCCGAGACGCTCAAGAAGTTTCTCGCGGTCATAGTCTGAAGTGGTAGTCTCGATCTGCTTGCGGATAAGGTCTGCTCTTTCCTGGATAGCGTCAGCCGAACCTGCACCGTTTACAACTGTTGTGCTGTCCTTGGTAACAACGATCTTCTCTGCCTTTCCGAGCATGTCAGGAGTCATGTTCTCAAGTGTGAAGCCGCGCTCTTCAGAAACCACCATACCTCCTGTGAGGATAGCGATGTCCTGAAGCATCTCCTTGCGACGGTCTCCGAAGCCCGGAGCCTTCACGGCAGCGATCTTGAGAGTTCCGCGGAGCTTGTTTACAACGAGAGTTGTAAGAGCCTCGCCATCAATATCTTCTGCAATGATAAGGAGGGCCTTTCCTTCACGGGCGATAGGCTCGAGTACAGGAAGGAGATCCTTCATTGTAGAGATCTTCTTGTCAGTGATAAGGATATAAGGAGTGTCAAGAACAGCCTCCATCTTGTCGCCGTTGGTCATGAAGTATGGAGAGATGTAGCCTCTGTCGAACTGCATACCCTCAACGACCTTTACCTCAGTCTCGGTACCCTTGGCTTCCTCAACTGTGATCACACCGTCCTTCTTCACCTTTGACATTGCGTCAGCGATGAGCTTTCCGATGTAGCTGTCGTTGTTTGCTGAGATGGTTCCGACCTGCTCGATCTTTGCGTAGTCCTCACCTACCTCCTGGCTCTGTGCGCGGAGGTTCTCAACTACAGCAGCTACTGCCTTGTCGATACCTCTCTTAAGATCCATAGGGTTTGCACCTGCTGTCACGTTCTTGAGACCTACATTGATGATGGCCTGTGCAAGAACTGTTGCAGTGGTTGTACCGTCACCGGCCTGATCATTAGTCTTTGAAGCAACTTCCTTGACCATCTGGGCGCCCATATTTGCAACTCTGTCCTCAAGTTCGATCTCCTTTGCTACAGTCACACCGTCCTTAGTCACGTGCGGTGCACCGAACTTCTTCTCGATCACCACATTACGGCCTTTAGGACCGAGAGTCACCTTTACTGCATCTGCCAACGCATCAGCTCCTTCCTTCATTCTGGAGCGTGCGTCCATATTGAATTTTATATCTTTTGCCATATCTTTTCTTATTTATAGATCCCCGATCAGGTCGGGGATGACGTTGTTTGTCGGGGATGACGTTGTTTGTCGGGAATGACGTTGTCTGTTGGAATGACTTTGGAATATTATTAAAGTATTGCCAATATGTCAGACTGCTTCATAATGAGGTAGTCCTTTCCCTCTACTGACACCTCTGTGCCGGCGTACTTTCCATATATTACTACGTCGCCTACCTTCACTTCCATAGGCTCGTCCTTCTTTCCCGGACCTGCGGCTACTACTGTACCCTGCTGCGGTTTCTCCTTTGCTGTGTCAGGGATGTAAAGTCCCGACGCTGTCTGAGTCTCGGCCGCCTTCGGCTCGATCACGACTCTGTCTGCTAATGGTTTGATCTTTTTGATATCTGCGTTTTATTAATTATATCTGTCAAAAACCGGGTTTCTGACCAGGAAGGCATCCTTTCGGCAAAACGGATGCCACCGCAAATTTACTGACAATTTGTCATAATCCATAGCCATTGGAGGCATTTATAAAATGAAGTCATCTTATTTGGTATAGTCGGGTTAAATTTTTATATTTGAAGTCATTGAATAACAAACTCTTTCCCGTCATGAAAACGTGTCTCAGACTCATCATGGCAGTCGTTGCAAGCATCATTGTCCTTTCCTGCGCTGAAAGGAAACATCAGGAGACGACTCCATCAACAGAATTCGCGACCTTCATCAAGGCCTACACTGGAAATATGGTTACGTCATCGTCCACCATCAGGGTGGAGCTGCAGTCTGTCCCTACGGCAAGGGTGGAGGATGGCCTTTTCAGCTTCTCACCGGCAATGAAGGGACACACAAGATGGACTTCGTCCACCAGTGTGGAATTCATTCCTGACGAGGGTGAGCTGAAACCGGGAAAAAGCTACAAGGGCACTCTCATGCTCGGCAAACTGTATAACATCAGCAATCCGGAACTGGAGAAGTTCGGATTTGCATTCTCTACTGTTCCTGAGGAGGCACGCATCACTCTGGAAGATGCGAGGATGGCATCGGACACGCCGGACATGGCAAAAGTGCAGGGTACTTTGGAACTGAGCACAGCGCTTTCTTCAGCAAAGGTCAAGGATTGTCTGAAAGCTGAATATGGGGGAAAGAATGTGGAAATTGCTGTCGAGGATGCCGGAGAAGGGGTTTCCCACGTTTTCAGCGTTTCGGGACTTGTCAGAGGAGATGCTGACCAGACCATAAAAGTGACCTTCAACGGCAGGAAGGCCGGTTTTGAAGCTGAGGAGAAAGCGGAGATCACTGTTCCGGGAAAAGATGGATTCAAGGTCATGAACGTAAAGCTGACAGATGCAGAAGAGCCGTTCGTGGACATCTTTTTTTCAGAACCTCTTGCAGAGATGTCGGACTACACGGGATTCTTCGGCCTGAGCACATTGTCCGCGAGACAAATCATTGATGTTGAGGGAAATGTAGCAAGAATCTATTTTGAGAAGATGTCGGGCAAAGACCTCGAAGTAAGTGTGGACTCCGGCATAAGAAGCATCGGTTCGGAAAGGTTGGAGACACGCTTTTCGACCAGAATTCACAACGGCGAAGCAAAGCCTGAAGTGGCCCTTCCTCTCAAGGGAAGCATCCTTCCTGACACTGAATCTCTGGTGATCCCATTCAAGGCGGTGAATCTTACCGCTGTGGATCTGCGCATTGTAAAGATATACGAGGACAACATGCTCATGTTCCTTCAGGACAACGACTTCTACGGAGGGGACCAGCTCAGGCGCAGCGGCAGACTTGAGTACAGCAAGACCATCCGCCTGGACACCGACAGAGACAGGAACCTGAAAGAATGGAATGAGTACTCCATCGACCTTGGAGGAATAATCAGAAAAGAGCCTGGAGCATTATACAGGATAAGACTTTCATTCAAGCAGGAATATTCTTTATATGGCAAAAGCGGTTTGTCTGCTGCAGATGGGACTGATGCCCTCGTCAGCATGGACAACGGCTCTGCAACAGGTAAAGATGCGGCTGTTTGGGACACACCTTATGCCTATTATTATGAGGATTTCTACGATTGGGAAACCTACAGATGGAATGACAGGGAAAACCCTGAGACCCCATCTTATTATATGATAGCTTCCCGTTTTCCAGAGTGCAATCTCCTGGCCACCAATCTGGGTGTGATTGTCAAATCCGCAGACACAGGTCATCTGTGGGTGAATGTAAACGACATTCTGACGACAGAGCCAGTTTCAGGAGCTGAAATCAAGGTCTACAACTTCCAGCTTCAGGAGATCGGAAATGCAAAGACAGACAAGGATGGTTCTGCTAAAGTAAGTCTGAATGCAAAGCCTTTCGTAGTTACAGCGAGTCAGGGCAAGACAATATCCTACCTGAAAGTGACAGACGGCACTGAGAATTCATTGAGCAGGTTCGACACAGGAGGAAAGAAACTGGAGAACGGCCTTAAGGGATTCGCCTACGGCGAGAGAGGTGTCTGGCGTCCTGGCGACACCCTGCACCTGAGTCTGATGGTCAATGACCCTGGAAAGAGACTTCCGGACAACCATCCGGCAACTCTTGAGCTGTACACACCTCAAGGACAGTTCCACAGCAAGCTCATCTGCAGCGATGCCTTGAACGGCCTCTACCTTTTCAACATCCCGACAAGGGAAGATGACCCTACAGGCACATGGAACGCATATTTCAAGCTCGGAGGAGCTACTTTCTACAAGTCACTTCCGGTGGAGACAATCAAGCCTAACAGGCTGAAGATTGACCTCAACGTGAAAACTGACATGCTTGCAGGAGGAAAGAAAGCAATGATGGAGGTAACCTCATCTTGGCTGACAGGACCTGCGGCCGCCGGACTGAAGACGTCGGCCGAAATGACTCTCAGACAGGACGGCAGGACGTTCAAGGGATATGAGGGATATAATTTCACAAACACCTCCAAGAAGTTCTCTTCCGATGCGTTCAAACTTTTCGAGACGACTCTCGATGGAGCCGGAAAGGCGACTGTCGCAGCGGCTATGCCTCCGGCAAAAGATGCCCCAGGCATGCTTACAGCCGACATAGTGACAAAAGTTGCAGAGCCGGGCGGAGATGAGAGCATCATAGTACAGTCTATGCCGTTCTCGCCGTTCAAGGCCTATGTCGGAATCAATATGCCACAAACAGACAGCTATTACGAGACTGACAAGGACTACAAGTTCAATGTCGCTGTGGTAGACATGAACGGAAAACGTGTCAAAGGTCACAACATCGAATATGTGATATATCGCATCGGCTGGGACTGGTGGTGGGAGAACGGCAGCGAATCCCTTGATTCGTATGTCAACAGCAGCAGCGCGAAAATATATTCCTACGGTTCGTTCAAGTCGGGAGACAACGACTACAGCATCAATTTCAACCTCGCCTATCCGGACTGGGGAAGATTCTTCATATTCGTGAAGGATCTCGACAGCGGACATTCTTGCGGCTCCCTGTTCACAGCCGACTGGCCTATGTGGAGGGGACGAGCTGACAGGACAGACCCGAGCGCTCAGACCATGCTGACTTTCGCTACAGACAAGAAGGAATATGAAGTCGGCGAAAAGGTGACTCTGTTCGTGCCGGCTGCAAGAAACGGAAGGGCCCTTGTGAGCATAGAGACAGGAAGAGGAATCATCTCACAGAAGTGGGTTGAGACATCTGGAGAAGGTGAGAAGAAATATGAGTTCACCGTGACAGAGGAGATGATGCCAAACTTCTACATTCATATCACTCTGCTCCAGCCTCACAGACAGACTGCGGAAGGACAGCCGGTAAGAATGTACGGAGTACAGCCTGTGATGGTCAGCGACAAGTCCTCTGTGCTGCACCCTGTCATCGAAATGCCTGACGTACTTCGTCCTCAAGAGCCTTTCAAGCTCAAGGTAAGGGAAAAGAACGGCCGTCCTATGACATACACGCTTGCTATTGTAGACGAAGGTCTTCTGGACATAACAGGCTTCAAGACTCCAGATCCTTGGGGCGCAATGTATTCAAGAGAAGCATTGGGAGTCAGGACCTGGGACCTTTATGACGATGTAGCCGGAGCCTACGGAGGAAAGCTTTCACAGATGTTCAGCATCGGAGGTGACGAATATGTAAACCAGGGTAACAAGAGGGACAACCGCTTCAATCCTGTTGTGAAATTCCTTGGCCCATTCACCTGCAAGGGCACTGACACCCACGAAATATGCCTGCCTATGTACGTCGGCTCTGTCCGCGTGATGCTTGTGGCAGGACAGGACGGAGCATATGGAAATGCGGAAAAGACCGTGCCTGTACGCTCGCCTCTTATGGTTCTCCCTACCCTTCCGAGAGTACTTGGAACAGGCGAAAGAGTCGCTGTGCCGGTAAATGTCTTTGCAATGGAAGACGGTGTAAAGGATGTGAAGGTCAACATAAGTGTAGAAGGTGCAGCCGAAGTCGTTTCAGGCTCATCTTCAGACCTGACTTTCTCTCAGACAGGAAACCAGATCACAAGATTCATCATACGAGGCACCTCTGAAGGCAAGGCGGTCATCACCGTCAAGGCCGAAGGTAATGGTTTCACAGCAAAAGAAGAAGTCACACTGAGTGTCAGAAACCCTAATCCTGGAAGACTGTCCAAGGAAAGGATGACGGTAGAGGCGGGTGAAACCGTGGAGCTGGAATGGGGACATGACGGAGTTGGCAAGACGGAATGGGCAAAGCTTGAAGTGGCAGGTTTCCCTTCAATCGATTTCAATGAGATGTACAGCTATATAGCCGACTACAGCCACTACTGTACCGAGCAGATCTCTGCAAGAGGTCTCAGCCTCATACACATCATGGACATGCTGGATGAGACCAACAGGAAGCAGGCATCAGAGTCAGTGAACGAGCTGCTGCAGCTGCTGTACACACGCCAGCTTCCAGACGGAGGATTCTGCTACTGGCCTTCCAACACTTATGCGAACGCCTGGGCAAGCACTATGGCCGGACACTTCCTCACCGATGCGGCCACCAAAGGTTTTGCGGTAAGCAAGAGCGTGACTGAGGGATGGAAGAAATGGCAGAAGAAACTTGTGAAATCGTACAGACATTCCGGACTTGCGGACCTGAATGACCTTCAGCAGGCCTACAGTCTGTACACCTTGGCTATTGCAGGCTCACCTGACGTAGGAGCAATGAACAGACTCAAGGAATCCATGAACCTGTCCAACCAGGCGGTCTGGCTGCTTGCATCCGCATATTCCGCTTGCGGAAAGAAGAGTGTCGCAGCCGAAATGCTGAACACAACTAATACAGACATAATGGAATATCCTGAAAACGACAGGACTTTCGGAGGCATAACAAGGGATAAGGCCCTGGCTCTCGAGGCATATGTATTGGCAGGTGAAACAGCCAAGGCTATGGGCATGTTAGAAGAAGTAGTCCAGCTCATCGACGAGTACGGACTTACCACCCAGACAGCCGCCTTTGCATCGGTTGCGGTCGACAGACTTTCACAGGTTATGAGCAACCAGGCCTTGGAGGTAGAAGTTACCCAGTCAGAGACCACTCAGATCAAGACAGCGAAAGCCGTTTATGGTTGCAGCCTTGATGAAGCATACGGCAAGGTGAAGGTAAAGAATGTCTCTGATGCCGCCGTGTATGTGGGACTGACCACATACGGCAGACCTGACTACGGCGTAAGGGTTCCGGCATCAGCTTCGGGCATGCTGCTTCAGGTAACCTACAAGGACATGACCGGAGAAAGAGTCGACCCTGCGACACTCTCTCAAGGCTCTGGGTTCATAGCTGAAATTGCAGTCGCAAACACCAGTCAGACAAATAATTACAGAGACCTCGCCTTGACAATGTGCATCCCGTCAGGTTGGGAGATCTACAATGAAAGACTCTATGGCGGCACATCCCGCACCGAGAGCGACACCTACAGCTACAATGATATACGCGACGACAGAAGCGTCTTCTACTTCGACCTCCCGAAGGGCCAGAGAAAGACCTTCAGGGTAAGGATGAATGCTGTTTACGAAGGTACGTTCACCCTTCCGTCCGTTAAATGTGAAGCAATGTACGACAACGGCATCTACGCCTACACAGAATCCGGAGTCGCGACAGTGACAAGATAGAAATGTCCTTGCAAAAGATAAACAAGACCAAGATGACAGCAGTGGTGAAGGCGGTAGCGGCCATCATCATTGCTGTCCTTGCAGCCATACATATGTTCTTTCTGCCTGGAGAGCTGTTCCGCGACACGGAGTACTCCACAGTCGTGACCAGCCGGGAAGGAGAACTGCTTGGAGCAAGGATAGCGTCAGACGGTCAATGGAGATTCCCTCCTTCGGATTCGATACCTGAAAGGTTTTCAGTCTGCCTGACAGAATTCGAGGACCGTTTCTTCAGATGGCATCCGGGAGTCAATCCTTTTGCGGTAGCCAGAGCATTCAAGGACAACATTTCATCCGGAAGAGTGGTCAGCGGAGCAAGCACCATCACAATGCAGGTGGCAAGAATGTCCAGACAGAAAGAGAGGACTCTGTGGCAGAAGATGACAGAAGCCGTCATTGCCCTGCGTATAGAAAAGAAATACACCAAGGATGAAATACTCGCCCTCTATGCCACACACGCCCCTTTCGGAGGCAATGTCGTCGGAATAGAGGCGGCAGCCTGGAGGTACTTCAACAGGGAAGCCGACGACCTTTCGTGGGGAGAGGCAGCCACTTTGGCTGTACTTCCAAACGCTCCTTCAGCCATACATCCCGGCAAAAACAGGGATGCTTTAAAACAGAAGAGAGACAGACTGCTGGAGAGACTCTACGACAAGGGAATCATTGACTCCGTAACCTTCGAGCTGGCCTGCGACGAACCGCTGCCCGACTCTCCCCTTCCGCTGCCTCAACACGCGGAGCATCTCACTGACAGACTTAGCTCCGAGCACCCGGGAGAGCACATCAGCACCACGATATCCTACCCTCTTCAGACAAGGGTGGCAGAGGTTACAGACAGATGGAACAACGAATTTGCAGCTCAAGGCATTAAGGATATATCTGCCGTCGTCATCGATGTCAGAACAGGCGAGATCGCCGCATATATCGGCAACGCCAATCCGGGTTCCGGAAGGCCGGGAAGCAAGGTGGATATAGCATCGGCGCCGCGCAGCACAGGAAGTCTGCTGAAGCCGCTGCTTTACTGCGCACTGATGCAGGAAGGAGATATACTTCCATACACACTGCTTCCTGATGTACCTTTAAATATAGAAGGATTCTCACCACAGAACTTTGACAGGAAGTTTTCGGGAGCCGTTCCGGCTTCGACGGCACTCTCCCGAAGTCTTAACGTGCCATCGGTCCATATGCTCAGAAAATTTGGAGTTCCCAGATTTCACAAACTGCTCAAGGATGCCGGGATGTCCACCCTCAACAGGGCACCTTCCGACTACGGTCTGTCCCTGATTCTCGGAGGAGCTGAAGGCACATTGACAGATATGACAAGGATATACGCGGCGATGAGCGCATATTACCAGGACAAGGACTTCTCGAGCTGGGAGGACAAGCCGAAGGACTGGCCTCTGACAGACCGAATGGCGCTGTACTACACTTTCGACGCCCTCAAGGATGTCAACAGACCTGACGAGATGGATTGGAGGATGGTGAATTCGATAAGGAAGGTAGCTTGGAAGACAGGTACGAGCTACGGCTTCCGCGACGGTTGGGCAGTGGGAGTGACGCCTGAATATGCAGTGGGAGTGTGGGTCGGAAATGCCTATGGAGAAGGTAGTGCGGGACTAGTCGGAGCCAGGACCGCAGGTCCGGTAATGTTTGATATATTCAACCTGCTCGATAGCGGAGAATGGTTCGAGTTCCCGGACTATGGAGAATATACAAGCCTGGAAGTCTGCCGGGAGTCAGGCCATCTCAAGGGACTGTACTGTGAGAACTGCGACACGCTGTACCTGCCGGTAAATGCCGTCAGGAGCCAGGTCTGTCCATACCACCGACTGGTAAACATCACCGAGGACGGATCCTACAGGACCCAGTTCCCTACTCAAGGCTCAAAAGCGGTGAAGATGTTCCTGCTCCCTCCAGGAATGGAATGGTACTATCGTTCCGAGCACCCTGAATATATCCCCCTCCCTCCACTGAGGCCGGGAGAAAAGAACAACGGGGAGTTTGTACCTATGGAATTCATATATCCGGAGAACGGAAGCAGCATCGTGATTCCGCTAAGGATGGACGGGACTCCTTCGGAAGTTGTGTTCAAGCTGGCTCACAGCCATGCCGACAGCGAAGTGTTCTGGCATCTTGATGACAGTTTCATCGGCTCTACCAGATACATACATCAGATGTCCCTTCATCCTGAAGAGGGAAAACATTCTCTAACGGCTGTGGACGGAAGCGGCAATCAGATTTCCGTCGGATTCATGATCAGCCTTGCAGAAAGGCAAGACGGAAATGCCACAGGATCACTCCTACAGTGACCGAAACATTGAGTGAGTGCTTGGTTCCGAACTGAGGAACTTCCAATGAGAAATCCGAAGCATCCACAACATTCTGAGCTACGCCAGCCACCTCGTTTCCAAAGACGAGGGCATATTTCTTTCCCTTTTCGGGGGTGAACTTGTCGAGCATTACCGATTTTGCTGTCTGCTCGATGCTGACGATGGTATATCCCTGCTCTTTCAGGCGGGTTATCGCCTCCATTGTGTCGTCCACGTGCTCCCAATCCACGCTGTCCTCTGCACCGAGGGCCGACTTGTGGATCTCAGCCGAAGGGGGCACTGCACATATTCCGCACAGCCACACCTTGTCAATTTTGAAGGAATCCGCTGTCCTGAATGCGGATCCCACGTTGTGGGCGCTGCGGACATTGTCCAGTACTACAACCACACCGGAATCAGGGAGTTCCTTGTACTCCTGCACCGAGACACGTCCAAGCTCGATATTCAAAAGCTTACGATTACTCATAGAAACATAAAAAGTTTTCAACACAAAGGTAATAAAAATAAAAAAATGAGTACTTTTGTAATTCTATAAAAGTAATATCAAGTATGAAACAGGATCTCCAGATTTTCAATCTCATCAAGCAGGAAGAGGACAGACAGACTTCGGGCATTGAACTTATCGCATCTGAAAACTATGTAAGCCAGCAGGTTCTCACTGCCCTTGGCTCAATCTGCACAAACAAGTACGCAGAAGGTTACCCTGGAGCAAGGTACTATGGAGGATGTGAAGTAGTGGACCAGATCGAGCAGCTCGCTATCGACCGCCTCTGCGAACTTTATGAGGCTGAGTATGCCAATGTACAGCCGCACTCAGGTGCTCAGGCAAACATGGCAGTAATGATGGCATGTATCAAGCCAGGAGAGACATTCATGGGACTTGATCTTGCACACGGCGGTCACCTTACTCACGGTTCACCTGTAAACATGTCAGGTATCCTCTACAACGCTGTAGCTTACGGACTCAGCGAGGCAACAGGAATGATTGACTATGACCAGATGGAGCAGAGAGCTCTCGAATTCAAGCCAAAGCTCATCATCGGTGGCGCATCAGCTTACTCAAGAGAGTGGGACTACGCAAGAATGCGTGAGATCGCTGACAAGGTAGGAGCTATCCTCTGGATCGACATGGCTCACACTGCAGGTCTTATCGCTGCAGGTCTCCTCAGCAACCCTGTAAAGTATGCTCACATCGTGACATCTACAACCCATAAGACTCTTCGCGGTCCACGTGGAGGTATCATCCTCATGGGCAAGGACTTCGACAATCCTTGGGGTCTCACAACTCCAAAGGGCGTTGTAAAGAAGATGTCTCAGATCCTGAACTCAAGCGTGTTCCCAGGCGTACAGGGCGGTCCGCTCGAGCACTGCATCGCAGCTAAGGCGGTTTCATTCTACGAGGCTCTCCAGCCAGAGTTCAAGGAGTACCAGAAGCAGGTAGTTTCAAATGCAGCTGCTATGGCAGAGGCATTCGCTTCACGCGGCTACAAGCTCGTTTCAGGAGGTACAGACAATCACCTCATGCTCATCGACCTCCGCACCAAGTTCCCAGAACTCACAGGTAAGGTTGCTGAGAAGGAGCTCGGAAAGGCAGACATCACAGTAAACAAGAACATGGTTCCGTTCGACTCACGCACTCCATTCCAGACTTCAGGAATCCGCGTAGGAACTCCAGCCATCACATCAAGAGGCTTCGTGGAGAAGGACATGGAATTCATCGTCAACCTCATTGACCAGGTACTTGCAAACGCAGCAGCCCACCTCGACCTCATCGCAGGCAAGACTGAGGAAGGACGCGAGGAGTACGAAGAGGTACTTGCAAACGTAAGAAAAATGGTCCGCATGAAAACCAACGGCATGCCTCTGAACCGCTACTAAAAGTATCTTACCAGAACACACAAATAGCTGATATTCAGCATTATAAGCCATGATTGGTGGGCAAATTCGCCCGCATTCAAATTTTAAATGCAACTGATAGGCAAGCGATTGATAGCCAGATGACTGGCGCAATAGTCAAGCGCGAGGACGGCCCTTTGGCCGAGCCGCCCACAGCGCTTGATCTATAGCCGACGGAGGTCGTATATTCCGTCGGCGGTGCGCAAAAAAGGGAGTGCGATTCACACCGTACTCCCTGAAAAGGTCAAATTGTGCTATCTTCGCATCAATCGCCAAATATCAGTAAAGATGAAGCATTTGACCCAGGAGCAAAGGTACGAAATTTATGGATACATTCGTGCTGGCTTTACAAAAAGCAAGATTGCAGAGATGATAGGAGTCCACAAGTCGACTATCACGAGAGAGATCCAAAGAAATGGTTATGGAGCCTCACGTCAGTATTATCCTGGCGAAGCTCAAAAGAGGGCAGAACGACGTTGGAGGCATAGAAAACTCCTTCGAAAGTACGATAAGTCCATGAAGATGAGAGTGGAATACTACCTTCGCAAAATGCAGTTGAGCCCTGAACAAATCGTTGGATACTGCAGGAGGAAAGGTCTTACGATTGTATCTCACGAGACAATATATCAATGGATATGGAGAGATAAACGTTATGGTGGCGACCTCTACAAGCACCTTAGACACAAAGGTAAAAAATACAGAAAGAGAGGGCTGCAGAACAATAGTAGAGGACATATACCCAATGCAATAGATATATCAGAACGTCCAGAGATTGTCGACAGAAGAGAACGTTTCGGAGACTTTGAAGTGGATACAATCGTTGGCAGTAGTCATTCACAGCACATCTTAACTATTACAGAACGATGTACCGGCTTGCTGATAATGCGTAAATTGAATGATGCTACTGCGGCAGAAACTGAGAAGAAGATGGTTGAAGCATTGTCTGTTCTAGCTAAAAAAGGACAGGTAAAGACTATCACATCAGACAATGGACTCCAGTTTGCCAATCATCAAGCAATAGCTAAAGCACTTAAAGCTGACTTTTACTTTGCTAAACCATATCACTCGTGGGAGCGTGGAACAAACGAGAATACTAATGGGCTAATAAGACAGTATATCCCCAAATCATCTGATTTCAATCTACTCTCGGAAGAAGATATCAGACAAATTGAGGATAAACTGAATAAAAGACCAAGAAAAAGACTTAATTTCGTATCGCCTTACGAGGCGGTAAAAACTAAAACTAAGATTGATCTAAAAGTTGCATTTCGCGCTTGAATGCGCGTCGCCCACCAATCATTCTTTATACACCTCAGCATCAATAACTTAGCCAACCACTCATTTTAAACAAAATGACGGTAGATGGAGAAACTTTCCTATCTGGTAACGTGTAGCTGAGGTGCTATTTAGAAGATCATGTGCCAAAATCCTCTTCCTCTCCTCAGGAAGCACTATTACATCACCCGGATGCTGATAACCATGACTCTTCAGATAGAGATATATTTCTCTATACTCCACATCTGACCTCGTCCCCTTGGATTCCTTCACATCATACTCGCTTCCTGCATTTGAGTTTATCGCCATCAGCATCTTGTCCCATCCTCCGTAGCAGTCAGCTAAAAGGTCATATCTTATGAAAGCATACTTTCTTATGATATAATCTGCTATAGCGCTTTTCTCTTCAGCAGTCAGTTCTCTCATAAGACGGCGCAAGACCTTGTAATTCAGATAGAGCCCCTTATCAGCCATCCAATCTATCTCCTTGACTGCTTTGCGTAAGGCCTTGGATTTTCTGCTGCCTGACGATTTGTCAGACAACTGAATCCCACCTTCGAGAAAGCTCCACCTATACTCTTGGGCATATCTGCACAGCATCTTCTCCACCGGATTATTATAGAGATATGAGATTGCGGTCCTCAAGAGCTTCATGCCTTTCTTCGGAGCGCTGCCGAATCTGTCGAACAATGGACCGCTCCTGCCATACGTTGAATTATATTCTTTCACAAACTGAAGCGTGACATGAGATACAAAACGGCTTAGGACTTCTCTGCTTGAAGCATATATCAATGAATGTATATGGTCTATCATAAGACATAGCCCTAGGGAAACTATCCCATACCTTTTGGACAGTACTGAGAAAATGGTATAGTAAACCAAGTAATCCTCCATGTCATAGAAGATGTTGTTACCTGAAACGGTTCTCTGATAAACATGGTTGTACTCTCCTCGCAAAAATCTTCGTTTTTCCATTTTCTCTAACTATTTAAATAACTATCAATCAGCAACTTACCGATCGGTTGGCGAGATTTTGCCCACCAACCGAAAACCAAACAGCTGGTTATCAACAGTTTAGTCATCCCACACCCAAAGCAGCGGCCAAGGTGCCAGACACACCCAAGATCAAAGCAAGTATCCGGACACTGACAAGCCAGGCATCGAGACAAAGAAACCGGGACGACAGACCAAAGGCAAAAGTAGAAGATACTGTTGCAAGGCTGTTAAAGAAAAAGAAAAACCATGTTATAAAAAGAGAAAAAGTTTAAAAAAACAGAAAAATCTGCAGCATTGGACATATCAGAAAATATTTGAAAAGTAATTAGAGAGTTAAACCTCAGTGGTCTTGGTTAATTTGTGGAAAAAGCATAACTTTAAAGGTTATTTCATGAAACTAGAATAAACATAAAAACTATATACCGACATATGGAAAGAATCATCGAGTGCGTGCCTAATTTCAGTGAGGGCCGCAACAGGGAAGTAATTGACTCTATTGTCAATGCAATCGAAAAAGCAGGTGGAGTGAAGGTACTGGACGTGGATCCGGGCGAAGCTACAAACCGTACTGTAGTGACTTTCGTAGGTTGTCCTGAGGCTGTTCTTGAAGCAGCTTTCCAGGGAGTGAAGAAGGCTGGCGAGGTTATCGACATGCGTCAGCATCACGGAGCTCACCCACGTTCTGGAGCTACTGACGTGCTTCCTCTCATTCCGATTTCAGGAGTGACACTTGAGGAGTGTGCAGAGATGGCACGCAAGCTTGCGGAGCGCATCTACAACGAGCTCGAGATCCCTTGCTACTGCTACGAGGCTGCTGCTCAGAAGCCTGAACGCAAGAACCTTGCAGTATGCCGCGCAGGCGAGTACGAGGCTCTTCCTGAGAAGATGTCGGACCCTGACAGTCAGCCTGACTTCGGACCTGGCCACTACACAGAGCGCGCAGCTCAGGCAGGTGCGACAAATGTCGGAGCCCGCGATTTCCTTATCGCAGTGAACTACAATCTGAACACCACATCTACCCGCCGTGCAAACGCCATCGCATTCGACGTACGTGAGAAAGGTCGTCCGAAGAGAGAGGGCAACCCTATCACAGGTAAGATCGTAAAGGACGAGAACGGCAAGAACGTGATGATCCCAGGCACACTGAAAGGCTGCAAGGCTATCGGCTGGTTCATCGACGAGTACGGCATCGCACAGGTGTCAATGAACATCACAGACATCAACACAACCCCTCTCCACGTGGCATTTGACGAAGTGTGCAGAGCTGCAGCAGAAAGAGGCGTACGTGTAACCGGAGCCGAGATCGTAGGCCTCGTGCCTAAGCGCACCCTCATCGAGGCCGGTAAATATTACCTTGCAAAACAGCAGCGCTCTTGCGGAATCGCAGAAGAGGAGATCATCAAGATCGCAGTAAAGTCTATGGGTCTTGATGACCTCAAGCCTTTCGACCCTGCAGAAAAGGTGATCGAGTACCTGATCGAGAGCAACGAAGAGGCAGCAGCACGCGAAAGACTCGTGCGTATGACCTGCAAGGGCTTCGCTTATGAGACAGCATCAGAGTCCCCTGCCCCAGGCGGCGGATCGATCTCTGCATATATGGGAGCACTCGGAGCAGCCCTCGGAACAATGGTAGCAAACCTTTCGTCACACAAGCCAGGCTGGGATGCGCGCTGGAAGGAGTTCTCTGACTGGGCAGAGCAGGGCCAGGCTTCCCTCAAGGAGCTCGTAGCCCTCGTTGACGAAGACACAGCTGCATTCAACAAGATCATGGCAGCCATTGGAATGCCTAAGGGATCAGAGGAAGAGAAGGCGGCACGCGCAGAAGCTATGGAAGCAGCGACTCTCTACGCAACAGAGGTTCCTCTCAAGACAATGAAGGCAGCCTACGCAACATTCCCTCTCATCAGAGCTATGGCTGAAGAAGGCAACCCTAACTCAGTTTCAGACGCAGGAGTAGGCGCGCTTGCAGCACGTTCAGCAGTCCTCGGAGCCCAGCTCAACGTCAAGATCAACGCAGCAGGACTCAACGACAGAGCGGCAGCTGAAAGACTCTGCGCCGAAGCGGCAGAGATAGCAGCAAAGGCAGTAGCAGCTGAGGCGGAAGTACTCGAAATTGTTAACAGTAAATTATAAAGATTTCTCGACTCGTTTCACTCGCTCGAAATGACAATACAACATATCAACTGTCATTTCGAACGACCGAAGGGAGGTGAGAAATCTGTAAAACAGATATATATGAACAAATTTCAAGAAGATATATTGGCTGGCATTCCGGCAGTACTGCCGGAGCCGAAGCCGTACGACACGACTATAAATCACGCTCCTAAGCGCAAGGAGATCCTCAGCGCAGAGGAGAAGGTGCTGGCCATCAAGAATGCCCTCCGCTACTTCCCGCAGGAGCACCACGCGACTCTCGCAAAGGAGTTCGCACAGGAGCTGAAGGACTACGGACGCATCTACATGTACCGTTTCCGTCCTGACTACGAGATGTACGCACGCCCGATCAACGAATATCCTGCAAAGAGCCATCAGGCTGCAGCGATCATGGCGATGATCCAGAACAACCTCGACTACCGCGTAGCTCAGCACCCTCACGAGCTCATCACTTACGGAGGAAACGGAGCAGTGTTCCAGAACTGGGCACAGTACCGCCTCGTGATGCAGTACCTCGCCACAATGACTGACGAGCAGACCCTCGTGATGTACTCAGGCCATCCACTCGGACTTTTCCCAAGCCACAAGGATGCGCCACGCGTGATCGTCACCAACGGAATGGTGATTCCGAACTACTCAAAACCAGACCATTGGGAGAAGTTCAACGCCCTCGGAGTGTCTCAGTATGGTCAGATGACAGCCGGATCATATATGTACATCGGCCCTCAGGGTATCGTGCACGGAACCACCATCACAGTGATGAACGCAGCCCGCAAGCAGCTCAAGGCCCGCGGCCTCGCAGGCACTGAGGAGAACATGAAGGGAATGCTCTTCGTGACTGCCGGACTCGGCGGAATGTCTGGAGCACAGCCTAAGGCAGGTGTGATCTCAGGCGTAGTGAGCGTGTGCGCAGAGGTAAATCCTCACGCAGCCCACAAGAGACACGAGCAGGGCTGGGTGGATGAAATCCACGACGACCTTGACGTACTCATTCCACGCATCAGAAAGGCAGTAGAAGAGAAGGAAGTAGTCTCAATCGCATACCAGGGCAACGTAGTTGACCTCTGGGAAAGACTTGCTGAGGAAGACATCCACGTGGACCTCGGTTCAGACCAGACATCACTCCACAACCCTTGGGCAGGTGGCTACTACCCTGTAGGCTACAGCTACGAGGAGTCCAACAGAATGATGGCAGAAGAGCCAGAGAGATTCAAAGAGTGCGTGCAGGAGTCGCTCCGCAGACATGCAGCTGCAGTCAACAGACTTGCAGACAAGGGAATGTACTTCTTCGACTACGGCAACGCCTTCCTCCTTGAAGCATCACGCGCTGGAGCTGATGTCCTCCTTGAGAATGGAAAGTTCCGCTACCCTTCATATGTACAGGACATCATGGGTCCTCTCTTCTTCGACTACGGATTCGGACCTTTCAGATGGGTTTGTATGTCAGAAGATCCTCAGGACCTTGCAAAGTCAGATGCAATCGCAGCTAATGTACTCAGAGAGATCATGAAGGAGTCTCCAGAGGAGATCCAGGGCCAGATGCTCGACAACATCCGCTGGATCGAAGAGGCCGGAAGAAACAACCTCGTGGTTGGTTCACAGGCACGTATCCTCTATGCAGACTGCGAAGGCCGCACCAAGATCGCCCTTGCATTCAACGAGGCAATCAAGAAGGGAGAGATCACAGCACCGATAGTTCTCGGACGTGACCACCATGACGTTTCAGGTACAGACTCACCGTTCCGCGAGACCTCTAACATCTACGACGGTTCGCAGTTCTGCGCTGACATGGCAGTCCACAACGTCATCGGAGACGGTTTCCGCGGCGCTACCTGGGTGTCTATCCACAACGGCGGCGGAGTCGGCTGGGGTGAGGTAATGAACGGAGGATTCGGAATGGTGATCGACGGTTCAGAAGACTCTGACAGACACATCCGCGAGATGCTTCTCTGGGACGTGAACAACGGAATCGCACGCCGCAGCTGGGCACGCAACGAAGGTGCAGTATTTGCGATCAAACGCGAGATGGAGCGCACACCAGGTCTCAAGGTGACCCTTCCAAACTACGCAGACGAAGCAACCATCCTGAAAGCCCTTGAATAACGACTTTCACATAGACATTGTACTGCCTTGGGTCGACGGCAACGATCCGACCCATAAGGCAAAGCTGAAGGCATATATCACCTCCGACAAGGAAGACACCCTTCCTGATGTCGGGGGTGATGCCCGCTTCAGCGATATGGGCGAAATCCGCCACTGCGTCGCGTCCATCAACCGCTATGCACCCTTCATCCGCACCATCCACATCGTCACAGACGGCCAGGATCCGCAGCTGGAGGAATATATAAGCTCCCTTTTCCCGCAAGGGTATATTCCTATGAATATCGTCAGCCACGAAGATATATTCAAGGGATATGAAGACTTCCTGCCCACATTCAACTCAAGGGCAATAGAAACGATGTTATGGCGCATTCCGGGACTGAGCGAGCATTTCATCCTGATGAATGATGACTTCTTCATCACTTCCCCTCTGAATCCGGAAGACTTTTTCCGAGGGGACAGCACAGTCTGCTATGCCACTTGGTACAACAGCACTATGGAAAGGATTCTATGGTCCCTCAAACCTATAAAGAACGGCCACAAGAAGATCAGTTTCAAACATTCAATGGCCAATGCCCTGGACATCCTGGGAGGCGGAAGCAGGTTTCTCTACCTCAGCCACACGCCAAGGGCTCTGAGAAAGAGCTTCTTTGAAGACCTTTTCAGAAAACGGGAAGACTTAATAATCAGAAACATACAGCACCGCTTCCGCCACGAAGAGCAGTTCAACTCACAGGAATTGTTCTACATCAGCGAGCTGCGTGAAGGCAGGTGCTTAGTGGTTTCGCCAAAGGACAAGGCCATATTCCTTATGCCGTCAAAAGGCCGAAGGCATATAGAAAGAAAAATAAAGGCCTACGGCGATGGCAAGGGATATATGTTCGGCTGTGTCAATTCATTGAGCGAGGCGGCCGAAGCCGACAGAGAACGCGTGCTCGAATGGCTTAAAGACTGCGTGAACCGGAATGCCTGATCTTCAGGGTAAAGCCGAATGAGTCCTGATAGAGCAATCCCAGATCCGAATATATGCCCACAACAAAATCTACTGGAAGTCCCGTCATATCCCTTGGCACTCCCACCTCGAGAGCCATTGACAGCTGCCAAGGCACATTTGAATATATCGAATTCTCAGCCTGGTCGTACCTTCCGTAATTCCTGCTGTAAGTTGCCTTGAACATATATGGGACATCCTTCGAGAGGTTGCCTCCGATGCCTACGTGGTGGGCCCTGACTCTGTTGCACAATATTCCTGCAACCGTACCATCTTCCTCATACGCCAAGCCACCGATCAGCGGCAGGCCTATCACGCGGCCGTAATATGTCCATCCCGACCTGTACATGCTGTTGTTGAAGTAGTTGTCGCGTCCCTTAAGGCTCACCTTGCCATAGAAAGGATCCGACGGATCCTGCTCTTTCATCTCCTCGTCAGTCGCCGGTCTGTCATGGAGCGGGCCTGACTGCCAGGTTGTGTTTATATATTCATAGACAACTTCAGTAACAAATGACTTCTTGTCCTTGAAATCCAGCTTTATTGTCCACACTCCGTCCGGCATATTCTGGAGTCTTGCTCCGGAGCCATCCTCGTATGGCTTGTCGTACTGGAATGTAAAGTCGAAACGGTCTGCCTTATAGTCCAGACGGATGTATTCACGTCCGAGATGATTGCCAAGGACATTCACCTGATCTGAAGTGCTTGCCCCCTCTCCTCCGCCCTGGGCGAAGAACACACGCATATAATCATTGAATGATGCCGGCTGAGGGCCGTATAAGGCTGAAACTCCACCCCACTGGGCTATATGTTCGAGACCGCCAGAGATAGACAGGCTGCCGGTCAACTCCACTCTGGCCTCCAAAGACTTGTCGTGGATCATAGTTCCGGTAACCGACCTTGGATCAAGCATCTTGTAATGGGCTATATTTCCACGGAAGGCGAACCATTTTACGGGATAGATCCAGTCTGCGCTCAAGTTGATTCCGGGGATGTTTCTGGCATTTGATGTCCACATCATGTTTCCGCCTGTAATGGAAAGGTCACCAAGTTCCTTCTTTCTCGGAACCATACCCAGGTCTGCCCTGAACATCTTCCATCCGGCACTGGCATACAGACGGTCCAACGCACCGCGCACTTCGGCCCCGCCTTGCGGCCCGGCCTCCGCGGCCCACCCCGCCATATTCACACCTCCTGCAAAGAAGAAATCCCCTGAAGTCTTGTATTCCACATCAGCCCCGACAATAAGTGCGGCTCCTGATGTCGTCGGAAGTATTCCATAGCTGCCTGTATGTGCCCAGAAAGGCAGGGTGCTTTCGGACCCTCCCGCCAGATGGGCGTCGGTCCTCCAGCCAAGCTGCCACCCCTGTGCAAAGGAAGCGGCCGCAGTGCAGAAAAACAGACACAGGCATATGAAAGATTTCAATCTCATACGGGCAAAGATAAGTATATATTTTATATCTTTGTGTGATGTACAAAGATCAATTCAGGCTATGAATCACATAATATCACACAAGAAACTCACTATTGAGCAAGTCAACACCATCGTAAACGAAGGCATCCGCCTTGAACTCGGAAAGGAAGCGGAAGCTGCCATCGTAAAATGCCGTAAATTCCTTGACACCAAGATGGAGGACATCGGAAGACCGGTGTATGGTGTAACTACAGGCTTCGGTTCACTCTGCAACATCACAATTCCTGCAGAGGATCTTTCACAGCTCCAGCACAATCTGGTGATGTCTCACGCCTGCGGTACAGGCGAGACAGTCCGCCCAGAGATTGTGAAGCTCATGCTCCTTCTTAAGATTCAGTCGCTTTCATACGGCTACTCAGGAGTGCAGCTCATCACAGTGCAGCGCCTCATCGACATGTTCAATAACGACATTCTTCCTGTAGTCTATCAGCAGGGTTCCCTCGGAGCATCCGGCGACCTTGCCCCTCTCGCTCACCTCTGCCTGCCTCTTATCGGCATGGGTGAAGTTGTCTACAAAGGAGAGGTCCGTCAGAGTGCAGACGTGTGGAAGGAAATGGGTTGGGAGGCAATCCGCCTTCAGTCTAAGGAAGGTCTCGCCCTCCTTAACGGAACCCAGTTCATGAGCGCTCACGCAGTGTGGTCATTGATTCAGGCAGAAAGACTTTCTGACTGGGCTGACAAGATCGGAGCAATGTCTCTCGAGGCTTACGACGGACGTATCGAGCCATTCTATCCTCAGGTACACGAGGTCAGAGCACATAAGGGCCAGATCGAGACTGCGGCAAGATTCCGCGAACTCCTTGAAGGCAGTGAGATCATCAAGCAGAAGAAGGTCCATGTACAGGATCCATATTCATTCCGTTGTATCCCACAGGTTCACGGAGCGTCAAAGGACACCATCCGTTATGTGAAGTCTGTGATTGAGATCGAAATCAACAGTGCGACAGACAACCCTACAGTGTTCCCTGATGAAGACCTCATCATCTCAGCAGGAAACTTCCACGGCCAGCCTATCGCCATCCCTATGGATATGCTCACAATAGCACTTTCAGAGCTTGCCAACATCTCAGAGAGACGTATCTACAAGCTCATCTCAGGACAGAGAGGACTCCCTAACTTCCTCGTGGCTAAGCCAGGTCTGAACAGCGGATTTATGATCCCTCAGTACACAGCTGCTTCAATCGTAAGCCAGAGCAAGGGCCTCTGTATGCCAGCTTCAGCAGACTCTATCCCTTCATCACAGGGTCAGGAAGACCATGTAAGTATGGGAGCCAACGCTGCAACAAAGCTTGTACGCGTAGTAGACAACACAGAGCGAGTTCTTGCAATCGAGCTCTTCAACGCAGCCCAGGCATTCGAGTTCAGAAGACCTCTCCGCTCATCATGGGAGATCGAGAAGATCTTTGCCAAGTTCCGCAAGGTGGTGCCGTTCATCGAGGACGACCGCTACATGCACCCGCTTATCGAAAAGGCAATCGAATTCATAAGATAACATCGAAGGGATACAAGATTTTGTATCCCTTTTCTAAAACAGCGCATCATGAAGACTGTTATATATAATATAGGTACACTGGCGGGCATCCTGCCAGAGGGCAAGACTATGCTCAAGGGCGAAGAGATGAACCACGTAGAATGCATCGAGAATGCCTACCTGACCATCGAGGACGGCATAATCACCGACTTCGGTCCTTGTAACGGCGGTTATATTGGTATCCAAAACAACCCCTCCCACGACTTCGTCGCGGGCCCCTCCCCCTGCGGCCAGGGGGGTAGCACGGTTTTGGATACCAATATAACCGCCGATATCGACTACATAGATGCCAAAGGAGGTTTTGTAATGCCGGCTTTCTGTGATGCGCATACGCATATTGTCTATGCTGGCTGCCGTGACGGAGAATTCCGCGACAAGATCGCAGGTCTGAGCTATGAGGAGATCGCAGCACGCGGAGGCGGAATCCTCAATTCCGCAGACCTGCTGCACGAGACTTCAGAAGAGGAACTCTACAGACAGTCGATGGAACGAGTGAACGAGATTATGTCTATGGGAACCGGAGCCGTGGAGATCAAAAGCGGTTACGGCCTCACCCTCGAAGACGAGCTCAAGATGCTGCGTGTAATCCGTCGAATTAAGGAGACTACCCCACTTACAATCAAATCTACCTTCTTAGGGGCACACGCCGTAGGAAGGGCATATAAAGGCCGTCAGGCTGATTATGTTGATCATATATGCAAAGATATGCTCCCGGCAGTTGCAGCTGAAAATCTGGCCGATTTCGTGGACGTTTTCACAGACAAAGGATTCTTCACCGTAGAAGAGACTGACAAGATCCTCTCAGAAGCTGCAAAGTACGGCATTAAGCCGAAGATACACGCCAATGAACTTGCAGTAAGCGGCGGTGTACAGGTCGGAGTGAAGCATAACGCACAGTCAGTTGACCACCTTGAGGCCACAACAGACGCTGAAATAGAATGCCTCCGCGACTCAGGCACCATGCCTACAATGCTTCCAGGCTGCTCATTCTTCCTGGGAATAGAATTCGGCAGGGCCAAAGACTACATCAACGCCGGACTTCCCGTAGCTCTCTCATCAGACTATAATCCAGGATCAAGCCCAAGCGGCAATATGCGCTTTGTAATGGCCCTCGGCTGCATCCGTATGCGCCTCACACCAGAGCAGTCCTTCAACGCCTGCACTATCAACTCAGCATACGCAATGGGTGTCAGCGACTCAGTAGGATCAATCACTATAGGAAAGAAGGCTAATCTCATTATAACAAAGCCTCTTCCATCATTGGCATTCATCCCATACAGTCATCAGACACCAATCATCGAAAAAGTAATCCTGAACAAATAACGAATCAAGAAATCAGGCAGAGTGTTTACCTGACTATATATAAATAAAAAAGGTGGCCAAATGGCCACCTTTTTATTGTGTCACTTTATATTAGAGATAAAGTGTGATTGACTTCATTACGAAACCAGAACCAGCGAATACAATCTCCTCAGACTCCTTGAGAGCGGCAAGAAGAGATGCAGTGACAGGAAGGTCGAGGTAGTAGTTACCAGCTGCGTAGTATGTCTCAGTAGAGAAGAACTCCCAAGCACCTGGCTTGTTAGAGTCGTACATGTGAATACAAGCTACTGTTGAAGTAGGAACTGTGAACTCGAAGTGGAGGCTCTGACCTACAGCAAGACCATCGAACCAAGCTGCGATGTCCTCAGCTGCAACAGAAACTGGAGTGTTGTCGTTAGCATCTGCTGCACCTTCCCATACGAGAACTGACTCAGGAAGTGACCAAACGAGGTCTGAAGTTGTAACGAGAACGATGTCGTTAACTGACCAGTAAGTAGTGAATGTATAGTCTGACCAAGCCTTAACAGTTGCAGTAAGACCATTGAACTGGCAAGGACCTGCGATACCGTTGTTGTTAGTCTTAACAGTTGCCTTCTCAGTGAAACCGAAGTATCCCTTAGCCTCGAGCTGCTCCTTAGTAAGGATTACTCTGTTAGGAACGCTGAGGTAACCGATATACATTCCCTCGCAAAGAGTGAATGACTCGAGCTGACCCTTAACACCTGTGATAGTCTCGTGCTCTACAACTGCACCATTCTTGATAACCTCTGGAGTGAAGATCTCAGGGTTCTCAGCTGATACGAAGTTAGTGTACTCAGTTGAACGGATGTTGTTACCATCGTTAAGAACGAGAGCTGCGCTGTAAGAGATAAGACCAGTCTTGTCCATCTTGTCGAAGAAGCTCTCAGCTGCACCGTAAAGGAATGAATCCTCAAGGATGTAAGTGAGGTAGAAACGATAGTGGAAGTTCTGAGGAACTACAGTTACGTGGATCTCGTCACCCTTAGCAGCAACCTTAGTGATCTCAAGACCTGGAGCAGCAGCGCGTACGTCTACAGCCTCAACGTCGTAAGAAAGAACTGAAGGGTTAGCAGCGATTGCAGCAGCAAGAGCTGTAGCGTTCTGACCCATAACCTTATATCTGATTACAGACTCCTTCTTGAGGAGAGCTGTGTTCTCAAGAACCTTAGACTCGAGACCCTTAACAGCTGAGAAGATCTCAGAAAGAAGACCGTGGAGCTCGTCAGAGTTGAGAGCTGCAACGATGTCGTTGAGTGAAACGCTCTTAAGAGCATTTACGAGATCCTTTGCAGTAGCGATACCCTGTGCCTTAAGGTCACCGAGAAGAGACTTAACGATTGAAGTAAGGTCAAGGTTGTTGATGTTGAATGCAGCAAGGATGTCTGCAGAAATCTGTGCAGCGAGATCCTCAGGAGTAGCACCACCGAAATCTATCCACCAACCATACTCAAGACCATAATAGTACTCGAGAACAGTAGCCTCGATCATAGTCTGGAGATTGTAGAAGAGGTCCTTGAAAGCAGCCTCGAGAGCTGGCTCGTTGATGATACCATTAAGGAAATCATTAACATTCTGCTCGAGGTTACCAGTGTAACCAAGGATAACATTCTTAACATCAGAGATAATAGTCTGTGCAAGATCCTTAGCAGCGTCGATGTTACCTGCAGTAAGAACGTTGTTAAGAAGGAAGTTTACAGCTGAATCGTTGTCGATAAGGAGACCCCACTCGATTGTAGCCTTACCATCTGAGTACTCAGGGATGAATACGAGGCTCTGTACGCGAGCTGCGAGGTTGTCGATCTGACCAGTGTAGTCGTTAAGAAGGTTAGTAAGGAAAGTTACTGCCTGTCCGAGCTCGTTCTTAGTCTCAGAGATAAGTGACTCCATCTCTGCTCTGAGCTCCTCGTCAGCGTTAGTGAGAGCGTTGTAGAGCTGAGTGAACTGCTCCTGGAGCTGGTAGTAAGCTGCGTAGATCTCCTCGTGAGCTGCAGCGAGATCCTCGATCTGTGCGTTTACAGAGTTGAGAAGCTGAGTGTAGTACTCCTGCATGTTCTGGTCAGCGATGTAGAGTTCCTCGATGTAACCCTGGATAGCCTCGAGAGCTGCGAGCTGTGCAGCGAGCTCATCCTGAACGTCAGATACAGTGAATACGAGAGCTGAGAGAGCCTCCTCAACTACGTTGATCTTAGCATAGATCTCCTCAACGTCCTGATCGTGCTTTGCAGCAAGGTCAAGGAGCTGGTTGTAAACTGAAGAGATAGATGCCTGAGCCTCATAGATTGAAGTGTAAACAGCCTCAAGGTCAGCTGCAGAAACATACTCCTGAGCCTCGATATCCTCGATCTTGTTGTTTACAGCTGTGATAACCTCCTGAAGACCATAGATAGAAGCCCAAAGCTCCTCATCAGCGAGCTGACGTGCAGCAGCCTCATCCTCGAGAAGAACTGTTACAGCAGAAAGAGCCTGCTCTACAGTGTCAAGACGGCCAACGATAGCCTCTTCGAGTGAGAGAACGTATGCATCGAGAGCTGCGAGCTGAGCAGCGATCTCCTCAGTACCGTCAGCAGCCTCGAGAGCCTCAAGACGTGTGTAGATACCTGCGATCTCAGTTGTTACCTGTGCAACAGCAGCGTCGAGATCTGCCTTTGCAGCAGCGATAGCAGCTGCGTCACCTGCAGCGATAGCAGCCTCAAGAGCTGCCTTCTCGTCAGCGATCTGAGCCTTTACAGTCTCGAGCTCTGACTTAAGAGCGTAATCAGCCTGGAGCTTAGCCTCGAGCTGGCTGAGAGTTGACTGGAGGTCAGCGAGCTGCTCCTTGTTAGCATCCGCCTTGTCGTCAACCAAGTTGATGTCTGAAAGATCAGTACATCCAATCATAGCAACTGTAGCTCCGCAAAGAAGCAACTTGCCAAGATTTGTGAAAATTGATTTCATAATTACTTAGATTTGTTAAATATTAGTTAAAAATTATCTTCCGATTACTCGAGTGCACAGATTACAACACGGTTCTTAGCGTTCTCAGCGAATGGCTGAACTGTGTCACCCTTGAAGAATGTCATGATTCTTTCAGCTGGAACACCAAGCTTAACGAGTCTGTCCTTAACGGCGTTTGCACGACGCTCAGAAATTCTCTGGTTGATCTCATATGTACCAGTCTTCTTATCAGCGTAACCTACGAGAGTTACTGTAAAGTCAGGATTCTCCTTCATCCAAGAAGCGAGCTTCTCGAGCTTCTTACCCTCGTTAGTGCGGATGTAGTAAGAGTCAATAGTGAAGAATACATCCTCTGAGTTCTCAGCAGCGATTGCAGCCTTCTCAGCAGCAGCCTTTGCAGCAGCAGCAGCCTCAGCAGCAGCCTTCTCAGCGGCAGCCTTCTCAGCAGCAGCCTTCTCAGCAGCAGCCTTCTCAGCGGCAGCCTTCTCAGCAGCAGCCTTCTCAGCAGCGAGAGCAGCAGCAGCAGCGGCAGCAGCCTCAGCAGCAGCTACCTGAGCAGCGTAAACAGCTGAAGGACGAGTGTTCTCACCAAGACGGAACTTCACACCTGCGAGGAGGTTGAACTGCCAGTCAGCGAGGAGACCCTTCTGTGCCTGCTTTGAATTGAACTTGTCAGAATAGAAATTAGTGTTAGCCTCGAGGCCGAGAGCAATTGCCTTGCTCACCCAGAAGTCAACACCAGCACCAGCACGGCCTACAACGAAAGCCTTAGTGTCCCAAACGTAAGGAAGCGCTGCAGCATACTCTTTTGCAAGAGCAACAGCACCGTTGTTGAAACCATAAGCTCCGCCGATACCGGCAAAAAGATAAGGGGTGAAGGCTCTCTGGTGATCGAAGCCAGCGATAAGGCTTGCAAGATCAACAGTAAAGTCTGCACTAAGCTGGCCATAGTTGAACTTGTAAACATCCTGAGATCCTACAAGAAGGCCACCTTTACCCTGCCATCCACTAAGTCCAGCACGTACACCAAATGCGTGATGGAAGTGGTAAGTTGCTGACAGCTGAGCTGCTGGAGAGAGGAGTTCTGCAAAAGAAGCCTCACCAAGAGTGTAGGCTGCTCCACCCTGCACACCAAGGCTCCAATGAGGACGGAACTCGAGAGTCTCGTCGCTCTTGCTCTGCTGCGCATTCGCAGCACCACCCAATACAAGCAGTGCCACGGCAATCATAAACAGTCGTTTCATCATTAAATAAGTAGTATAGTTGTTAAACAATTTGCTTATTACCAATAAGTTAAGCAGGCCATCCCTTACAATACAACACACATCATTACAGACCAATAAGGTATTGAAGACGCTTTTAAACCCCTCCAATTCGGCCATATTAGATGACAAAGATAGTTCGTTTTTTCGAAATAGACAAAAAAATCAGCAAAAAATCAGAGATAACGTATTTACAATTCATCCACACTCAAGACCCCATCTCGCGTCATTGCAATCTTGAAGTGACGGAACTCTGACTCTGAGTCATGTATGAAATTGAACACCACGTTGAGATAGTATATCTTGTCGACAAGGACTGTCTTGATGGATCCATCAGAGTCCAATGTGTCTATCGGGACCTCCGGGTTGTCCATCTTTAAAGTGAAACGGTTCAGGTGAAGTCGCATTATCTCGTTTATGCCGCACATAGGATAATCATCGTTCGAAGAAAGGGCGACATTATCCATAGAGACGCGTTTGCGGTAAAGCATAATCTTATCCTCTATTATATTGGCCTCTTCATCGATACCCGCTGCTGCCTCTCGCAGATTCTTCACCTCTGACGGCAGCCTATCGGATGAGATAAAGTCAAATCCCTCCTTTATCTCACCTACACGCTTCTTTCCGATTGTAATCACTGCCTTATTGTCATAGTACTTGTTGCCGAGCCTATGTGCAAAATAGTATCTCATAAGATCCTTGATACGGTCCTTGAGCATATAGCTGACGACAAGAGCCACGAACAGCGGCCAGGTGATGTTGCCATAACGCGTCTGGGTAATCCACGCAACAGCTGTAGCGAATATCATGGCAATACCCGCAGCGATACTGTAGTACAGCTGCTCTACTGCCACGCCGTCCCTTTTCTTGTCAAGTCTGATATACAGTTCACTTTCGATAAACTTCTTCAGCATGCCACGGTGATAGACGAGGCGACGGTTATGCTCGCAGTCATCGGTCACCATGCCATATCCCCTGCTCTCCTTATATTTCTGCTCTCCTCGGATCAAAACCGACAGCACTTCTCGAGCATATGCACAATCTTCATTCTTCTTGAGAGAATCAATATGCTTTACAATGCGTATAGTCTGCACAGCTACGACATGACTCATGAACTCGTCGCAGAGCCTGAAGTAGGCACGTACCTTTTCCGGAACTGTCGGAACGTCGATGATACGGTACATCTCCCTGAATTTCCTCAAGACAGTCTCCACGCTTGCGACATAATCATCGACAAGATATTTGTCCGCTTCCATATTTCCGACACTGCGGATATGCTGCGAATGGTTGCGGATGGAACTTTTGAATATGGCGGCAAACATCTTGAGATGGTACTCATATGAATCCAGATCAGATGAAGTCTGGCTTTTCAGGAGCAGTTCCATAGCATTACGCAAGGAAGTAAGCGGCAAAGAATCGTCCTGAGCGATTTCGTGAAGGAGATATACAGGAGTAATCAGGCGTACATTGGACTTGACATCACGGTAGAACTGCTTCTTTCCGTAATTATCCGCATTTACGCCAAGGCTATTAGGCACGAATATCCAGGCGTTGACCGAAAAGTCATCGCTTTTTCTGCCTTCATTGCAGTTGAATCCGAACTTGAACTCAACGGAGTAATTATCGTGTTTCTTCGCCTGTATAGATATCATTACAATCAGAACAATCCTGGTGTATAACCCAACCAATGGAGAACAGTCTCACCCCAGATCACTATCATAATCCATGCAATGAACATCATGGTGATACCGAACTTGAAGGTGTCACTCCAGCTGTAATGATTTGTTGTATATAGCAATGCTGCCGGCTTGCTGTTGAATGGCAGCACGTAAACATGTTCAATCAAAAGAGATACAGGAATAGCAAGGCTCATTACCTCGAATCCATATTTCTGAGCGATTCCGATGGCGATCGGAACAAAAATCATTGTTCTGATAGTCTTCGACTGGAATATCAGTCCACTGAAAAGCATCAAACCTGTCATGATAAGGTAGAAGACCCAGAACGGAGTATCTGCCGCAACTCCCATTGCAGTGAAGGCCGAGTCAACCAATGTGTTCGGAATACCTGTTACATTAAGACCGACACCGATTGCATACGCTCCGGCAGAGAACAACATCAGGTGCCATGGAATGTCGACATCATTCCATTTAACGACACCGACTTTAGGCAAAAGAGCGATAACGGCACCAATAAATGCAACAGTTGTTGCATCAATACCATGAAGTTTATCAGTCGCCCACAGAATCAGCACACCGACAAATATAAATATTGACTTATACTCATCGAGGGACATTTTACCCATTGCTGTCAATTCTGCTTTAAGGCGGTCCATACCTCCCTCAATTGTAGGCTTTGACTCCTCACGGCTGATCGGGAAGATGATTTTTGTACCGACAACCCAGCCAATGAGCAACAATATGACAGCTAGAGGGAATGAAATCCACAATCTATCAGAATAACCATAGCCGATATCACCGGTTGCACCTATAATAAGAGAGTATGCCAGGAGGCTCGCTCCAGAACCAGTAAGAAATGCACTTGCTCCTACATTCACCTGAAAGAGGTTCTGCAAAGCAAGGTTTCGTCCAAAATTGTTACGTTTACCATTGGACGCGCCATAGATGGCAGCCACAGTCATAAAAATAGGCAATAGAATTGCAGCCTTTACAGTAGTGGCAGAGATAAACGCAGACAGGATCACATTAATGACAATAAAGCTTAGAAAAACTCCTGTCGCATTTTTTCCAAACTTGATAATAAACCAAAGAGCAAGTCTTTTGGCAACCTTGGTTTTGACCAACATACTTGCCAAGATGAATGACAAGATATTGAGCCACATGACCGGATGACCAAGCTGGGCAAAAGCTTCCTTCTGAGAAGTGACGCCAGTAAGGACAATTCCAAGAATTACAAAGAGAGATGTGAGATAGGTCGGAACAGCCTCAGTAATCCACAAGATTATCGAAGCAACAAAAATGGCAAGCATTGCATAATTTGCACGTATGAAATTCGCCTCACCAATCTTATTCAGATTACTAGCCGCCTTTTCTGGAAGACTCTCGAAATTAAGATTCTCCAGGAAAGGGATCTTAAACACCCAAAAGATCAAAATAAAAGACAAAATTGCGAGTGGGACACCCAAACGAGCCATCCACTTCTCAAAATTGGTCTTCTCCATCTTTGGGAGTTTCTCCAGCTTATAATTATTCATATCCAGCGGATCGAATGCCTGCTCCTGGTTGAGTTCTGTGTTCTTGTCAGTCATAGGTCTGTGGTTTTTAAAAAGATCCCCGGCCAAGCCGGGGATGACTATACGTCATTGCCGGCCTGACCGGCAATCTTTTATTACTTTTCCCAATTCTTATATGGGTTCTTCATAAGCATAGAGTTGTAGTACTTCACATCTCCGGTCACCTCTTCGCCGAGCCACTCTGGCTTTACAAAAGCCTCGTCCTCTGCTGAGAGCTCAACTTCGGCCACGATAAGGCCCTCGTTGTCACCGTAGAATTCGTCTACCTCATAAGTGTGGTCACCAGCCTCAACGAGGTAACGTGTCTTGTCGATCACGCCTGGCTCGCAGATCTGAAGAAGATCCTGAACTTCTGCTACAGGAATTTCCTTCTCCCACTCGAAACGGCTTGCACCGCTAGCGGAACCGATACCCTTGATGGTGATGAAACCCTTCTCACCCTTCACGCGAACGCGAACTGTGCGCTCAGGAACTGAGCTGAGGTAACCCTGAGTAATGCGGGTAGCCTTCTTTGCAAACGGCTTGAAGTCGCCTGCAACCAAGAATTTTCTTTCGATTTCCTGTGCCATGATACTACTCGTTTGCAAGTGGTTTGTCTGACATACCGATCACACGCTTGATAGCCTGGAGGTAGTTGATGTTCTCAACACCCTCGAGACCGCAGTCAGCGATGGTCTTCTTGATGTCCTCGATCTCAGTTGACTCAGAGTTGATGGTAACAACCTTTGCTCCGTTGATAAGCACGTTACCCACCTCGCAGATAGTGTCGTTAACCATATAACCGAAACGCTGCTTGTGTACGCGTACAGCTGCAAGATCAGGGTTAGCCTTCACCATTGCGATGAACTCGTCATAAGTGTACTCATCCTTGTCAAGAGCAGGCATCTCTACCATGAATGCTGGGAAAACCTCGTTCTCAAGCACTGTGCGTGAGATAGGGAACTCACCTTTCATAAGAGGGTTCCACTGCTCAAGGCCGTCAACTGTCTGGACATAAGTCTTGATGTCCATCTTTCCGTTACGAATCTTAGTATTGTTGATGTCGTTCTTGCGAGAGATGATGTAGATCTCGTCGCTTTCGCGCTCCCATACCTTTTCAGGTACAGGAACCGAAAGACGAGCCATTCTCTTGTGTGCCTCGCAGAAGCACTGTCCGAATGAGCGGAACTCGAAACGTGGCTTCGAGATCTCGCCGATTTTTAATTCTGCCATAGTTCGTTAAGATTCTATTAAGGAAGAATTACATCTCAGGAGCCATCTCAATGTCAGCAACCTTAGCGCCGTTAGCTGCGCCCTTAGTAGGATCTGCATATGCCCACTCACCTGTTCCGTCTGGAACGCGTGAGAATGTGTGCTTCTTGTCATTGTTGAAGCCAGATACCTGGTTCCAACCTGCACCTTCCTCACCACGTGCGAAAGCGTCAAGAACGTTCTCCTGTGCGTCTACGAGTTCAATCTTGAGGTTCTTCTTACCAGAAAGGCCACCCTTGAATACGTGGTTAGCCGACTCATAAGCATATTTAGGATCACCACCTTCAGCCTCGTCAGCAAGGTCAGAGCTCTCAAGAACTACATAACCCTTAGCAGCGATCTTCATACCTGCCTTACCAGTCCAAGTTGTAGACTTTCCACCATCCTTAGAAGAGTCATACTTAACGAGGCAAAGACCCTCGAGAGAGATCTCCTTGTCAGTTGTGTTGTAAAGCTCGATGAACTTGGCAGCACCTGAAAGCTCGTTGAGAACAACGCCTGATACCTTAGTCTCATTGTCCTTGTTACCGCTACCGTCAACTGTAGGGTTGTCCTTGTTACATGCAACAAGGGCGAATGCAGCCGCAGCTGCGAGTACAAAAAACTTTTTCATGATGTTTTTAATTTTAATGGTTTATTTTTGGTTTGTTTTGATCTTTAGAAAGCAACCTGGAAACGGCATGCGAGCATGTGGTAGTCGATACCCTTGCTCTTACTGTCTGAAGCGATGTCACCAGGATAGTAAGTTACGTTACCTGCAGCGTCGTAACCTGTTCTGTAAGGACCCTTAGCTGTCTTGTCAGTACCGTCCTGAGCACCCTTACCGTTAGCGAAGATGTCGTTGTCGTTGTACTGGTAGTTGATCACGAACTTGACGTTCTTAGTCACGTGGTAGTTGATACCGAGTGAGTAAGCGTAAGCCGAGCCACCCATCACATACTTAGAAAGGTTGAAGTCAACGTACTCAACGCGTGCGCAAAGCTCGACGTCGCCCCAATCTCTTCCGTTGGTTGTACGAGTGTACTTAGCTCCACCTGCATCATAGTTCTGGCTTCCGCCAAAGAGGAGGTAACCTGCCTGAGCGTACCATCCCCATGCCTGCTGCATGTTAGGAGCCTCACCGTTCTTGTCGATCCACTTAGCCTCGTCTACGAAAGGCTTACGTGCGATGTAAGCACCCTCCCAACGGAGGCCCTTGTGGTGACCTGCAAGCTCGAATGTGTAAGCGAACTCGTGATCGAGATACTGGATAGCATCTGTGTCGATGAACTTCTTACGGTTTACACCTGTTGTGTTACGTGTGCTGTAACGTACTGCGTTGTAACCATCTGTAGAAGAAGTCTTAGGGTTTCTGTAAGAAGCAGCTGCACCGATGTGGAGTGAAGTTGTCTTGTTGTTGATAGGACGATAAACGAGCTTACCAGTGTATGAAAGGCCGACATTAAGACCGTAGTCCTTGTTACCATCCTGGAAAGCTGTCATAGTCTCAGCATCCTCGAGAGCAGGACCGAATACACCTGCACTAGCCCAGATATGAGGGAGAGAATACTTGAAGTTGATACCCATGTGGCGTGATGGTGCAAGATAAGTCACCATTGGACGCTCCATGAACTGAAGATAACGTGAAGTTGTGTTTCTCTGGATAGAGAAGTTCTCCTTGAAGTTACCCATCTTGATCTCGAGGTTCTTGACACCTGTGAAACCGAGGTAAGCATCCTTGAGCTCAGGAGTACCAGAAGTCCAGTCTGTATCGAGCTCACCATACCAGTTCTTGTCGAGCTGAGCCTTTACTGCGAAACGAGTACGGCGCATAAGCATACCGTTACCGATCTGAGTAAGATTCTTGTCATATCCGAAGAAGACAGCAGCGTCTCCCTGAACGCGGATATCGAACCACATCTTGTAGTTTGCCTCCTTATTCTGGAGCACAAGGATACCATCCTGAACTGTAGCGTCAATAGGCAAAGCCGTTACCTTCTGTCCGTACTGGTTCACTTCAGTGTTCTGAGCGAAAGCCGCAAGCGACATAAAAGCCAAAAGCGACATCATAAATACCTTTTTCATAATATTGAAGGTTTAGTTGGTTAATTATTGTTATTGCGTAGATTATCCATTCGATACGATTGCCATTCGCAGATAGCAAGAGGGAATTGACAGACAAATATAGTATTTTTTGTACAGAAGAGTTACGAATTATTCGTATATTTTATTAAATTTGCCTTACTATGAAGATTGAAAGAATGAAATATTTACCTCCTCAGATGGAGGTGATATGCCTGGAGACCGAGCAGTGTCTGCTTGTACAGAGCGGTCTTACCGAGGACATGTTCGAGGATTCTGACGACTTCTCGGATTTCTTTGAATAACAGGAGGACCTGCGTTATGAAACGAACAATTCTGAAATTATCAGCACTGATTCTCTTCTCTGCCTGCGCTATGGTTGAAGAAAAGGAGCCAGCTGCCGTACCACATAATGCAATAACAGCACGAATCGCTGAAACACCGGACACAAAGACCCAGTTGAGCCCAGACAATTCAAGCAACATAAGAAAGGTTCTGTGGTCTAAGGGTGACAGAATTCTCCTGTCCGGCTCTTATGACAAGATCTATTATACAGAAGATGACGCTTCCGCTTTTGCCGCATTCTATCCAGAAGACGGCATTGACTTCATGGACCTTTCAACAGGAGTGATAGCTGCCTACCCGGCAGAAGGCATCTACATGAGCGGTCCCGATGCGGAAAAAGAAATATATCTTACCATTCCTAACGTCCAGCAGTACGCAGAAGGCACATTCGCAGACAACACCATGCCGATGGTCAGCGACGTGTCCTATGACACGGAGTTGCATTTTTCCAATGCAGCCGGCGTGCTCAGGCTGCTGATATCTACAGAAGCTGTAAATATAAAGGTATCATCCATATCCATTCACACAAATGAAATTATCGCCAGCGAGACCGGCGGTGACATGTGTTATATTCCTGCTGATCGCGAATATAACCTTGATCCTGACTACACTTATGGAGTCAACACGCTCAGACTCGATTGCGGAGAAGGTGTGAAGATCGGACCTGAAGGCACACCTTTCTATGTGGTTGTGCCACACCAGACCTACACAGGCATGGCCATCACCGTAAACACTACTGACGGCCAGAAGCAGATGTTTACACTCAAGGAGGGTAAGGAAATCACAGTGAAACGCTCGGGTATCTCTACAATACCGCTTGCAATCGACGAATTGGCAAGTCCGGCAGTAAGCATCGAGCAGGTTTCTTCCACTTTCCAGAGCATCAAGGTGAAAATCAAGATGGAGAACGTATCTTCATTCTACTGCGGCATCTCTAAGAAGGAAGCTTTTGAGCGTGACTTCACATCCGGAAATCTGGTAAATGAGGCACAGTACAACACACTGTACACAAACGCAACCGACAAGGTCACTTATGAAGGTTCCGCATTCAGGTTCCAGAAAGAACTCGGAGACATTCTGATCGAGCCAGGTCAGAACTATGTCATGTGGATCCTTCCACATAAGGACAGCGGAGCCTACACAGCTGACGACTTCATCTACACCGAGATCAACACAGAGAAGCTGAAGCCAGGCGGAACTATAGACGTTACATATTCCGGCCTTTCTATAGACATGACAAGCATTTCATTGGACTTTACCGCCAAAGGAGCTTCAATAGTTTATGCAGCCCTCTTGTCCCAGGAGACAATGTTACACTTCAAGACTGAGGAAGACATCATCAACTACATCATTTATCCGGGAGGACCTGCTGTAATATATGACAGCAGTTCAGAAACTTTCATCAGAAAGCAGCTGAATCCTGACACCGAGATGACAGTCGTGTTCCTTCCTGTAAATGCTATGGGAGTCTATGGAAAGCTGTTCACCGAGACATTCAGAACGAAAGCTGTTCCATACAGCGGACATACTGTCGAAATCGAAGAAGCTGTAGTTTCAGAAAACGGTCAGGACCGCATCAGATGGAATGTAAGCGGTGGAGAAGCTGCCGGATTCAGGTACATAATCCGAGCTACAGACAACTATCTGTGGACAAACACACTTCAGAGTTCAGTACTCAGAGCACAGGAGACAATGTTCCTGTCCCCTGACCTGTACTACATAGAAAAGACCACAGAAAAGTATGCTGTTCTCAGCAACCTCGCCAAGGGCAGCGAGTACATCCTCATAGTCACCGCAGTCGACGAAAGCGGAGCATCATCCGTAGCTGACAGCTGGATGTTCGTATATTAAAGATTATTTTACAGCATTCATATACTGGAGCAGGTCGTTTCTTCTGGAGTCACTTACCGGAAGAATGGTGCCGTCGTTCAGGGAAACGATTGTGCGCTCGGCTGAGACAGCGTGCTTCATGTTCACGAGATATGATCTGTGTATCTGAATGAAATTGCCCGGCAGAGATTCCGATATCTGCTTGAAGGTCATATGGGTCAGGAATGGTTCTCCTGAAACAAGGTGCACCTTCAGGTACTCGTTGTTTCCTTCGATGAACTTTATCTGATCACATTCCACACGGACAAACCTGTGTTCGCATTTCAGGTAAAGGACGTCAGCTTCAGGAGTCTCGGTCTTTACACCCTGGTTATTGAGCAGCTGCCAATGCTTGTACACTTTCTCTGCGGTACGTTCGAAGTCTTCGCCGCTATATGGCTTGAGCAGATAGTCCACCGCATTGACCTTATAGCTCTCGACCGCATATTCGGCATATGCTGTCACAAACACTACCATCGGCGGATTCTCCAACGAACGGATGAAGCTCATTCCGTTGGTGTCGGGCATATTGATGTCAACGAATATAAGATCCACCTCATTCGCCTGCAAAGCACGCTCAGCATCCTCTGCACTATAGCACGAGTCAACGAGTTCCAGATAAGGGAACCTCAAGACATGTCGCTTCAATCTGTTGAGAGCCAGAGGCTCGTCATCTACTATCAGACATCTTATGTTCATCGGCATGGAATAATCAATTTTACTGAATGTGTGTGTTCATCCTGATTTATGTCGAGAGAATAGTCTTCTCCGTAAAGGAGGTCAAGGCGTCTTCTGACATTGGACAGCCCCACTCCCCCTTCTTTTGCAACTGACTTCTTCTGAGGGATAGTGTTGTCGCAGATGAACATTATTCTTCCGTTCTCCTCATTGAGCTTTATGTCGATGTGAGTCTCATTATTGTAGCTCACACCGTGCTTAAAAGCGTTCTCAATGAATGAAATGAAGAGCAGCGGAGGAAGGGTTATGTTTTCAGAAGCCTTATTGTGGATGTCAAGACTTACCTTTACGATTCCCTCAACATACCTTCGCTTCATCAAAGCGACATAGCTGGAAATGAAACGAGACTCTGCAGCAAGGGTCGTCATTGCATTTTCACTTTCATACAGGACGTATCTCATCAGATAAGAAAGTTCCAGGATCATATCCTGAGCCTCCTTTATGTTCTCTTCCGTCATTTCGTGAATATTGTTGAGGACATTCATGAGGAAATGCGGACTGATCTGCTGCTTAAGGTATTTCAGTTCTTCCTGAAGTCGGTTTTTAAGAAGTTCTTCTCTTTTGGCCTGCTCTCGATTGTAGGTGAATGACAACGAGATGGCGACATTTATACCCAACGTCAGCGCAGCAAGCATTATCTTGAACAGAAGCGGGAAAAGGAACATTCTCGAAGGCATAGGTCCGCCAGGGCCCTGAGGGCGAATCTGAGGATTTCGGTCTGGACGCATCTCCGGAGCCGGCTCAGGTCGCATCGGAGGAGCGTCATTCATTTCGAAACGCTGCCTCTGCTCCATAATACGCTCTCTGAACTCCCTGCGCATCTGCTGCACTGCGACCTGCTGAAGACCGCCATACAGAGAAAGTATAACCAGCAAACTCAGACAATACCCCTTCATCTTACCCCTCTTCATCAGCTTAGGGATAAGGAGATAGTTATGTACGAGGAATATGATAGCCAACGGTATCATACCTACCCACCAGCGATGCACAAACTTCCAGGTAAACCCATGGTTGTTGATGAGTTCCCAAAGTTCAAGCACAACCGGTAGGAGAGCAATGACCACCCACACCGTCAGATACAGAATGTTTTCATTCCTATCTGAATTTGTGTTCCTTCTTGTCATATGGAAAAGAGTCTATACTGACTACATTCTTGGAGGGCCGCCCATAGGCATACCCATCGGCATTCCGCGAGGAGCGCCGCTTGGTGCTCCACCTCTTCTGTTTCTGTTGAATGTTCCGAATCTATATGTGAATGAAACAATCACATAACGTCCGAGGGTGTTGTTGCGTACCTCCTGGTGATAGTTGGATGCGTCGGTTACCATCAGGTTCTTCGCCTGCTTGAAGATGTCGTAGGCTCTGAGAGCGATGGTTCCCTTGTTGTTGAACACGAGCTGAGTAATCTCTGCATTGAGGATGAACTCCGGTTCCTGCGCTGTTGTATATCCCTTATACCAGTTATAGTTCATGTCACTGATAAGGTTCATTCCGAATGGAAGAGTCCAGTTCATCTCAAATGAGACATTATTGTTCCAAGTTGTGTTCACATTAGCTGACTTCATTGTGTACCAAGACTTTGAGATGTTGGTACGTCCACCTGCGATGAGTTCTACGAAGTCATTTCTGTAAGTGAGTCGGAGCATCTCAGTCACATTCAATGAACGGATCTTGTTGGTGAGGAATGCATCTGAGTCTCCCAATGAAGGATAGTCCTTATGGAAGAGCGCATAGTTGAACTCAGCATTGTCCGGATCATAGTACATATCAGAGTTGAGTGTACCTGTTCCGATGTATGACACCGACTGGTTGTAGCGTGCGCTTGTGTTGGTCATGATAGAGAAATCAGACTTTGCAATCGGTGAGTTCACCATGATCGAAGCATTTGCCGAGCCTGTACCAGGACCATTTACAGGAATAGAGTACTGTGCACCTGACTGGTCATACCACTGAGCGTTTGTGATTGCATCCTGAACAAAGTTTCCACCGAGCTGTGCATTGACAGAGGTGAATGTATTCATGTTTGTATATCTGAACGTTCCACGCATATTGTGAGTGAAATATGACTCAAGGTAAGGGTTACCGAGTGAAACGTTAAGAGGGTCTGTGTTGTCCGGTACCGGCATCAACTGAGATGTTGAAGGCTGCGACGAACGTCCGTCATAATTCACCATCATCTGAGCGTTGTCATTCATCATATATCTGATTCTCGCTGATGGCGACCAGTTCACTACCTTGCTGTCGTAAGTCTCACCGTTTGTCTCGTTGTGAGTGTTGGTAGGGTTAACCTGGATTCCGATCTGTGCGTTGAGATCCTCAGTCTGCCAAGTGAAGCTTGCTCCTGCTCTCTGGTTTACATAGTTATTGAGGATAGAGCTTGAATATGTAGGATCATAAACTTCGCCTACTGGATTATATATCAATGATGTAGCATCATCGCCAAGGTTTACGTTTCCACTGTTGTATGTATCCTTGCCACTGCGGTTGCTGTTCCAAGCATATTCGTAGTTAGCTTCGAGGAAGAGGTTTTCAGCAAGTGACTCTGTGAATACCATACGTCCGCTCAACGATGAATTGTTGGAAACCTGATCATATCTCTGGTTTACGATCTCGTTTTCAAACACGTTGTCAGCATTGAGGTCTGTACGTGTCAAAGACTGGTTCAAGCCGGACATCTCGTTGTTGCTGAAGCTATAGTTCACCATTGCCGAGAATGTTCTTCCCTCTTTGCCCAGACGCTGTCTATAGAGGAGGCGTCCGCTTGCTGTCCAGTTGCGGTTGTCGCCCACATTGTCGGTGAAACCGCTGTTGGTGAATGTTGTGTCAGCATTCATCGCTGTGCGTGTCGCGAAATCAGAATGCTCTGAGAATGTTCCTGAACCGAAGTTGAACTGAGGTTCGAAGAGGAGAGATGTATTCTTAGAGAACTCGTGATCGAGTCTGATACCGATTCTATGTCCCTGTGATCCATTTGTGCTGTAACCGTTGTTGTCATTCAACATATGGCTACCGTTCTCCATGAAGGTTACCTTCGAGCTTGTCTCCTCAACGTAGTTTGTAGAACCGTTGTAGACATAGTTGCTTGAGAGCTCCATGCGGTCATCGAAGAGGTCCCAGGCTCCGTTGAGTCCTCCCATCCATGAGCTTGTGATACCGCTTCCGCCGCCCATTCCGCCCATGCCACCTGGCATGCCGCCACCCATTCGGCGTCCACCGCCGCCCATCATACCACGCATCATTCCGCCTGCGAGGTCGTTGAAACCACGGTTATTGGTGTTGTTGGCATTTACAATTATACTGATCTGGCTCTTGCTCTTGAAGTTTCCGAGGATACCGGCTGTCTGATAACGCCAGCCTTCATCCATAAAGGTCTTGTCCTCAGTGTAGTAGCCCTTCTCTGGAAGGTCGTGGCCACCACCACCCATGATGTTACCGAACCAACCGTTCATCATTCCTTTATATACAGAGAGGTCGATGATGGTCTCCTGCTGACCATCGTCAATACCTGTAAATCTTGCCTGCTCTGACTTTCTTTCAACCACCTTCACCTTCTCTACGATCTTTGCAGGAAGGTTCTTTGTAGCGAGCTGAGGGTCATCGAGGAAGAAGGTCTTACCGTCGATGGTGATCTTGTTGATTGTCTCACCATTTGCTGTCACTGTTCCGTCTGAAGACACCTCGACACCTGGGATCTTCTTGAGGAGGTCCTCGAGCATGTCATTATCCGATGTCTTGAATGAAGAAGCGTTGTACTCGATTGTGTCCTTCTTTACAACGATAGGGTTACCTACAGCTGAAACGCTTGCTGCGTCGATGAGCTCTGAATCCTCGCTCATTACGATTGTACCCAGATCAAGGTCCTTGCTGATTGCAATTTCCTTTGTATATGCCTTATAGCCCATGAGCTCGGCCTTAAGGATGTAGGTGTTCTTCTTGACCTTAGTGATCTCCGCCTTTCCTTCGCTGTCGCTGAGCACGTATTTTGCAGC
>CANBDZ010000005.1 GCA_947367375.1 uncultured Bacteroidales bacterium | reverse complement strand
TCCTAAATCCTCCTCCTCGGGAGGAGGACTTACTATCGACCTAAAGGTCTCAAATGTGAGTATATTATGTTTTCCCGTATTGAGGATGCAAAAGTACGAATTTTTCTGAGAATATGCCGTAAGAATTCATATAGCGCGGAAAATGTATGGCCGAAAGGCGGAAGTTACAGTAGTGTTATGAAACGTATTCTTATATATATTGTTACGGCTTTGATGTGGGGCGTCGCTTGTCCGGCGTCGTATTCCCAGACTCAAGGCTACACGGTCAGCGGCAAGGTCATTGACCGTCTTACCCGTGAGGGTGTTCCCTATGCAGCAGTGATCATAGTCGGAGTCGAGGGCTCCGGAGTGCTGGCAGATTCCACAGGAGTCTTCTCCCTTCCCGATGTGAAGCCCGGCATATCTCAGTTCTCGGCTATCCAACTCGGCTACAGGACCGTAGTTACACCAGATTATAAGATAACCCCATATACTCCGTTCATCGAGATTGAGATGGAGCAGGACCCGACTGAAATCGCCGCATCGAGCGTGAAGCCTTCGCCATTTCTCCGAAGCGTTGAAAGCCCTGTGAGCGTCAGGGTCATAAGCGTAGGGGATATAGAAAATATACCGGGCGCCAACAAGGATGTCGCCCGAATCGTACGGTCATATCCGGGAGTCGCATACTCGCCGATAGGCTATCGCAACGACTTGATTGTCAGGGGAGGAGGCCCTTCGGAAAATGCCTTCTTCATCGATGGAGTCGAGATTCCCAACATCAACCATTTTGCGACTCAGGGTGCCTCTGGAGGACCTGTGAGCATCCTTAATTCCGATCTGATCCGTGAGATCAGTTTCTACACGGGCTCTTTCCCTGCCAATAGAGGCGGGGCTCTCAGTTCGGTAATGGATATAACTCTGAAGGACGGCAATCCCGATAAGCAGGCCTTCAAGGCGATCTTGGGAGCGTCTGAAGCAGGCGTCAGCGCGAGCGGACATCTGGGCTCGAAGACCACATATATAGCCTCAGTCAGACAGTCCTACCTTCAGCTTCTTTTCAAGCTTCTCGGACTTCCCATCCTTCCCAATTATATAGACGGACAGGTCAAGATAAAGACTAAGCTCGATCCCCGCAACGAGATCACTTTTCTGGCTCTTGCCGGCTTTGATGATATGAAGCTTAACAAGGAGCCGGATGACAAATCAGACGAGTACCTGCTCAGTTATCTTCCTCTCCTCAAGCAGGAGACATTTACGGTCGGAGTCAGCTACAAGCATTTTGCTGAGCGAAACATCCAGACATACACTCTGAGCTACAACTATCTGAACAACCGCAGCGAAAAGTACCTTGACAATGATGACTCGTCCTTGGAAAACCTCATTCTCAAAAGCAGCGGTCTGGAAGGCAAGGCTCAGTTCCGTTTTGAAAACAGAGCTTATTATGGATCCTGGGTGCTGAGAGAAGGCGCTGCGCTTTATTGGAGACACTACAACAGCAATGTCTTCAGGATGATGGCCAGAGGATCTGCAGATGACTATGACACAAAGCTAGGCTTCCTCGGATGGGAAGGCTTCGCTTCGGCAGAATACAAGTCACCGGAAGGGAAACTCAACGCCTCCTTCGGCCTCAGGACAGACGGCGCCTCGTACTCCGGAAACACAGCCGCCTTCTGGAAACAGCTCTCCCCAAGGGCCGCTGTTTCCTACCTCCCGTGGGAAGCCTGGTCCTTCAATCTCAGTGCCGGCCTCTATCATCAGCTCCCTCCTGTCACAGGCCTCGCATTCCGTGATTCAGATGGCAATCTGCTGAATAAGGATCTGGAATATATGCGAGTGGCCTCAGCTGCGGCCGGAGCGGACTGGAGACTGCGTGACCGCCTCTTCGTAGGCCTCGAAGGCTTCTATAAACAGTTCTTTGACATACCGCTGTCGGTAGCTACTGATGTACCTCTGACCTGTATAGGTGCAGATTATGGCACGATAGGGGAGGAACTCCTCGTGTCTTCTGCTCAAGGACGCTCGTATGGACTTGAACTCCTCGTCAGATGGCTCATCCCGGACAAACTTACCTTTATTACCTCCGCCACCCTGTTCAGGAGCGAGTACCGAAGCAGGAAGGATTCCGAATATATGCCTTCGGCCTGGGACAACAGGTTCATAACGAATATAAGCGCTGTGTACTACCTGCCTCGCTATTGGAGCGTCGGTGCCAAAGTCAGCGCCATCGGCGGTGCACCATATACACCGTACGACCTCGAAGAGTCGTCCCTCAAATATGTGTGGGACGCGGGCGGAAGGGCCGTATATGACTATTCCAGATATAATCAGGAGCGTCTCGAGCCGTTCTGCCAGATCGACCTGAGGGTCGATAAAAACTTCTACTTCGACAAGTGGACCTTAGGGGTATATATTGATATACAGAATATTACCTCAAACACCATCCCTCAACCGACCGTCTACCTCAGCACAGGTGCCATCGAAAATCCGACTGTGCCTCTTCCAGAACAGAAATATGCGATGGAAACCCTTGACCTGACTAGCGGCTCTGTAGTCCCTTCGCTTGGTGTGACTTTGGAGTTTTAGAGGGTGCATAAAATCGGTGTAAACAAAGGATAATAGTGAAATTTTCCGTATATTTGCCCGATTATTTGCAAATTCATTATTACCAAAGATATGGAAGAGGTAAACAAGGAAGTAACTGAGACCAGAAATCTCAACTTTTTGGAAGAAATCATTGAGGCGGATCTCGCCAGCGGAAAGCACGAATCTATCATGACCCGCTTCCCGCCAGAACCGAACGGCTACCTTCACATCGGACATGCGAAGAGTATCTGCATCAACTTCGGTCTTGCTAAGAAATACGGCGGAAAGACTAACCTCCGCTTTGACGATACAAACCCTGTAAAGGAGGACACCGAGTACGTAGACTCTATCAAGGAGGACATCAAGTGGCTCGGTTTCGAGTGGGAGAACGAGCGTTACGCTTCTGACTACTTCGATCAGCTTTACGAGTGGGCTGAGGAGCTCATCAAGAAGGGTCTTGCATATGTAGATGACCAGACACAGGAGGAGATCCGTGCAGGTCGTGGTACAGTGCAGGTGCCTGGTACAGAGAGCCCTTACCGCAACCGTAGCGTTGAGGAGAACCTCCAGCTTTTCCGTGAAATGAAGGCTGGAAAGTATGCGGAAGGTGAGAAGGTGCTCCGTGCGAAGATCGACATGGCGCATCCTAACATGCTTTTCCGTGACCCCCTCCTTTACCGTATCATCCACGCTCACCATCACAGAACAGGTGACAAGTGGTGCATCTACCCTATGTACGACTATGCTCACGGACAGTCAGACAGTATCGAGAACATCACACACTCGATCTGTACTCTCGAGTTCGACGTACACCGTCCTCTCTATGACTGGTTCATCGAGAAACTCGGCATTTTCCCGTCGCATCAGTATGAGTTCGCAAGACTCAACCTTACGTACACAGTGATGTCTAAGCGTAAGCTCCTCGAGCTTGTGAAGAACAACTTCGTAAGCGGCTGGGATGACCCACGTATGCCGACCATCTGTGGTATCCGTCGTCGTGGTTACACTCCTGAGTCAATGCGTATGTTCGCAGAGAAGGTGGGTGTAGCAAAGCGCGAGCAGCTCATCGACCTCCAGCTTATGGAATGGTGCGTCCGCCAGGACCTCAATGAGCGTGCAAACCGTTACATGGTAGTTCAGGACCCTGTCAAGCTTACAATCACTAACTGGGAGCCAGGTAAGGTAGAGTGGTTCGACGCACCTCTTAACCCTGCAGATCCAGAAGGACCATCACGCAAGGTTCCTTTCACCGGTGAGGTTTACATCGAGAGAAACGACTTCATGGAGGAGCCGCCTAAGAAGTACTTCCGTCTCAAGCCAGACGGAGAGGTACGCCTCAAGTACACATACATCGTGAAGTGCCAGGAGGTTGTAAAGGACGCTGAGGGCAACATCGTAGAGATCAAGTGTACTTACGATCCTACATCTAAGCCAGGAGCAGGCGAGTGGCGTTCAGTTAAGGGTACTATCCACTGGGTGTCAACAGAGCATGCTAAGGAACTCGAGCTCAGACTCTATGACAAGCTCTTCACTGAGGCTCAGATGGGCCAGATTCCTGAGGGACAGGACTACAAGAGCTACCTCAATCCAGAGTCACTCGTTGTGGCAAAGGGATATGCAGAGCCAGCCCTTCTCGAGGACAACTCAGGCATCGCAGTTCAGTTCGAGCGTGTCGGCTACTTCTTCAAGGATCCAGACTCGACACCTGACCACTTCGTATTCAACAAGACAACAGCTCTCAAGGACAGCTTCAAGTTCTAAGAAAGCAGCGTATATAAAAAAGGCACGAAACCGAAAAGTTTCGTGCCTTTTTCATATGGTGTATGTCTTACTTGTTGTAAGCGTCAAGTCCACTCTGGAGGAAGTCTACGAATCCGTCAACCGAGAGGTCGTAGCCGCGTACCGGAACCAGCATTTCTCCGTCAGGGGAGAGGAGTACATAGTTTGGCTGAGCGTTAACATTCCACTTTGAACGTGCGATGTATGAGTTTGCACGTCCGAGATCCTTGTAAACATCTCCTGTAGCTTCGTCAGTAACCCAGTCTTCCTTTGCAAGCTTGTACTTGTCATCTACATAAAGGGCTACGACAACAAAGTCATTTCTGAGCTTCTCAAGCACAGCTGGCGCACTCCATACTCTTGACTCCATCTCGCGGCAGTTTACACATCCGTGACCAGTTACGTCTACGAATACAGGCTTGCCAGCCTTCTTTGCTGCTGCAAGGGCTTCGTCGAGGTCAAAGTAACCCTGAAGTCCGTGTGGCAGGTGGAGGAAGTCATACTTGTTGCCTTCCTGCTGTGCAGGTACATCAGCAACCTGGTGTGATCCGCTTCCTGCTGTGAGGACGAAGTCCTGTGATGAGATAGGTGGCATATATCCAGAGAGAGCCTTGAGAGGTGCTCCGAACATACCAGGAATCATATATACTACAAATGAGAATACTACGATCGACAATGTGAGTCTTGGCACTGAGATGTGTGTAACCTCGTCATCGTGAGCAAAGCGGAGCTTGCCGAGGAGGTAGAATCCGAGGAGTGAGAAGCATACGATCCAGATTGCAAGGTAAACCTCTCTGTCAAGGAGACCCCAGTGGTAAGTCTGGTCAGCCACGCTGAGGAACTTGAATCCGAGAGCAACCTCGATGAATCCCATTACAACCTTCACTGTGTTGAGCCATCCGCCGCCGCTCTTCTTGAGGTCCTTCAGGAGTGAAGGGAAGAATGCGAGGAGTGTGAATGGAAGTGCAAATGCTACTGAGAATGCAAGCATTGTCACGATAGGAATCCACCATGCACCGTTGCTTGAAGTAGCCTGGATAAGCACGTTACCGACAATCGGACCTGTGCAAGAGAATGACACGAGTACGAGTGTGAGTGCCATGAAGAACACACCTGCAAGACCCTTCTTGTCTGAACCCTTGTCGCTCTTGTTTACGAGAGACTGTGGGAGAGTGATCTCGAATGCTCCGAAGAATGAGGCTGCAAACACCATGAAAATGATGAAGAACAGGATGTTAGGGAGCCAGTGTGTAGCAATCCAGTTGAAGATGTCGGCTGTCACAGATTCTCCACCGATAACTCTTGTGATCACGATAAGGAGCGCGATAGGAAGAGTGTAGAGAATTACGATGAACAGACCATACATACCTGCCTTGAAGCGGCCCTGAGCGACATTGTCAGATCCTTTGAGGAAGAATGACACTGTCATAGGTACCATAGGGAACACGCAAGGGGTCATGAGCATTGCAAAGCCCCAGAGAATAGCCTGGAGGATAAGTCCCCAAGGGAAGGCTGTCTTCTGTGCTGGCTCCTCATCTGCTGCAGCTACTGCTGCACCCTCGCCGATCTTCACCTCGAAGTCATAGTACTCAGCTTTGCAGGCACCGCCTGTGCAAGAGTTGGTGAAGATAGTTCCTGTAAAAACTGCACCGGCTTCTGCCTTTACGTCCTGTGCAATGATGATTTCGTTGTAGTAATGTCTTGCAAGGTCACCGAACTCGTCTGTCTCCTCTGTAGGAGTGCTGAGTTCATATGGTTCTCCGACAAGCTCACCGCCTGTAACGGCAGGATCCATGAATTCTGTTGCAGAGAATTCGTCTGTGAGGGTGTAGGTGTGGTAACCGTCAGCGATCTTACCTGTGAAGATAACCTTGTACACATCCCCCTCAGCCTTCTCTACGTGAGATGACCAAGTCACGAGCTGCCCCTGTGCGAATGCAACTGCACTGATGAGCAGGGTTGACAGTATTGAAAGGAATCGTTTCATCTTTATATATTTTGAATGTTATTTTGCAAATGCCACTGATCTGGTCTCGCGGATTACTGTGATCTTTACCTGACCTGGGTAAACCATCTCCTCCTGGATCTTTCTTGCAATCTCTGTTGACAATGTCTCTGCATCCTGGTCGGTGACCTGATCTGCACCTACGATGACGCGGAGTTCGCGACCTGCCTGGATAGCGTAAGTCTTGGTCACTCCATTGTATGATTTTGCAATGCCTTCCATCTCCTTGAGTCTCTTGATGTATGACTCGATCACCTCGCGGCGTGCACCTGGTCTTGCACCTGAAATGGCGTCACCGACCATAACGAGAGGAGAGATGATTGATGTCATTTCAATCTCCTCGTGGTGAGCTCCGATAGCGTTGCATACATCTGGCTTCTCCTTGTACTTCTCGGCGAGCTTCATACCGAGGATTGCGTGTGGAAGCTCTGGATCCTCATCTGAAACCTTTCCGATATCGTGGAGGAGTCCGGCTCTCTTGGCTACCTTAGGGTTGAGACCGAGCTCTGAAGCCATTGTAGCACAGATGTTGGCAACCTCGCGTGCGTGCTGGAGAAGGTTCTGACCATATGAAGAACGGTACTTCATTCTACCGATGAGCTTCACGAGTTCGATGTGCATTCCGTGGATTCCGAGGTCGATGCAAGTTCTCTTACCTGTCTCCATGATCTCGTCCTCAAGCTGCTTCTGCACCTTTGCTACAACTTCCTCGATACGTGCCGGGTGGATACGTCCGTCGATTACAAGCTGGTGAAGGGCAAGACGTGCAACCTCTCTTCTTACAGGGTCGAATGCTGAAAGGAGGATAGCTTCTGGTGTGTCATCCACAACGATTTCCACTCCGGTTGCTGCCTCGAGTGCACGGATGTTTCTACCTTCGCGGCCGATGATTCTACCTTTGATCTCGTCGCTTTCGATGTGGAACACTGTCACTGCATTCTCGATGGCTGTCTCGGATGCTGTACGCTGTATTGTGTTGATTACAATTCTCTTAGCCTCTTTAGATGCAGTCAGACGAGCCTCGTCCATTACGTCATTGATGTATGACTGAGCCTGAGTCTTGGCTTCTGCCTTCATACTCTCGATGAGCTGGTTCTTGGCCTCGGTTGCAGTAAGTCCTGCAATCTCCTCAATCTGCTTGATGGCTTCCTGCTTAAGCTGCTCGTATTCCTCAGTCTTCTTGTTGGCGATCTCAATCTGGTTCTTGAGATTCTGTCTGATTGCGTCAGTCTCCTTCTGCTTGCGTCCGAGCTCAGAGCTCTGTTGGTTGAGGTTGTTCTCCTTCTGCTTCAGGCGGCTCTCAGTCTCGCTGATGACCTTGTTCTTTTCATTGATGTACTGCTCATGCTCGCTCTTGAGCTGGAGGAACTTTTCCTTTGCCTGGAAGATCTTCTCCTTTTTGATGCTCTCTGCCTCAAGCTCTGCCTTCTTGATAATGTCTTCCTTCTGTCCTTTCAGGAGTATTCTGCGGACAATTATGTAAATGGTAAGCGCCAGTACTGCACCTACGGCTGCAGACAAAATAATTGTTAGTGCTGTGTTCATATATATTATGGTTTAGTTTTTCTTATTTACCTGCTGACCGGTATAAAAATGACCAGTCTGCTTTGTGAAGCGGACTGGTCAAGTTATAAAGAAAAGCCGTTAGCAAGTTTGTCAGAAAATCTTAATGAATAAGATTTGGGCTCCGGATTGTTGGTTCTGAAATCCTCCGTCCCGCAAGCGGAATCCCCGTAAGGGTCACCTAGGTCCATCATTGCCATCCGAGTAGTCCCGGTTACTTTATAAATGTTGATTTCAGCAAAAATAAGTAACTAACGGCTGTTTTTTTCAATATTATCAAGATAACCACCAAGCTCTTCTGCAAGAGTCTTTTCCTCATCGGAAAGATTCTTTATCTGTTCCTGAAGTGTCAGGTTGTTCATACACACATTCAGTGCCACAAACGACAGGATGTCAACGATGCTCTTGCCCGGGAACTTGTCCAGGTAGGCATTTACCTTCTTGTTGATCTCCTCAGCGGAAATTCTTATCTTCCTCTCGTGCTCTTCTGATGAAGCGTTCAGGACATATGGACGACCTGCAATCTTTACAGTGATCTTCTGCTGTTCCATACTATCCCTCCATCAGTTTTATACATCTGTCAATTTCCTTGACCAGACTGTCAATCTTCTTCTTCGCTGCAGTCGTGTCTGCACTTCCTGCCATAAAGGCTTCGGTAAGCTTCTGGTTATCGATCTGTCTTTCTAACTCAATAATCTGCTTCTTGTATGCTTCATTCTGCTCTCTGGCCTGGTCAAGTTCGGACTGGAGTCTTGTTCTTGTCTCCTTCTCCGATTCGTATGCAGCGATCAGCTGCGTTATGTGTTTCTTGACGTTCTCCAGCATGGTTTACACAAATCAACATACAATGCAAAAATAATAAACTGCTTTGACTTCTCAAAATAAAAAGAGAAAATCAAAGCAGTTTATTGTATGCCAGATGCTCTTTAGAGCACTTCTACCGATTTCATACCCTCTTCGATCGCAGCTTTGTTAAGCGCAATGAGGTCTGCGTAGCGTGCAGGGATGCATTTTGCAAGTCCCTTGTCGATGTTTTCGAATGACACGATAGGCTTCATCTTGAGGTATGCTCCCATAACGGCCATGTTGTACACTTTCGAGTTTCCGACCTGAGCTGCAACGTTGATTGCGTCAATTCTGCAGATCTGAATGTCGGTTCTTGTAGGTGGGTTGATGATTCCGTTAGGGTCATAGATGAGGAGTCCTCCCGGCTTCACTGCACTCTCAAACTTGTCGAGTGACTGCTGGTTGAGGATGATGGCTGTGTCATACTTTGTAACGATAGGCGAGCTGATCTTCTTGTCGCTTACGATAACGCAGACGTTAGCTGTACCGCCACGCATCTCAGGGCCATAAGAAGGCATCCAGGTCACCTCCATATCCTGCATGATTGCACAATATGCGAGAATCTTTCCCATCGAAAGGACACCCTGTCCTCCGAATCCTGCAATGATTATCTCTTCTTTCATATGTTAATTCTCTTTTAATCAGTTGATTACTCCTGTTTGAGGACGTCCTTGATGTCTCCGAGAGGATACTTAGGGAACATGTTCTCTACCATCCACTTGTTGGCTGCTGTTGGGCTGAGCTTCCAGCCTGAGTTACAAGTAGCTACGATCTCTACGAATGAGAGGCCGATGCCCTTCTGGCTGTACTCGAATGCCTTGCGGATCGCTGCCTTTGTCTTGCGTGCAGCTACTGCAGTGTGGACAGACTGTCTTGTGATGAATGCGGTTCCGTCGAGCTGTGCGATCATAGGCGCAAGAACGAGTGGGAATCCGTTGAGCTTAGCGTCGCGTCCATAAGGAGTAGTTGCAGTCTTCATTCCTAGGAGGGTGGTAGGAGCCATCTGTCCTCCGGTCATTCCGTAGATACCGTTGTTGATGAAGATCACTACGATGTTCTCTCCGCGGCTGCATGCGTGGATGATCTCAGCTGTACCGATTGATGCGAGGTCGCCGTCTCCCTGGTATGTGAATACGTACTTCTCAGGGTTGAGTCTCTTTGTTGCAGTTGCGAGAGCAGGTGCACGTCCGTGAGCGGCCTGCTGCCAGTCTACGTTCAGGTAGTTATATGCGAATACAGAGCAACCTACAGGGCTGATCGCGATTGTCTCCTCCTGGATGCCCATCTCTTCAATGACTTCAGCGACGAGCTTATGTACTGTACCGTGCGAACATCCTGGGCAGTAGTGCATCACGTTGTCTGTCAGAATAGGAGTCTTCTTGTAGACGATGTTCTCGGGTTTCTTGATATCTTCGATATTCATAGTCTTGGCTTATTTCAGATTGTTGAACTTCTTGAACTCCTCTGCGATTTCATCAGGTGTGTAGATGATACCTCCCTGTCTTCCGTAGAAGCCTACAGGGCACTTGCCGTTTACAGCAAGCTTCACGTCGTCTACCATCTGTCCGAGGTTGAGCTCGATGCTCATCATGCTCTTTACCTGGCCTGAAAGCTCCTGAAGTCTCTTTGTAGGGAATGGGAAAAGAGTAACCGGTCTCAGGAGACCTGCCTTGATTCCTTCCTCGCGGAGCTGATCTACAACAGCTTCACAGATACGTGCCGAGCAGCCGAATGCAACGAAAAGGTACTCAGCGTCTTCTGTCTGGTACTCCTCGTACTTCACTTCCTGCTCCTTGATCACTTCGTACTTTGCAGCGAGCTTACGGTTGAAGCGCTCCTGTACGTCAGACTCGAGGGCGAGGGATGTGATTACATTGTATGGTCTGTCAGCTGTCTTTCCTGTAGTAGCCCAAGGTGCAGCCTTGAGAAGCTCTTCCTTAGTCATGCGTGGCTTCTCGGGACGAAGCTCTACCTTCTCCATCATCTGGCCTACGATACCGTCTGCAAGGATGATGACAGGAGTACGGTACTTGAATGCGAGGTCGAATCCCCAGTCAACGAAGTCATACATGTCCTGAGCTGAAGCCGGTGCAAGTACGATGGCGTTGTAGTCGCCGTGTCCGCCGCCCTTCACGCACTGGTTGTAGTCGCTCTGGCTTGGCTGGATAGTACCAAGACCTGGGCCTCCGCGCTGGCAGTTGACTACTACACAAGGAAGCTCTGCACCTGCGAGGTAGCTGAGACCTTCACACATAAGGCTGATTCCTGGTGAACTTGAAGAAGTCATGACCTTCTTTCCGCAGCATGCGCCGCCGTAAACCATGTTGATTGAAGAAGTCTCACTCTCTGCCTGAAGGACAACCATTCCTGTTGTGAGCCAAGGTCTTTCCTTCATCAGGGTCTCCATTACTTCAGACTGCGGGGTGATCGGGTAGCCGAAATAACCGTCCGCACCGTTGCGGATTGCCGATATGGCAATCGCCTCGTTTCCTTTCATCAGAATTTTCTCTGCCATATCCTTAAATTTTAACTCTGTAAACAGTAATTACCGAATCAGGGCAGACGATTGCACAGTTTGAACAACCTATGCAGGCCTCGCCGACCATCTCGGCATAATGATAACCTTTATTGTTGACCAGCTTCGAGAGTTCGATGCTCTTGGTCGGACAATTTTCGACACATACTCCGCAACCTTTGCATTTCTGTGAATCGACGTCTATTGCTCCTTTAAATGCCATTGTTATGTAGTTTAAGTGTTTGTTTTCAAATAGTAGCTTAATAGTTACAAAAACCAAGTAAATATACGGCTTTTTTATCGAATTGTCAAATAATCAAATGAATTTTATGAAAATACTTTTGTGGGCATCATTTTGTAAGAAAATTTGTATAACTTTGAAATCTTAATGTATTGTAACTATGAGTAGGATTCTGTTGAAAAACATTGTGACAGAGGGGATTGAATCAGATATCCTGATTGATGAAGGATGCATTGTGGCAGTCGTGCCTGCAGGCAGTGAAGACCTTGCGGATGCGGCTGAATTTGCTGATGTGGTCGACTGCACCGGCAAGACCGCATTCCCTGGACTCGTAAATATGCATACCCACGCCGGTATGGCGCTCATGAGGGGAGTAGGCGAGGACATCGCCTTCCACGAGTGGCTTGACCGCATATGGAAGCTTGAGCTGGCCATCGATGACGAGTACGTTTATCATGCGACCAAGGTGGCTTGTCTGGAGATGATCAAGACAGGTACGACCACATTCAACGACCATTACTGGCATATGCCGATGGCTCACAAGGCCGCTATGGAAATGGGCCTCCGTCCTGTCCTTGCATATGTAATCTGCGACAGAAACGACCCTAAGGAGTCAGAGCGACAGAAGGTGCAGTGCCAGGAGATGTACGATGAGGCAATGACATGGAATGACCATTCTGTCTTCGCCATAGCGATTCACGCGATCTATTCGGTAAGCGAGGAGATGATCCTCTGGGCGACGCAGTTTGCCCGTGAGAGAGGCCTTAAGATCCACATCCACGTCTCTGAGACAAGCAAGGAGATCGAAGACTGCAAGGCGCAGCATTCCGGAATGTCTCCAGTAGAGTACCTCGACAGCCTCGGAGTTCTCGGACCAGATGTCATAGCAGCCCACACACTGTGGCTTTCTGAAAATGACATCAAGATCCTTGGCGAGAGGGGAGTGAACTGCGTACATAATGTGAACTCCAACCTCAAGCTCGCATCAGGCTACAGATTCCTTTACAATGAACTCAGGGATGCAGGAGCAAACATATGCCTCGGAACAGACGGTTGTGCTTCTTCGAACAACCTTGATATGCTGGAGACAATGAAGACTTCTGCCATGATTCAGAAAGCCTGGAGAAATGACCCGTCCGCAATGCCTCTCGGCGAACTGACCGCAATGGCGACAGAAAATGCAGGAAAGGCGCTCGGACTCGAGATCGGCAAGATCAGTGAAGGCGCTCTGGCCGACATCTTGATAGTGGACACACAGAACTACAATTTCCTTTCACCGGGATCGTTTGAGGCAAACTTCGTCTATTCGGCACATTCTGACTGCATAGATTCAGTGATATGCAACGGAAAATTCGTCATGCGTTCACGCGTTGTGGAGGGAGAGAAGGAAATCCTTGCGGAAGCAGCAAAAGTGATGTCAAAATTACCGTCTCTGGAAAGTCTGGGGGCATAACATATTAAACTATGGATCCAAGAGTAGAAAAGATCAATCAGGCTGCCGAGTACATCGCGGCAAAGCTTGACGGAAGAAAACCATTTGCAGGTATCGTCCTTGGAAGCGGTTTGGGCAAACTTGCAGACAAGATAGAGAATCCGACAGTGATTCCGTATAAGGAGATTCCGGGTTTCCCTGTTTCTACAGCAGTAGGACATAAAGGAAACTTCATTGCCGGAGAGCTCGGAGGAAAGTTCGTCCTCGCAATGCAGGGACGTTTCCACTATTATGAGGGCTACACAATGGACCTTGTGACCCTTCCTATCAGAGTGATGAAGGTCCTTGGTATCCAGTATCTCTTTGTCTCAAATGCAGCAGGAGGAGTGAACTATGATTTCAAGGTAGGAGATCTTATGGTAATCACAGACCACATCAACCATCTTCCGAATCCGCTTGTCGGACCGAATATGGCAGACTTCGGACCTCGCTTCCCTGACATGACAAGACCTTACGACAAGAAACTCAGAATGATGGCATTCGAGGTTGCAGCAGGTCTTGGCTACGAACTCAAGAGCGGAGTCTATTTCGCAGGAACAGGTCCTTCATACGAAACCCCAGCCGAGTACAAGTACTTCAGACTCATCGGAGCTGATGCAGTGGGAATGTCCACAATTCCTGAAGTCATAGTGGCACGTCATTCGGACATCCCTGTCTTCGGAGTGTCGGTGATCACAAATGAAGCCCACGACGACTATGCTGACGACTTCGCAAACGACGCGGATGACGTGGTGGTAGCGGCGGACGCAGCTGCTGACAAGATGACAGCCATCTTCACAAAGATCATCGAGAAGTTGTAAATATCTTGATATATATGAATATGCCGGGAGAATCGAGCGATTCTCCCGGCATATGTCTTTATATCAAATATCCCTATTTTCTTGAGATCTTGATTTCGTTGATCGGCTCAGCTGGTGCGAGGACGTTGTTGACCTTCCAGTTCTGTGCCTTCTTGAGCTTGTACTGCGCTGTTGCCTTGATGTCAGCTACACTTGCTGCGAAGTGGATCTGATATGTGCCGGCAGCTGCTTCCCAAGCTGAATTTGCCTCGTTGAATGATGCGAGACCGTAGTTGCATACATTCATTGTGAGAGTCTGAGACTCGCCTGGAGCAAGCTCCTTGGTCTTTGCAAACGCCTTGAGCTCAAGAGCTGGCTTGTCAAGACCACCTTCTGGTGCAGTTACATAGAGCTGTACAGCCTCTTTACCTGCAACCTTACCTGTGTTGGTTACTGTGATTGTAGCTGTGAAGCCGTCAGCAGTTGCCTTCACTACAGGCTTGCTGTAAGCGAATGTAGTGTAAGAAAGTCCGTATCCGAATGGGTATGAAACCTCTACGCCTGCTGTTGTGAAGTAACGGTAACCTACATAGATGCCTTCCTCATATGCTGTGTAGTCAACGTTCTTGCGTGGACCTACAGGACCTCTTCTGAATGCTGAAGCAGGAGCTGCTGTAGCTGAATAGTCATAAGGGAAGTTATGTGATGAAGGGTTGTCGAGGTAGTTGAGAGGGAATGTTGTCGCGAGCTTTCCTGAAGGGTTAACCTTGCCGAGGAGTACGTCAGCTACAGATGCACCACCTTCCATACCTGGCTGCCAAGCAAGGAGGATAGCGTCTGGCATATGCTTCCAAGATGCTGTCTCGATAACGCCGCCGATGTTGAGGACAACGATAACCTTCTTTCCAGCCTTGTGATAAGCGTCGCAGATGTTCTGGAGGTTAGCCACTTCCACAGCTGTGAGGCGGAAGTCGCCCTGTCCGTCCTTGCGGTCGCCGCCTTCACCTGCGTTACGTCCGATAGTGAGGACTGCTACATCAGTTGTAGCCTCTACCTTTGTTACAAAAGCCTTTGAAAGCTCTGCCTCTGGAAGAACCGGCTTGCCCCACATCATTCCTGAAGTGTTGTTGCTCATGGTCTCTTCTGTGTAAGCGATGTACTTCTTGTACCAAGAACCTGGAGCAGGATCTACAGTCACGCCGTTTCCTTCGAGACCTTCCTGTACGTTGCGGATGTATGCCTTGTTCACGTTTCCTGAACCTGTACCGCCTGCGATGAAGTCATATGAAGTAACACCCCAGAGACCTACCTTCTCGTCTCCCTTGAGAGGAAGAACGCCGTTGTTCTTGAGGAGTACCATACCCTCAGCACCTGCCTTGCGAACGAGCTTTGCGTGCTCTTCTGTGTCAGGCTTGCTTGAATACTGGTAGCCTTTGAAACGAGGAGTCTTCACGATGTACTCGAGCATGTTGCGAACGTTTCTGTCGATCTCTTCCATTGAGATCTCGCCGTTCTTCACGCCTTCGAGGATACGCTCCATCTCCACCTGGTTACCTGGCTCCATAACGTCGTTGCCGGCCTTTACAGACTTCACTGTGCCCTGCTTGTTGCCCCAGTCTGTCATCACGATGCCGTCCCAGCCCCACTCGTCGCGGAGGATAGTGGTGAGGAGGTCATATGACTGCTGAGTGTACTCGCCGTTGAGGATGTTGTAAGATGACATCACTGTCCAAGGGTTACCCTCCTTGATGGCGATCTCGAAGTTCTTGAGGTAAATCTCGCGGAGAGCGCGCTGGCTTACGCGTGAATCGTTCTCGTGACGGTTAGTCTCCTGGTTGTTAGCTGCATAGTGCTTTACAGAAGTACCTACTCCGTTGCTCTGAATACCGTTTACGTATGCTGCAGCCATCTTTCCTGAGAGATATGGGTCCTCTGAGAAATACTCGAAGTTACGTCCGCAGAGAACGTTACGATGGATGTTCATACCAGGTGCAAGAAGCACGTCAACACCGAACTCGAGCACTTCCTGTCCCATGGCCTCAGTCACTTCCTTCACGAGGTCAAGGTTCCATGAAGTTGCGAGAGCAGTACCTACTGGGAATGCAGTTGCGTAATAAGTGTTAGGGTCACCTTCGCGTCTTGGGCTGATGCGGACACCTGCAGGGCCGTCAGCGAGGACAGTCTGAGTGATGCCAAGGCGTGGAACTGCGCGGGTTACACCGGCTGCTCCTGGAACAAGGTTAGTAGTTCCTGTTGGAACTCCGTCAATAGTGATAGGGCGGCTACCTCCGACCAGGAGAGTTACCTTCTCTTCGATGGTCATCGCATTGATGATCTCATCGATGTTGTCTGCAGTAAGTTTCGGCTGTGCGAAAGCTGCTGTTGCTGCTAGAGCACCTACTGCAAAAAGCAAAATCTTTTTCATACTAGTTTAGTTTTGTTGTTATTAATTATGGTGTTGTGTTATTTCTTGATGTAGATGTTGGTGATCTCACCATAGACGAGCTTATGCCAGTCCTTAGCCTCGTCGTAGCCTCCCTGGAGGAATTCCTTGCCTTCCTCAGTGTAGAACTCGTCTTTTGACACTGTAGGAGCTGCGATGAGCTTGCACTCGATGATCACCTTGGCCTCCTCATATGCAGGAACTCCGAGAGGAGTCTCCATCGGAGTGAGCTTTGTCTGAGCCATCTTGTCTGTGTTGCGTCCTGAGAGTGAGCCGAACTTGAGGATGTCACCCTTGTACTGTGCAGGGAAGTAGCAGAATGTGTATGTGCCTGCCTCGCGGATCTTCTCGAGAGTGAAGCGGTTTGCGCGGAGGAAACACCAGGTCACTGGCTTGTTGAACATGATTCCGAGTCCTCCCCAGCTTGCAACCATAGAGTTAGGATCTTCACCAGCTGTGATCACTGTCCAGTCGTCACCTACAAGGCTGAAAAGGTTCTGGTCGAACTCCTTAGGCTGTACGCTCTGGTACTTCTGTGCGAATCTCTCCTTCTTGAGCTCGAGGTCGTTGTAGTTGAGCCTGAAACCGTCTCTTACGATTACAGTGTTCATGTTGCTGAAACCCTCTGTAGGCTCGCCGTCGATCTTCCCTGCAAGTGCCTCCTCTGCCATAGTCTGGATGAGCTGGATTCTCTCAAGGGTCTCGAAGTTCACTCCGAAGAAGTGACCGCAGTAGAACTTCTTGTAGCCCTTGCTGCTGAAATAGTCATACGACTCCTTACATGTGTTGATGAGGGTCTGGAAGTCTGAGAACACAAGGAGGTTGCCGTTACCGAACGAGTCTCCGCTGTAGCCGATCTCAGTGCCCACCTCGAGGAAGGTTGTCGAACCTGGAGTGTGGCCAGGGGTGAAGTAAGTCTCGAGGACTCTTCCGCCAAGATCGATGAGCTGGCCGTTTTCAAGGTACTTGATTGTACCCTTGTAGTCTGGCATGAACGCAGGTACAAACACTGTGTCAGCTGGGTTGATCCATACTTCGTCAAAGCATCCGGCTGCACCGGCATGGTCTGGATGAACGTGTGTAAGAATCAGTGTAACAGGCTTCTTAGTAATCTTTGAAACAATCTTGTTCAGGTTAGGAATGGTTGTTCCTGCGTCGATAAGGACAGCCTTGTCCTTACCTTCGATGATGTACAATGTCTCTGATGACATAGCGTTGCCCGAACCTATCCAGGTGTGCTTGTCAAGTTTGCGGAATGTGACATTTGCATCCTTGTAGACGGTCTTGAGGTCTTCAAGAGGATTCTTGAACTGAGCTGATGCTGAAATGCCGATGATCATAGCGATGATCGCAAGTGTGATTTTTTTCATATGTCAGGTTTATTTGATATCAGATGAGAATAAGGTGCTCCATGCGTCTGAAGGCATGCAATAACCGCCGCGAGGGGAGAGACCTACTGAACCGACTCTCGGTCCGTCAGGCATGCACGAACGCTTGAACTGCTGGTTGAAGAAGCGGCGTACGAATGTTCGGAGCCATTTAAGGATGGTCTCGTCGTCATAGTCAAAGGCCTTGCGGGCAAGGAAATATATCTTTTCAGGGCTGCTGCCGAATTTCACGAAGTTATATATGAAGAAGTCGTGAAGTTCGTACGGACCTACAAGATCCTCTGTAACCTGCTGGATCTCACCGTTTTCATTTGCCGGGAGCAGCTCTGGGCTGATAGGTGTGTCGACGATGTCGAGCAGGATACTTCTGATGCTTCTTCCATGAGGATCCTCTCCTGCATCAAACCTGTTCTCGGCAGCCCATTTCACAAGGCCGCGTACAAGCGTTTTAGGGATGCCGCCGTTTACTCCGTACATGGACATATGGTCTCCATTGTAGGTAGCCCAGCCGAGCGCAAGCTCCGAAAGGTCGCCTGTGCCGACAACGATACCGTTGGTCTGGTTGGCGATGTCCATAAGGATCTGTGTCCTCTCGCGGGCCTGAGAGTTCTCGTATGTAGCATCATGTACAGATGCGTCGTGGGTGATGTCTCTGAAATGCTGCTCGCAGGCTGGTACGATGGAAATCTCTCTGCAGGTCACTCCCAAAGCCTCCATGAGGTCCCAGGCATTGTTCTTAGTGCGTGATGTTGTTCCGAAGCCAGGCATGGTGACAGCAACGATCCGGTCTCTTGTCCAACCGAGTCTGTCGACTGCAAGCACGGCTACCAGCAGGGCAAGTGTGCTGTCAAGGCCTCCGGAGATGCCGATGACCGCAGTCTTGCATCCGATGTGGTTCAGACGTGTCATAAGTGCAGACACCTGTATAGAAAGGATCTCCCTGCATCTTTCGTCAAGACCTTCCGCCGGTGCGAAAGGATGCGGCTCGACAGTTCGGCAGAGCTCCTTCTCGAAGTCGGTACCACAGGCAGTTCCTACGTTTTTTCTTTCATATACCCTGTAATATGACGAGGCGTCGGTGCCGACAGGGGATATGCAGCTGAGAGGCGACTTCCTTCTGAGTGCCTCGAGGCCCTGTACGTCGATGTCAGCTACTGTCAGCGATGCTTCCATCTGGTACTTCTCGTTCTCAGCCAGCATATGGCCGTTTTCCCACACTGACGCTGCTCCAGCATAGACGTTGTCCTGCGAAGATTCGCCGAATCCTGCGGATGCGTAGATATATCCGCATATGTTCTTTGCAGAGTGCTGCTTCAGCAGGTTTTTTCTGTATGTGTCCCTCATCAGCACTTCCTTGTCGGCCGAAAGGTTCGCTATGATCTGCGCGCCCTGGATGGCGTGGAATGATGACGGTGGCACAGGCGCCCATACGTCATCGCCAAGTTCAACTGCAAATGTGCAGTGGCCGAGGCCGAAAAGGAGATTAGGGGATATGTTGGATTTCTGTCCGGCGTATCTGATCTCTCCGCAGAAGCCTTCGCGTACGGTGTCCTTGCCGTTCTCGACGTATGCTCCGTCATTTCTGACCTCAGGAGAAAGGAAGTCTGCTCCGGATGCGAACCATCTTGCTTCCTCGGCCGAGGTGTATGTCTTAGGTACTATACCCTTGATGTTGCCGTTTCTGATGACTACGGCGCAGTTGTACAGACGGCTGCGGTAGGGAACTGGGGTTCCGACAACTATTGTGACAGTCTTTCCGCGGCTGAATTCCACGATCTTCCTGACTCCATCTTCCGCACCTTTGATGAGGAGGTCCTGGAAGAAGAGGTCTCCGCATGAACTGCCTGTAAGGGACAGCTCCGGAAACACGACAAGCGACACTTCCTTTTCGAATGCATCGCCTGCCAGACGGCATATTTCAGCCGCATTGTATGTTACATCTGCAATTCTTACTACAGGTACAGCCGCAGCTGTACGTATGAATCCGTAATTCTTCATTTCTTGTCAGTTTATCAGCCAAATTTAATGAAAAAAATCTATATAAGCGTTGTGTCAATTAAATAAAAAGGACGGCCGATAATTCTGCCGTCCCTGTATCTTTTTAAAGCTCTTCAAATTCCACGTCAGTGAATTTCTCGCCTGATCCGTTGTCTTTCAGGCAGTTGGATTTGATATACTTGATTACTTCTTCAAGCCCCTCAGTGAACTTTTCGAAGTCCTCCTTGTAAAGGAAAATCTTGTGCTTGTCGTAAGCGAAATGTCCGTTTGAATCCACTCTGCGCTTGCTTTCTGTGATCGTCAGGTAGTAGTCGTTGCCCTTTGTGGCCTTGACGTCAAAGAAGTATGTACGCTTTCCAGCTCTTACAGGTTTTGAGTAAATGTCTTCACCTGAACGCTCCTGAGCATGTGCTCCATCATAATCCTCACTATACATAGCATATCTTTTTTTAAGTAAATCTTTACAAAGTTAGGGATTTTTCTGAAAATGCGTGTATCTTTGCATAAAATTTTGATAAAAATCATGCTTAACAGAAGAATTCTCAGAATTAAGGCCTTTAAAGTGCTGTATAGCAGCATTTTATCTGAAAATGTGACCCTCGCTCAGGCTGAAACTCAGCTCGAATTGTCATGCGAGGCCACAAGGGACCTTTACATTTATATGCTCGGCATCGTGTCGCCGTTGACAAAAATCGCCCAGGACAGAATCGAATCCCTCAAGGCTAAGTTCAATCCGACAGAGGAAGAGCGCAATCCGAACATGAAATTTGCAGAGAATGCTCTTGCAAAGCTTCTTGACGAAAATGAGGATTTCCAGAAGGTGTTCAAGAAGAAGAAATTCGACTGGACACAGTATGACCTTCTTCTCAAGAAGATCATGACATCGGTTGCTTCAAAGGAGTACTATGCAGAATATATGGCAAGCCCTGAAAGATCTCTTGCAGAGGACTGCAAGCTCTTCACAAGGATCTTTGAGGAGGAGTTTGTTGACAGCGATGAACTCGAGACACTTCTCGAGGAGAAGTCCATCTACTGGAACGACGACCTGGCATATGCTTTGACATGGTGCTGCAAGACCTTCAAGAGCCTTGCGCAGGGTGAGTCTTGGAGCCTTCTTCCGCTTTATCAGAGCGAGATCCTCAAAGGTGAGGGAGTGGAGAGCGACAAGTTCTTTGTAAGAAAGCTTCTTCAGTCGGCATTTGCAGGTTATGAGAGGTACTCTGCAATGGTGGCGGAGTCAGTTTCAGGATGGGAGAAGGAGCGCCTCTTCTCGACAGACGTTGTCCTCATCGTTATGGGACTTGCAGAGGTGGTTACATTCCCTACAATCCCTGTAAAGGTGTCGATGAACGAGTACGTGGAGATCTCGAAGTTCTACGGAACACCTAAGAGCCGTTCATTCGTAAACGGAATCCTAGACAGACTTGTGCAGAAGCTTGCTGATGAAGGCGCAGTCAAGAAGGAAGGAAAGGGACTTTTGTAAGAATTATAAACTATTAAAAATTAGATAATTATGTTTACACTTTTACAGGCAGCACCAGCTGCGCAGGGTGGCGGAATGGCAACATGGCTCATGCTCATCCTTATCTTCGGAGTAATGTGGCTCTTTATGATCCGTCCACAGAGAAAGCAGCAGAAGGAACTTCAGGCTTTCCGCGACGGTCTTAAGAAGGGTGACAAGGTTGTTACTGTCGGTGGTATCTACGGAACAGTGGCTGAGATTAAGGAAGGTACTGTACTCATCGAGGTTGACAACAACGTGAAGATCCGCGTAAGCAAGCAGGCTCTCGTAAAGGACTACACAGAGCAGGTATAAGCGACATTTCGGATGAGGAGACTCTATCATAAGATATTGGTCTTATTGAACATCACAGGGAGAGATCTGGCGGTATTTCTGCTGGCTCTCCTTTTGGCGTTCAGTACATGGCTCATCCATAACCTTTCCTTGAAATACACTGACTATCTCACAGCATCGGTTGTAGCCCAGTGCAACATCGAAGGCCGCTCACCGGTGTCGGAGAACTACAGCAACATCATAGCGCGAGGAAGAACAACAGGTTACGGCTTCATTCTGGCAGACATAAGGGCCGGAAGGATCCCGACTTTTGTAGACTTCAAGCCTGAGTCGCTCAAGCATCTGGAAGGAGACCGTTTCTACATCCTGTCACAGGATCTGTTCGAGTACTCCCACCTGATCTATGGTGACGGAGTGACATTGGAGTACTTCGCCTCAGACACAGTGTTCTTCAATTTCCCTGAAATTTCACACAAGAAGGTACCGGTGCAGCCGGTTTACTCCTTGACCTATCAGCCTCAGTATATGATTGACGGAGAATTGGAATTCACACCCGATTCTGTCATAGTGTACGGAGAACCTTACAGACTAGACCGTGTCGAGAAGGTCTTTACAGAGCCTATAAAGCATTCTGACCTTTCCTCACCGGTGCAGGGACTCGTGAAGCTGGAGAGTGTGCCGGAGCTCAAGTATTCCGCAGATGACATCCACTACGAGATCGATGTGAAGAGATATGTTGACATAGTCACAGCCCTTCCGGTAAAGACACTCAATGTGCCGGCAGACAAGAAACTCGTTGTCTATCCTTCAACAGTCGAGCTGAAGATCAAGTGCTCGTTCCCATTGGAGGCGGATCCGGAAGCAGGTGTGGAACTGTATGTCGACTACCGCGACTTCCAGAATTCACTGTCAGGCAAATGCCCAGTAAGACTTTCCGGAATACCTCGCGGCTTCATCACCTATGAGACCGATCCCGTAGCAGTCAATTGCTTCCTGGAGGACAAGTAATGAAGGTTGTTGTCGTAACGGGAGGCATAGGAAGCGGCAAATCTGCAGTCTGCAGGATAATGTGTGACAAAGGCTGGACCGCTCAGTACAATGCCGATGCAAGAGTCAAGGCATTGTATGTGGAAAAGGACGGCCTGCTGGAGTCTCTGGAGACATCGTTAGGATGCGCGCTTAGAGAAGAGGGAACCTTCAGACCACATCTTCTGGCAAAGGTGATCTTCTCGGACAGTGAGGCATTGCAGAAAGTCGAAGCTCTTGTCTTTCCTGCGCTTCTGGAAGACTTTGAGATTTTCAGAAAGGCTAATGCAGAGGCGGATGTCATTATATTCGAGTCTGCCACTATCCTGGAAAAACCTCAGTTTGACGGTTTTGGAGATGTAAAAGTCCTTGTGGACGCACCTCTTCAGACAAGGCTCGAAAGGGCGTGTGAAAGGGATAAAGCATCAGCTGAAGCAGTACAGGCAAGGATGGCAACCCAGCCGTTGATGAACAGCCTGTCTCAAGGAAATACAGATCCGCGCGTGGACTTTGTCCTCGCAAATACATCGAGTCTCGCGGAGCTCGAACGTGAAGTAGAAATATTAATGTTGAATATACATAAACAATAGAATCAGATATGAAAACAGATCTTTCAAGAATCCTGGCCATTTCAGGTCAGAGCGGTTTGTACCTTTATATTTCACAGGCAAGAAACGGAGCTATCGTTGAGTCTCTTGCAGACAAGAAGAGATCATCTGTAGGAATGACAAGCAAGCTTACTTCACTTGCTGACATCTCTATCTACACAGATGACGAGGAGGTTAAGCTCCAGGAAGTATTCCTTAAGATGAAGGACGTTCTCGGTGAGGCTGACGCTCCATCGGCAAAGTCAGAGCCAGCAGCTCTCAAGGCTCTCTTTGAGAAGGCCCTTCCTGACTATGACCGTGACCGTTTCTATGTGTCACACATGAAGAAGGTGGTAGAGTGGTACAACGCCCTCAAGAACTACGCTTCACTTGACTTTGTAGATCTCGACGCAGAGGCAGAAGAGGAAGCTGATCAGGAGTAATCCGGTATGAAGAAGCTTCAGACAATAACCTTGGGCTGTTCAAAGAACAAGGTTGACACTGAACATATCCTTTCCCAGGTGGAGTCTCATTATGAGATTATTCCCGAGGGAGAGGATATTCCCGTTGATGTAATACTCCTCAATACCTGTGGATTCATCGGAGATGCAAAGGAGGAATCCATTCAGGCAGTTCTCGAGGCGGTAGACCGCAAGAACAGGGGAGAGGCATCTAAAGTGATTGTATTCGGCTGCCTGTCACAGCGTTATGCGAATGAACTTCCGGAACTCATCCCAGAGGTTGACGCTTGGTTCGGAGCAAGAGAGTTCGATCCTGTAGTGAGAGAACTCGGAGTGGAGCCTTCTGCAGACAAGGCGAATGACAGATACCTTACGACTCCTTCGCACTATGCTTATCTGAAGATTTCAGAAGGCTGCGACAGAAGATGCTCGTACTGTGCAATCCCTTTCATCAGAGGTGCCCACAAGTCTGTTCCTATGGAAGACCTCGTGCGTGAGGCAGAAAACCTTGCGGCTAAAGGCGTCAGAGAACTCATCGTCATAGCTCAGGACACAACATACTACGGACTCGACCTGTACAAGCGCAGAGCCCTTGCAGAACTCCTTCAGAAACTCTCTGAGGTAGAAGGAATCGAGTGGATAAGAATTCACTATTCTTACCCTGCAGCCTTCCCTGAGGACGTGCTTGACCAGATGGCAAACAATCCTAAGGTCTGCAGATATATGGACATTCCTCTCCAGCATATCTCTGATAAGGTCCTCGACAATATGCACCGCCACGTGACAGGTGCCTGGACCCGCGAGCTTATCAGTAAGATGCGTGAGAAGGTGCCTGGAGTTGTGCTTCGTACAACTATGATCGTAGGACATCCGGGAGAAGGCAAACGTGACTTCAACGAACTTCTTGAGTTTGCAAAGACTGCCCGCTTCGAGAGACTTGGAGCATTCAAGTATTCAGAGGAAGAGGGTACCTATGGAGCAGAGAACTTCAAGGACACAATCACAGGAAAGGTAAAGCAGCAGCGTCTTGACGAGCTGATGACTCTTCAGAGCGAGATCTCTCTTGCATTCAATCAGTCGCGTGTCAGCTCAGAGATTGATGTTATTGTGGATGACTTCGTGGATGGAGTTTTTGTCTGCAGAAGTGAGTTTGAAAGTCCGGAAGTCGATGGCGAGATTCTTGTTAAGTACGACACAGCTGTCATCGGTGATGTGGATCCTTATTCTCTTGTAGGAGAATTCATTAAGGTCCGTGTCATCGGCGCAGATGAGTATGATCTTATAGCAGAACCGATAGAAATATAGAAATGAGGAAAATAGTTGTCGCAATAGCAGCGGTGTGCCTTTGTATAGCCTCCTGCGCTCCTATGAAACATGCGGTGCATGTAGAGATGAGACATCCTTCGAAGTCAGGTGTTGACCTGGCTGGCAAGGACGTGTCAGTTGTCTATCTTGAAACAGACAACACTGTGGCAAATGCATTTTCAGAGGGTATGGCGGACGCGTTTGCCTACACTCTTGAGCAGGACTACGGTACAGGAGAAGGAAGTGTAGGAATATACCGAATGCCGATGTCTCCTGACGGCAATTATGCTTCTAAGGATTCTCTCTTCAACATCCTGATGGACACAGGAGCTGATGTGGTCTTCCTTTTCGACACTGTCCGTCTGGGCACGATTGTCATAGGAGGAGCGACAAGAGTAGCGTCTCCTCGTTCTGCAGATTCTACTTTTGTCAGCAGAGCTTCAATGCCTTACACAATGAAGCTTTTCTGCTTTGACGCTATGGACCAGAAAGAGCAGGTGAAGACCTTCGGTGGTACAAGCGTAGCTCGTCCTGATGTCTATTCAGATGGCAGGAGGACCAGCAAGGAGCTGATGGACAAGGCGATGAAGAATGTAGACAAGGATGGATGGAATGCAGGAGTGCATGTTGCAGAATCATTCAAGTCTCAGTGGAAACACGAACAGTACTCGATCGTCTATTTCGATTCAAGCGACAAATGGTTTGAGGCCATGCTGAAGGCGGACCAATATGACTGGAAGGGTGCTATGGAGATCTGGCTTGACATACTCAAGACCAAGGATATGATGAAACGTTCCTGCGCTGAGTTCAATATTTCTGTAGCCTGCTATATGCTTGGTGACTACAACCTCGCCTCTCAATGGCTTGACCGCTCTGACGAAGATAACAAACTTCCGATCTCCGACGCAATGCGCAAACGCATAGACCAAAGACTTGGTAAATAATATATGTTATATATGACAAAAGCCGGCTTTGCAGCCGGCTTTTGTCTAAGTATTTATATACGATTATTTGTTTGCTTCTGATGTTGCCACGAGGTCGAGGGCTTCGGCGAGAATTGTTATAGGGTTCTTCACCTGGTAGTCTGTCGACATCTCGATCTGCCATTTACATGTCTCACATTCGCAGGCAACGAAGTCTGGCTTCACGCTGTTGATCTGGTCGAACAACGGCTTTCCGATTGCCTGTGACACAGGGTAGTTCTCCTTCTTGAAACCGTATGTTCCTGCGATACCGCAGCAAGTGCTGTCAAGCATTGTGAACTCTACACCTGGGATCATTCTGAGAAGCTCTGTCGAGAAGATGCTCCATCCAAGCTTTGCCATGTGGCAAGGTGTGTGGTAAGCGATCTTCGCCTTGTAATCCTTCTTGAACACCAGCTTGACCTTACCCTCATCAACGAGTCTGTAGATGAATCTTGTAGCAAGGTCGATGTGGTCTCTGACGTCAGTGTTGTCCATTCTGAGAAGGTGATGGTACTCGTCGCGGAGAGTGAGTGTACAAGTCGATGAAATTCCGATAACCGGCATCTGTCTCTCGTATACGCTCTTGCGGATGCTCTCGATGTTGACTGTAGCATTCTTCTTGGCCTGGTCGATCATACCGTTAGAGATGAGCGCTACACCGCAGCACTTCTCCTTCTCAAGGAGGTGAACACCATAACCAAGTGCGTTCATAACGCTTACGAACTCCTTACCAAGCTCAGGGTAGTTGTAGTTTGTAGAGCAACCGTGGAAGAAGCTTACGTGACGCTTGAACGAATCCTGGAATGTCATCACGTTCTTCCTGTACCAGCTTTCGAATGTCTTAGAAGCGTACTTAGGGAGCTTTGCGTGCTTGTCTACCTTGAGGACTGCATCCATCACAGCCTTAGCCGGCTTGAGGCCGAGGGCGAAGTTTGTGATAGGAGCAACCTTTGTTGCGAGTGAACCCACGAAGTCAGTGCTTGCGAGCATTCTGTCTCTCAAAGTAGGAGTGCTTGTGCTGTACTTGATACGTGCAGCCTGGATGATGTCACCGATGCGTACACCAGATGGACATGCAACCTCACATCTCTTACAGTTAAGACAGTACTTCAATGTGTCATCAAAGAAGAGCCCCTTCTTAAGTCTGAGTCTCTCTCCGTCAGGACCGGCCTGCTTAGGACCGGGATAGAGAGGGTTTACTGGAACTACAGGACAATATACGGTGCAGACTGTACATTTGATACACTGCTCGAAATTGTTCTCGCTTATGTTTTTCTCTTGCATTTTTATGTTCTGGTTCATTTCCTCTCCTCCTATTTCTTCAAAATGTTGTCAGCTGCATAAAGTGCCGATACGATCGCTACTCCGCCTCCGCAGCCTTCGTAGAGGGCGTTGCTTCCGCTCAAAATTGAGCCGATTGCATAAAGGTTGGAAACCGGCTGTCCTTTCACCTGAGCGTTGAGTTCTGATGTTACCTCAGCTCCGTAAGAGATGTATTCCTGTTTCTTCCAGAAGTTTCTGTCAAACCACTTGTCTCTGCCCTCGGCGAATGTGATGTCTACGCCGAATACAGGCTCGATCACATTGTCCGGTGTTGCAACGAGACCCTTGCTGAAGAAGCTTCCTGTCGCAAGTACAAAGTTGTCTGCATACACTCTGATGTCGCCGAAGTTTACAGTACCTACGCTTGCCACATTGCCGTTTTCGTCAAATGCAGCGTCAGTCACTGTGTCGCCAAGGAGGAATCTTCCGCCAGCCTTTTCAAACTCAGCCTTGAGAGTCATCTGTGAACGGATGCCCGGTACTGAAGGTGGCATTGTAGCAACGAATATAGTCTTCACTCCTAGAGCTGCTTTCATCTTCTCTACAACGCTGGCATCCTTAAGACCGAACACTGCAGGAAGTACAACCACATCCTCATCCTTGATCATTTCCTTGATCTGAGCTGCAGCCTTCTCCCAGATGCCGTCGCGGTCCATTACGCGAGCGATGTTTGTTGCTCTCATCTCACTTGGGTTCTTGCGGAGTCTTTCCATTTCCTCAAGCTTGACTGAAGATATGCGGCACACTGTTCCCTGCTTTTCGAATGAGTCTGCAAGGAATTTTGTGTTGAAGTCAAGATAACCAAGAATGTTGACTATCAATGCTTTGGTTCCGATCTTTTCGTCTTTTGATGCAAGAGGAGTGAAGTCACCCAAAGTAAGCCATGCAGGCTTGCGCTCTCCTGTAGGAGTGATACGCCATGAGTTCTTCTCTGCGTTGCCTGCAGCCTCGATTCCGCACTCCTTGAAGAATGCTGGAGCCTCGTCTGCATATTTCTTTACATTGTCCTTACCTATGATAGTGTACGGGTGCTGCTTGTCCAATGAAGCCATTGCTTCGATAGGATTGTCCACCTGTGTTCCGTCAGGCAGTCTTCCAAGAAGGTCGAACGTACCTGATGAGAAGTGCATTGCACTCTGTCCGGCAGAAATGATAGCACATTTCTTTCCTGCTTTCTGGAGTCTGATTCCACAAACGAGTCCTGCGAGACCACCTCCGATTATCACTGTATCAAATCTCATAACTTCTGCCTTCTTTATTTTGTTTCACATTCCTCACCGCCTTCAAGGCCGCATACTCCTGAGTAGATCCACTGTGAGTACTCGCTTTCTCTGAGAGTGTCACCCCAGCAGATAGGATACATACCTTTCCATCTCTCGTTCACGAAGCTCTTGAGGTCGTTCTTCGCTCTGTCTGTGCACTTGTGCGCGTCTGCAAGCAGACCTGCTGCCCTGCACGCGCAGAGCTCACCCTGACAGGTACCCATTCCGACTCTTGTTCTTCTTCTCAAGTCTACGAGGTTGTGAACGTCGAGCTCGTCGATTGCATATTTCACCTCACCGATCGATACTTCCTCACACTCGCACACAAGGCTTGATGAGTACTCGTCAGAAAGCTGGATGTTCTCGACTCTTGATCCGTGACGGCCTACAGATGCCTTCTGTGTGGCATTCGGCTTGCTCCATGTCTTTGTTGAGATCTCGTCGATGTTCTCTTTCTCCGATCCTGGGAGAGGAGTGTCCATTGTAATACAACTCTGTGAAACGCCAAGCTTCTTGCATACGAGGTCTGCCGCCCACTCCGCCATAAGACGGTAGGTCATGAGCTTACCACCTGTGATGCTGATGAAGCCCTTCACGCCGTCTCTTGTCTCGTGGTCGAGGAGTACGATACCGCGGCTGATGTTACGTCCTGAAGGATCGTCATCAGTAGCTACGAGAGGTCTTACACCTGCATATGCTCTGAGGATACGTGTGCTTGCGAGGCTCGGTGCGAGCTTCTCACCCTCTTTGAGGAGTACGTCGACTTCGTCTGGAGTCACGTACATATTGTCGCACTCTTCGAACGGAATGCGGCTTGATGTCGTACCGATGAGACAGATTGTGTCGCCAGGTACGAGAATATCTGCATTGGCTGGCTTGCGACAGCGGTTCAGAACGACATTGTTTACTCTGTGGCCAAAGATCAGGAGGGCACCCTTTGCAGGGAACATGTTGATCTTTACTCCTGCAAGTTCAGCGATGTGCTGTCCCCAGATACCACCTGCATTGACGGTGATAGGGGCATAGTACTCTTCAGTCTGCTTTGTAATGTGGTCATAGACCTCAACACCCTTTACGGTGTCACCCTCTTTGATGAGGCGTGTCACTTCGCTGTACACCTTTACAGTTGCACCGTGAAGTTTCGCGTCGATCACGTTGGCAGATGTGAGTCTGAACGGGTCCACAGCTCCATCAGGAACCTTTACAGCTCCGATGATGTCCGGGTTGGCAGACGGCTCCATCCTCAACGCCTCCTTAGGGTCGATGACTTCTGCTCTGATGCCTGCCTCAAGGCAAGATTCCACAAATTTAGCCTGGTAAGCAAGATCATCTTCAGGAAGTGTGAGGAACAGACCTTCAGTCTCCTCCACGCAATGTCTTGCAATTTTGCGGAGAATCATATTCTCCTTGATACACTCTTCAGCTGATTCCTTGTCAGTGACGGCATATCGTGCTCCACTGTGGAGAAGACCGTGGTTTCGACCAGTTGCTCCTGTTGCGAGGTCGTGTCTTTCCACAAGAAGAACCTTCAATCCTCTGAGGGCACAGTCTCTTGCTGTACCTGCTCCTGTGATGCCGCCTCCGACAATGATCACATCGAATTCATTGCCTTTTGTTGCTGCTGCCATAATAGAATTATTTTTGTTGGTTTTTCTTATTCTGTTTATTTGCCTTCTTTGCCTTGCGAGCGGATTTCTTCTGCTCTTTCTTCTGAGCCTTCAGCTCTGCCTTTTTCTGTCTTATCTCACGTCTCCTTGCCAGCATCTCCCTTAATCCGTCGCCCATTATCGCTACGAACTTCGGGAATCGGCGCTCTATCTTTTCGTATTTTTCCTGAATGAAAGAATCAGAATGTCGCTCTAACTTTTCCTTATGTATTTCATCATATGTGATAAGGATACAAGTCTCTTCAGCATCGCTGAACTCATGGTTGATTCCTCCACCGAACATCTTCATCGTAGGGGAGAGGCTCATGTATGCATTAACAAGAGGAGGAATGTTCACACCGTGCTTTCTTACCTCTGCATTCAAGAGTTTGTAGTCCTCTTTGAAGTCCTCCTCTGTGAGGACGCTGTTCATATAATTTACATCCGTTTCTATCTTGAGAGGCTCCATCGGAGTCACCAACTTTTCCTTGTCCTCAAAATGCTTGAAGAGGAAGTGTTGGATCAGGTCGCGTGCTTCACGGTTGTACTCCGGATACATTGTCATCTTTCCGAAGAAGTACTTCATGCCCGGTCTCTCGATGACCAGGGCGCAAAGTCCGTCCCAAAGGTTGTCAAGTGCAAAGAGGGCCTTTACTCCGGCCTGTCTGCTCTGGTACTCCGGAGCCACGAAACTTCTTCCCAACTCAATTGTGTGAGGAAGGTACTCCTTCACGAATTTTTCCGAAAAGTTGAACATGTGTGAGGTCGCAAGAACCGGCTGTCCATTCTCGTCGATCTTTATGTCGCTTCCGTATATGTATCTGTAGCCTCCGAGAATCTTTTCGTTGTCTGGGTCCCACACGATTAGCTGTCTATATGGGCGTTCCATTGTGTCGAATTCGTCAATATCAGCAGCAAGTCCGCTTCCTCCGCCCGAGTCTCTGAATGCCTCTTCGCGCAGTCGGCCGATCTCAAGCATCACATTCGGAGAATCGTGGTGATCCAGAATGTAGATCTCATTATGGCCTTTGTTCGTATCCCTTAACTTCTTGGCCGGTGTTAATTCCGACTTCAGGATCTGAACATCAATAGGTTTGATTATAGATTCCATGGTTTCAGGTTAAAGTTCGTACACCATCTGTCTGATTTCCTGAGCCCATTCGTGATCATGCTTCGAACGGTCCAGACTGTCAATAGGGATCGGTTTTCCGATCTTTATCTTATACGTGTTGCCTTTGCTTATCACCATCTCGTTAGGGAGAAGCAGCATGGCAAAGTTGAATTTCAGCTTCAGCCTCTTGCACCAAGTAGCCACTCGGTAGAATCTGTTGGAATTTCTTCCCTCGAAATATATAGGGACGATGTCCCTGCCTGTCTCACGGCTTTTGGCCACAAATGCCTTTCCCCAAGGGATGTCCTGAATCTTTCCGTCAATCTTTCTTGAGCATAGTCCTGCGGGGAAGATCAGCATCTGATTGTCCGACTGGAACACTTCGTTCATCAGCCTAGGAAGGTTTCTTGCCTGCGAGCCGATCTTATTGATTGGAATTCCTAGAGGAGCCATGCCCTTAAGATTCATCAACAGGTCGTTCATCAGGTACTTGATCTTTCCGTCGTACTTCTTTCCGAGGATCATACCAAGTGTCACTCCGTCAATCGCTCCGAGAGGGTGGTTGGACACAAAGGTGTATTTTCTTCCGTCATCAGGAAGATTCTCCAGTCCTTCGACCTCGACGGTCACTCCCAAGTACTCGATAGCGTGTTCGCAGAACTCCACACCGACATAACCTTCCTTGAGGTAGCCGTTGATGAAGTCCTGATGAGCAAATCTGGTGAACCAACGGATCAGGAATTTGGGAATGTACTTCGCCTTCTTTCCCGCTCTCGCTACAATGATCGCTTCCAGATCGAGTATTTGAGGCACTCTTTCTTCCATTGTTTACTCTATCTTTTTAACTGGGTCGCATGTGAGTCCGACTCCAAGCTTCTTGAAGATCTTGTGGTCCACTTCGCTGAGCATTACTGTACAGTGAGCCTGGCATCCTTCGAGTTTCGGCAGCTGTGCCAATGCCTTCTGGCAGTTCTCGTCATTGTTGCTGAGCATAGAGATAGCAACCAGCACCTCGTCAGTGTGGAGGCGTGGGTTGTGGCCGTGGAGATAGTTCACCTTAGTCTTCTGGATAGGGGCGATCATCTCTTCTGGAATCAGCTTTACAGCGTGAGCAAGTCCGGCAAGGTGCTTTGTCGCATTCAGGATGAGGGCAGCGCAAGGTCCCAGGAGCGAGCTTGTGCGTGAAGTGATGATGGTTCCGTCCTGAAGCTCGATTGCAGCTGTAGCAACTCCTGAGCGCTCCTTTCTGTCGTGCGCTGCAACGGTTGTCCTTCTGTAGTCGGTAGTCAGCTTAGCCTGCTTCATGATGAGCGAGATCTTGTTCACCTCACTCTCGTTGTCTCCGTTGGTTGCCAGGTTGCAGAGAGCCTTATAGTAGCGTCTGATGATCTCCTCTCTTGCCGCATTGCAGCATACGTCTTCGTCGCTCATGCAGAATCCGATCATGTTCACACCCATATCGGTAGGTGACTTGTACGGATTCTCTCCATATATGCCTTCGAAGATGGCGTTGAGAACTGGGAATATCTCTGTGTCGCGGTTGTAGCTTACGGATATGTCGCCGTACGCCTCGAGATGGAACGGGTCGATCATATTCACGTCGTTGAGGTCAGCTGTAGCCGCCTCGTACGCGATGTTCACAGGGTGCTTGAGAGCAAGATTCCACACTGGGAAGGTCTCGAACTTGGCGTAACCTGCCTTTATGCCTCTTTTGTTTTCGTTGTACAGCTGGCTGAGGCACACGGCCATCTTGCCGCTGCCCGGACCTGGAGCTGTCACCACCACGAGAGGGCGTGTGGTCTCGATGTAGTCATTTTTTCCGAATCCTTCGTCTGAGTCAATAAGAGCTACGTTGTGCGGGTAGCCTTCGATTGTGTAGTGATAGTACACCTTGATGCCCTGACGCTCAAGTCGCGCTCTGTATGCATCTGCGCTGGACTGGCCGTTGAAGTGGGTGATGACTACGCAGCCTACATAGAGTCCGATGTTCTCGAACTCTGAACGAAGGCGGAGCACGTCTTCATCATAGGTGATACCAAGGTCACCTCTGACCTTGTTCTTTTCAATGTCCAATGCGCTGATGACCAGAATGATTTCAGCCTCATCCTTCAACTGGAGGAGCATCTGAAGCTTACTGTCGGGAAGAAAGCCCGGCAGCACGCGGCTTGCGTGATGGTCGTCAAATAATTTACCTCCGAATTCGAGGTACAGTTTGTCGCCGAACTGAGCAATCCTTTTCTTGATCTGTTCGGACTGTATCTTAAGATACTTTTCGTTGTCAAATCCGATTTTCATACGGGATACAAAGATAACTTTTCTTCCTATCTTCTGCAACAGAAATATGGAATAAATTCCACTCCCGAAACGCATTTTTGCAATAAAAAAGAGGATGGCCGTGTGGCCATCCTCCTGATGTAAGGCAGTTCCGTAAGCCGGTTTCTGTTTTATCCTGTCATTTATCTTCGCAACCTACCCCCTGATGTGAACGGGCCGTCCATTTTGTTCCGAGGAACATCATCAGTATATTTGGTCTTGCAGGGCCTGGTGCCGTCACCGTCGTATGTCGCCACACGGCGTCGTGAGCTCTTACCTCGCGGTTTCACCCTTACCATTTCTGGCGGTTTGTTTTCTGTTACGGCATCCGTAAGATTACTCCCACCTGCGCTTTCCGCAGCAGGCTGCCCTCCCTGTCCGGACTTTCCTCTGCTAAAAGCAGCGACAGGTCAAACTACCTTATTTCCCTTTATTTGTAGCCGAGCTTGCGCTCGAGTTTGTCGTTTTGTGCTTCCACCCTTTTCACTTCCTTTCGGAGTGCTGGGGTTATGTCTTCGCAATGTTTGTGGCATTGCATTGATTTTGAGTACATTCTGCCTATGCAGAAGTTGCTGTGGCTGCAGCCGCTGCAGTGGTTTTCGTCTGCCGCCATCTTGTTCACGAAGTCCGTGTCCTCGAGGACCGCACGGCCCATCTGGATCATCGGAAATCCTTTTTCCAGAGCCTCGTCAGCGCTCTTTCTGTCGGTCACTCCTCCCACATAAACGAAAGGGTAGTCCGGCATTGCTTCGCGGAACTTCAGCGCGTCCTCCATGAAAAACAGCTTCTTGAACGGAACTGTCGGAGCCACAAGCTTTCCTGCGAGTGTGACGCCGAGTTTCAGCCACCACTTGCTCCAAGGGAAGTAATGCACTATCGTCTTCACCGGGAACTGACCCCTCATGACGTACTGAGGATGTCTGCTTACAAAGCCTCCGGAAAGGACAATCGAGTCAACTCCAAGCCTTCTCAGCTCCTTAGCTACTTCGATCAGTTCGTCAGTTTCCTGGCCTCCCTTGAATCCGTCTCTCGTGTTTAATTTTGCAAATATAGCAATCTTTCCTTTACCTGCATCAACTGCCTTGGAAACACACATATTCATAAACCTCATCCTGTTCTCCAGAGAACCTCCGAATTCGTCGCGGCGATGGTTTGTATATGGCGACAGGAACTGGGATATAAGGTAGCCGTGGCCGGCGTGGATCTCGACAGCGTCGAAGCCAGCTTCAATCGCGAGTTCCACTGCGTGTCCATAAGCGTCAGCGACCTCGTTGATCTGCTCCATATTCATCTTCTGGACGAATGTAGGGGAGTAGAGGTTGAATCCTCGGCTTGCGCCGTAAGGCATGCATCCGCATATGCTTCTGTGTGACATGTTTCCGCAATGTCCCAGCTGGATCGAGGCCTTTGCTCCTTCCTTGTGGATGGCGTCTGTGAGAGTTTTGAGCTCAGGCACGATCTCCTCACGCATCCAAAGCTGGTTTTCGAACGAAAGACCGCTTCTGCACACTGCTGCATAGGCAACTGTAGTCATTGCAATACCTCCGCGGGCTACAGCCGTGTGGTAGTCGAACAGCTCCTGGGACGGCCTCTGTCCGGGGCACATCGCCTCGAAGGCAGCCGACCTTATGGTCCTGTTCTTCAGTTCTACAGGGCCGATCTTGTATGGGGTAAACAACTCGTTCGTTACCATATGAACGGAATTATATGTTTTTTGTTGAGGCACTTATACTCCTCGCCGAATTCTTCTTCGTACTTTGCGGTCAGGGATTTTGCGCGTGGAGCCAGGTTGGCGAATGTCCACGCTGCGAACAGCAGTCCTGCCGGTGACCAGGTGAGTATTGCATAGCCCACCCACTCGGTGAATTCTCCGAAATAGTTCGCTGACGTCACGTATTTATATAGTCCTTTACGGGGAATATAATGCTTTGTGTCGCCCGGTTTGCGGAGGTTTCTGATGACATGGTCGGAGTGCAGGTTGATGGCCATTCCTGTAAAGAAAATGATGGCTCCGATGATGAACCGCGGACTCCATAACCAGTCTGTTTCATACATCCCCTCCGGTGCCTGGCCGTACAGCCAACCTCCTATAAGATAGGCATTCAAAGTGTTGAATGTCAGTCCCATAAGCATAATAGCCACTGGCATTGTGCTCTTGCCTCTCATCAGGAACGGGAAGATGAATGACCTCTGGAAATAATGAAGAAGGAAAAGTCCTGCCATTATGTACAGCACTATCCTGCTGTTGCCGGTTTCGACACCGGAAGCGGCGAAGCGAAGGGTGTAATAAAGCAGGAATATGAAGGCCGGAGCTTCCATTATTACCCACGCAGTCTTGTTGCCGATCTTAGGTCCCCATTTGGATGTGGAGAGGTAGCCGTAGCCGGCCTTGAAATAGAACAAGGCGACAAAAACGATGACGGCCATGACGGCCATGGATGTGAGTATAATGTAGTAGGTGTTCATTTTGCTTTAATGTGTGCATCCCCGAAAGGCGTACAAATTTAGTGCTTTTTTCGTAAAACGGGGTTTTCTTTGACTGTTTTCGAAACTAATGACTATCTTTGTCGACCTATGAAGAATATTTCCAAGATCCTTTTTCTTCTTCCGTTGCTCTTCGTCTCATGCGGCAGCGGAAAAGTCGTAGAATATACACTTGAAGTCGTGAAGGAGTACCCTCACGACACGGAATCATACACCCAGGGCCTCTTCATAAAGGACGGCCAGATGTACGAAAGTACAGGACTCAACGGAAAGTCGACTTTCAGGGTTGTGAATATGGAGACAGGCGAGGCCGAAAGACGCCTTGACTTCGACAAGAAGTACTTCGTCGAGGGCTCGGTGATGTTTGAGGATAACCTATATATACTTACATGGGAGACCCGTATCGCCTTCATCTATGATGCCGAGACCCTTCAGTACAAGTCGTCGTGGAAATATCCGAGGGAAGGTTGGGGCATAACCACCGATGGAAAGCAGCTCATCGCTTCCGACGGCTCGGCCAACCTCTATTTCATGGACAAGAACTTCAAGCTGGACCGCAGGGTGGCGGTGAAATATGAGGATCGTCCGGTCCGTTGGCTCAACGAACTCGAATATATAAAGGGAAAGGTCTGGGCCAATGTATATACATCCGATGAGATCGTCATCATCAATCCTCGCGACGGAAGCGTTGAGGGCATCATCGACTGTCGCGGACTCCTTCCGAAAGAACTGCATACCGACAGTACTGACGTGCTTAACGGCATTGCATATGACAAAAATGCCGATAAGATCTATCTTACCGGCAAGAACTGGCCTAAGCTCTATGAAGTCAAGCTTGTAAAGAAGAACTAGTCTTCTTACGAGTACATTCCTCTCTTTGAAAGATCCACCTTGTGGAACTTGTAGCCGAGCCTCTTCAGCTCGAGCGCTGCACCAATTTTAAACATAACGCGTACTGTGCGGGCGAAGATATGGAACGCCTTCACTGTCTGTGCCTCGATGTGCTCGTGGCGGATGTATGTCACTGCCTTCTGAGCGCAGCAGAGCAGGATGTTCACGATCTGCTTTGCCTCAGGTGAGTCAAGCGAGAGACCGAGGATGTTCTGTACGATGTACTCATCCATGTCGTCAAATCCGCGTGCTCCGTGAAGACTTTCGTACTTTGCGCTGTGGTGACGGCCCCAGTCAACATCCCACCAGTGTGCTACTCCCATTCCCGCATAGCCTGCGCATGCGATGGCGAACTCAGGGTAGCTGTTTACTTCAGGCAGAGCCTCCGCGATGTACTCGGGAGCCCATTCCTTCCATTTCTGGTCGATGTCCTCCGAATTCAGCAGTTCTCCGTCCAGCATTCCCAGACTTGTACACATCTTCAGGAGTTCGTTGAGCAGGTTTGCCTCATAGGCATCATAATATTGTATATTCTCTTCCATAGTCGTCTTGTTTTCAAAAATTCGGACACAAATATATAAAAACGCGTAAAAAACCTCGCATCACTGCGAGGTTTTTTGGTTAGTTAGTAGTGTAGTGTATTCCCTTTTGGGGAGATTAATTATTAGTGGTTAGAAACGTCTCTATAGCATAAAAGTGTTATGCTGATTGCAAATATAGATATTAAATCATAATCTGCAAATAAATTTCAGGTTTTATTCTGATAACAGATGAGGACGCAGTCTTTTGGTCCTTTCGAGCGCCTGTTCGTCCTGCCATTCCTTTATAAGTTTAGGGTTGCCGCTCAGGAGAATATCAGGAACTTTCCATCCGTTGAACTCGGCCGGCCTTGTGTAGATAGGAGGCGAGAGGAGGTCATCCTGGAAGCTGTCGCTCAGGGCTGATGTCTCGTCAGTGAGGGCTCCCGGAATGAGGCGGATGATGGAGTCTGCAAGGATGGCTGCAGGAAGTTCACCTCCGCTGAGGACGTAGTCTCCGACAGAGATCTCGCGGGTGATGAGGTGCTCCCTGATACGGTGGTCGATGCCCTTGTAGTGGCCGCAGAGAAGGATGATGTTGCCTTTGAGCGAAAGCTCATTGGCGATGCCCTGGGTCAATATTTCGCCGTCAGGCGACATATATATCACTTCGTCATATTCTCTTTCCGCCTTAAGCTCGTTGATCATGTTGTACACAGGCTCCAGCATGATCACCATACCAGCGTCTCCGCCGTAGCTGTAGTCGTCTACCTGCTGGCGAGGGCCCTTTCCGTACTTGCGGAGGTTATGGATGTGGATCTCCACCAGTCCCTTCTTGATTGCACGGCCTACGATCGAGTGGCTGAGCGGGCTTTCGAGAAGCTCTGGAACAACTGTGATTATGTCAATTCTCATCATATATCGTCAACTTAAGTTAAATATATTCTTTATTAATGTCAATCCGGGTGCAAAAATAACAAATTGATGGGATTTTTACTAAAATTATGGTATATTTGCAAGTTGTAAATATTATAAACCAATAACTCCATCATTATGAGTGAACAGATTATTCCTGATGTTGAATTGACATCAGATGTAGTAGTGGCTGAGCCAGTAGCAAACGAAGAGCCGGCCGTAAATTATTCTGAGCTTACCCTTGCAGAACTTGTAAAACTCTTTGAGGAACTTGTTCAGAACGAAGAAAGAATGAAAATGTCCAAGGAGGCTGAGGCCATCAAGGCTGCTTTCTACAAGAGACTTCAGAAGGAGAAGGCAGATGCCGGACTCGTTTCTGAGCCTGTTGCCGAGACTGAGGAGACTGAGACAGAAGAGGCTCCGGTTGAGGAAACTGCAAGCGAGAATCCTTTTGTAGAGATCGAGAAGGGCTTCAAGGACCTTTACAATAAGTACAAGAAAGAGCGTGCTGAGTACAACAGGCAGCTCGAGAAGGAGCGTGAGCAGAATCTTGCTCTCAAGGAGGCGGTCATCGCTGACCTCAAGTCGCTCATCGAAAAGCAGGAGGACGTGAACCAGACATTCTCTGAGTTCCGTGAGATCCAGAACCGCTGGAGGGCAGTCGGTCCGGTACCTGCACAGAGCTACAGAAATCTCAATGAGACATATCAGCTCTATGTAGAGCAGTTCTACGATATGGTGAAGATAAACCGCGAACTCCGCGACCTTGACTTCAAGAAGAACCTCGAGGCTAAGGAGCAGCTCTGCCAGAGCGCTGAGCAGCTTGCTGAGAGCCAGAACGTAGTTGAAGCATTCCGTGAGCTCCAGAAGCTCCACGAGCAGTGGAAGGAGTACGGCCCTGTGGCAAAAGAGCACAGAGAGACTGTATGGGAGCGCTTCAAGGCTGCGACAGCTGTGATCAACAAGAAGTATCAGGGCTACTTCGAGGGCATCAAGGAGCAGCAGGCAGAGAACTTCGCAAAGAAGTCTGCGCTTTGCGAGAAGGTAGAGGCTATCGCTGAAAAGGAGATCGCAAACTCAAACGAGTGGAATGCATGCTCTAAGGAGATCGAGGAGATCCAGAAGGAGTGGAAGACCATCGGATTCGCTTCAAAGAAGGAGAATCAGAAGGTATATGACAGATTCCGCGCAGCTTGTGACAAGTTCTATGGACGCAAGCGTGAGTTCTACACAGACTACAAGGACAGCATCAACGAAAACCTTGAGAAGAAGATCGCTCTCTGTGAGGAGGCTGAGGCGCTTAAGGCAAGCACCGAGTGGAAGAAGACCACTGACCAGTTCATCGCTCTTCAGAAGCAGTGGAAGGAGATCGGTCCTGTTCCACGCAAGAAGTCAGAGCTTCTCTGGAAGAGATTCCGCGCAGCTTGCGACGAGTTCTTCGCTGAAAGAGACAAGCAGGCTAAGCCTGAGAATGACTTCTACGGCAACCTCAAGGCTAAGCAGCGTCTGATCGAGGAGATCAAGGCATACGAGCTCAAGGGCGACGAGTCTGATGCAGCTGCAATGCAGGAGTTCCAGAAGAGATGGCAGGAGATCGGCTTCGTTCCATTCAAGGAGAAGGACAATGTCGCTAAGGCATATAAGGAAGCCCTCCAGGCTAAGTTCCCGGCTCCAGGAAGAAGCAACGCACGCAAGGGTCGTGGCGGAAGACCTGCCCTTTCTGAGAAGGACCGTCTCATCCAGAAGTACAACCAGCTTGAGCAGGACATCGTTACATACGAGAACAACATCGGATTCTTCTCGATGTCAAAGAACGCAGAGCCTCTCATCAAGCAGATGCAGGAAAGAATCGCTGAGGCTAAGAATGAGCTTAATTCACTCGCTGACCAGATCAGAGCGTTGAACGAAGCTGAAACAGAACAGGAGTAACAATTAAATTTTATAATGAATAACAATAGAAGTACGATTATCGGTTTTGTCTTGATCTTCGCGATCATGATGGGATTTTCATGGTACCAGTCAAGACAATACAAAGAGCAGATGGCAGTTCAGGCACAGCTTGACTCCATCGCAAGAGCAGAGCAGATGGCCGAGATGGCTATGGACTCTCTGAATCAGGCGCAGCAGGGCACATCGACAAATGTGAAGGTGATGAATATGCCTGTGTACAAGGACAGCCTTCTCACTGGAGCAAGACTCGCTGACGCGTCTATATATAAATTGAGCAACGACAAGGTTGAGATCGAGTTCACAACCAAGGGTGCACAGCCATATTCAGTGAAGATCGAGGGTTACAAGACCTATGACAGCACAGACCTCTATCTGATCAAGCCTCAGATGAGCGAGATGGGCATCAGCGTCTTTGCTGGTGAGAGCATCAACACAAAGGATTTTGTCTTCAACGTGGCAGAGTACAATGACTCTACACTCGTGATGCAGCTTCCTTTCAGCGATGGCGGTTACATCCAGCAGAAGTACACCCTTTCAGAGGGCAGCTACATGATGCAGAACGAGCTTTCATTCGTCGGAATGCAGAACCTTATCCCACGCAATGTCTCTTCTGTTGACATTGACTGGTCGGTTGTAATCCCACGCCTTGAGAAGGGCTACAAGAATGAAAAGCAGTACTCTAAGCTCGATTTCTACTATGAGGGTGACAAGAAGCCAGAGCAGATCGCAAGAGGCCGTGACGGCAGCGAGCGCATCCAGGGTCGCTTCAAGTGGTTCTCGTTCCACCAGCAGTTCTTCTCTGCAATCATGACTTCAAAGTCTGAGTTCGCATCTGCAGAGCTCAGCGCGAAGTATTTCGCAGAGGACGATCCTTCGAGGAACCTTATGGCTTGTTCGGCAAAGCTTCGTTCGGAAATCCAGGCCGGTTCTGACAACGTCGTTATTGCTAACGACTTCTACTTCGGTCCTAACGACTACTCAACTCTCAAGAACTACGACATGAAGTACGAGAAGACCATTCCTCTCGGAGGATGGCTCGTAGCGTGGTTCAGCAGATTCATCATCATCCCTACTTTCGACTTCCTCGGTAAGTTCATCAACAACTACGGGCTCATCATCCTTCTGATGACTCTCTTCATCAAGCTGTTGATCTCTCCACTTACCATCAAGTCATACAAGTCTTCAGCTAAGATGCAGGTGATCAAACCAGAGATGGATAAGATCAATGCGAAGTATCCTAATGAGAAGGATGCAATGAAGAAGCAGCAGGCGACTATGGAACTTTACCAGAAGGCTGGAATCAGTCCTATGGGTGGATGTCTTCCAATGCTTCTCCAGATGCCTATCCTCTTTGCGATGTTCCGCTTCTTCCCAGCGTCTATCGAGCTTCGTCAGCAGAAGTTCCTTTGGGCAGATGACCTCAGTGCATATGACTCGATCTGGGATTTCGGTGTGAATGTTCCGCTTATCGGTGACCACCTCTCATTGTTCGCACTCCTTATGGCTGTGACAATGTTCTTCTACTCTAAGATGACTTCAGGCCAGATGTCGGATGATCCGAATATGGCAGGTATGAAGTTCATGAGCGTGTGGATGATGCCGATAATGATGTTCTTCATCTGTAACAACCTTTCGGCAGCACTCAGCTACTATTACCTCCTTTCTAACATCATCACAATGATCATGACTTGGTACATCCGCAAGTTTGTTGTAACTGAGGAGAAGGTGCGTGCGGACATGATGCTGAATGCCAAGAAGCCTAAGAAGAAGTCTGCTTGGCAGCAGAGGCTTGAGGAAGCACAGAAGATGCAGGAGCAGATGCAGAAACAGAATCGCAGATAATACGTCATTGCGAGGAGCGTCAGCGACGTGGCAATCTCCAAATGATATGATAAAAGAGACAATCAATAAATTACATAGGGAACTGCCAGCAACTGTGAAGTTGGTGGCAGTTTCTAAATTTCACCCGTTTGAGGCTATTCAGGAGGCTTATGAGGCGGGGCAGAGGGCTTTCGGCGAGAGCCGTCCGCAGGAGCTGCTGGCGAAGGTCAAGCTCCTGGAGGAGGCTCGTGCGGCGAGGGGAGAGGCTGACTATATGTCTGACGTGGAGTGGCACTTCATCGGGCATCTTCAGACCAACAAGCTCAAGATGGTGCTGCCTTATGTTTCATTGGTTCAGTCTGTCGATTCAGTCCGTCTTCTTGAGGCTATAGACCGCTGGGGAGCTGCAAACGGAAAGGTCATAAATGTTCTTTTGGAATGCCATGTGGCGGCTGAAGAGTCGAAGCAGGGGTTTTCAGAGCAGGAGCTGACCGAATTGCTTTCGTCGGATGTACATTATGCCAATGTACGCATATGCGGCATTATGGGAATGGCTACATTCACTGATGACGAAAATGTTATACGTGCTGATTTTCAGCGACTTCTTGACAGACAGAAGACTCTTCGCGAATGGGTAGGGAAGAGGCCTGATGTCGCGTCTGACTGCACCGAACTTTCTATGGGTATGTCAGACGACTATCCCATCGCCGCAGCAATGGGATCAACTATCGTCCGTATCGGATCTATGATTTTCGGAGAAAGAAAATAGTTATCGATAAATATCATTTAAAAGTTGTACAATATATAAATTGTAGTCATCTTTGTTGAAAACATTGACAAAGATGACATTTGATGATATTTCCGGTGATGGACGCCTGTGGGCTGTGAGATATGATGGGGATAGCGATAATTGCAAATAATAAGGAAGATTTAGCCGATTATTTTAAGATCACGGACTTGAATCAAGCAATTTATTATACTATGTCTGATGCTGCTGAATTGGAATGTCTGATTCTGGATGTGAATCCGGATGTAGATTTGGACTTGATATTCAGACCATTGGAAAATCATCGTGCTTCTGAGATGCTTTTAGGGAAAGAAAAGGCTAAAGGTAAAGGAGTGAGAAGGCATGCGTCGTGGCTTAGATTATATGCAATCAGATTTCAGAAGAATGCTTATCTGATAACCGGAGGAGCAATCAAGCTTACAGGAACTATGCAGGAGCGTGAGCACACCTTGGAAGAGTTGCGTCGCTTGGAGATGGTAAGAAATATGCTTATTGGAGAAGGTGTGACGGATCTCGATGGATTTAGTGATTTAGTTGAAACTATGCAGATATGAAGACAATAGACGTTTTAAGGAAACACTCATCGCCCGATAAAAGCAAGTGGCGTAAGGAGGCGGAATGGAGACGTGATAATTGGTGTTGGCTGAGATATTCGACAGCCATCGCTCTGTCTGTCAGACAACGGATGAAGGATCTGGGTATGACGCAGGTCGCTCTAGCTGAGAAGTTGGGTTGTACTCAGCAGCATGTATCAATGCTTTTGAAGGGTGATGCAAACCTCACTTTGGAAACAATTGCCAGACTTGAATGCGCGTTGGATTTCAGTATTTTGAGCGATTCTTTAAGTTTGGCAGATGGATATTCCCTTCCATCCGGCAGTCGTAGCGTTGCATATCTCAATGATCCGTCTGCTGATTATGTGACAAAGAAATGATATCCATCGAAATTGGCTCCACCATCGTCCGCATTGGATCAATGATCTTCGGAGAAAGATCTTACTAAAGATTCTCTATCATTGCCTTGGCTACTGCTGCGGATGCTCCGGTGCCTCCGAGGGCTGCACGGATGTCTCCGTAGTTGTCAAGCATTCTTTCCCTGCGGTCTTTGTTCTCGATGAGATCTCTGATCTCGGTTACAAGGTCATCAGCATTACAGTCGTTCTGGATGAATTCCTTGAATGCGAGTCGGTCGATTATGAGGTTGCCGAGGCTGATGTACTTTATCTTGACTATTCTTTTGGCTATCCAATATGTTATCGGATTGGCTATGTAGCCGACTACCTGTGGCGTGCCGAACAATGCTGTCTCGAGAGAGGCTGTTCCGGAGTTCACAACAGCTGCTTCGGCGTGTCTGATGATTGACTGTGTCTGGCCGAAGAGTACCTTCACATACTTGCTGTTCTCTTCGTTAAGCCATGGTGCGTAGTCGCTCATGCTGCGTGCCGGTGCTCCTGCTATAATGAACTGATAGTCTGCATATTGTGGGAGCTGATGCATCTGTCTCTTATACACATCTCCGAGCCCACGAGACCCTAAGACATCTCGTATGCCGTCTTCTGCTTGAAAAGGG
>CANBDZ010000004.1 GCA_947367375.1 uncultured Bacteroidales bacterium | reverse complement strand
TTTTACTACACATCTTTAGAAGATGCAGAACCGCCTGCTCACGTTGCAGGCGGTTCTGAAAATATTTATATATTTTTAATTATTCTGCATAAGGAACACCTTCATGAAATCATTGAGGTCTCCGTCAAGTACTCCCTGAGTGTCCGAAGTCTCGTGTCCGGTACGAAGATCCTTGACCATCTTGTACGGATGAAGGACATAGCTTCGTATCTGTGAGCCCCACTCAATCTTCTTTTTCTGACCTTCTAGTTCTGCCTGCTTCTCCTGACGTTTCTTAAGTTCGATGTCATACAGACGCGACTTCAAGATTCTCAATGCATTCTGCCTGTTGTCAAGCTGTGAACGGGTCTCTGTGTTCTCTACCACGATTCCTGAAGGAATATGCCTTACTCGAACACCTGTCTCGACCTTATTTACATTCTGTCCGCCGGCTCCACTTGAACGGTAGGTATCCCATTCGAGATCACCAGGATTGATCTCAATCTCTATCGATTCATCAACCAATGGATATACGAACACCGACGAGAAAGTAGTCTGACGCTTGCCCTGGGCATTGAAAGGCGAGATACGCACAAGACGGTGCACTCCGCTCTCTGCCTTAAGATAACCGAAGGCATAGTCACCCTCCACCTGCATTGTCACTGACTTTATACCAGCATCTTCACCCTCAAGCTCATCAGTCACTGTCACCTTGTAGCCGTTTCTCTCAGCCCAGCGTATGTACATTCTCATAAGCATGGCAGACCAGTCATTGGCCTCTGTTCCACCTGCTCCGGAGTTTATTGTCAGAACAGCACCAAGATTGTCACCCTCCTCTCCGAGCATGTTGCGAAGCTCAAGCGCCTCGACCTCAGCAAGAACAGCGGCATACGAAGTCTCAAGCTCCTCAAAGTCTTCAAACTCCAGAAGTACATTAAGATCCTCAACACCAGCATGTACCTTGTCATAGCCAGTCACCCAGAACTTGACTCCAGCAAGATCTTTCAAGAACTTCTCAGCCGACTTCGGGTCATCCCAAAAATCAGCTGCAAGAGTCTTCTCTGTCCTCTGAGCGACATCAGCCCTCTTGCCCTCCACATCAATGCAGCGGCCAAGCACAAGCACACGCTCCTGTAAATCCTTTATCTGTTCTGCTCCTACCATATATTCATGTTTTGCAAATGCCCTACAGCACATCCTTTGCAAGGCAAATCATGCAAAATTACGAATATTTCCAACAGATGCCAAAACTAATAGTTATATTTGTAAGACGTACTGAAAATTGACGAAATCACAGAAGGATGATTGGTATTTTTGATTCTGGTGTAGGCGGAATGTCCGTATTGAAGGAAATCAGGAAAATTCTTCCTGACGAGCCTGTCGTGTACTATGCCGACACCGCCCACTGTCCATACGGCGAAAAATCAAGGGAATACATAATTGAGCGAGCACGTTTCATCACAGAAACCTTGATGGCCAGAGGTGCATCAGTGATAGTCGTAGCCTGCAACACAGCAACAGCTGCAGCAATAGCGACCTTGAGACAGGAGTACCCGGAAACACCTTTCATAGGAATGGAACCGGCAATCAAACCGGCAGCACTCAGCACAAAGACAGACGTCGTAGGAGTTCTCGCCACAGCAGGAACCCTCAAGGCCCAGAAATATATTGACACAAGAGAACAATATTCTGAAGGCATCAAGGTAGTAGAGCATATAGGACAAGGCTTTGTTGAACTTGTAGAGAAAGGTACTCTGACCGGCTCAGAAGCCGAAAAGGTCGTAGAAGCAAGCCTGAATCCCCTGCTTGACGAAGGTGCAGATGTAATCGTGCTCGGATGCACCCACTACCCTTTCCTGTCTCAGACAATTCAAAAAGTCGCACAGACCACTCATCCCGAGCGCAGCATCCAGGTCATAGACCCCGCACCTGCAGTCGCCAAGCAGCTGGTCAAGGTAATGACTGAAAAGGGATTGTTTGGCACTGAGAGCGAGCACTCGGAAACAGTCATAATGAGTTCTTCTGACGCCTCTGTTGCAGAAGATTTTTACAGACACAACGTTCTGAACAGCAATGCAGATAACAATACTTTCTGACAACAGACCGGGAAACCGTCAGGACTTGAAAACCGAACACGGCCTTTCAATCCTAATAAAGACAGATGACAAATGCATTCTTTGCGACACAGGAGCCTCATCCCTGTACGCCGAGAATGCTCTTGCTATAGGTACAGACCTGTCAGAAGTCGATTTCTGCTTCATCTCACACGCTCACAACGACCACACCGGAGGCCTCAGCCATTTCCTGGAACATTCGGACAATCCGGTATTCATCTCATCCGAAGCTTTCGCAGCCAGATGCTTCTCATCACGCCGCGGCGAACGAAGGGACATCAGCGCAGACCACACCCTCGCAGAAAAGTACCCGGAAAGATTCATATATATAAAGGGAAGCTGCAAAATAGATGAAGATATATTTGCAGTCGCTCCTAAGGATATGGGCTACCCCACTCCATTGGGCAACGGCTGGATCGAGGATGATTTCGCCCACGAACTTGCATTGGCGATAAAGACCACTGACGGTCTTGTCATCATAAGTTCCTGCTCACACCACGGTGCACTGAACATAATGGAATCATGCTGTCAGGTTACCGGAGAGACACGAATCGCGGCCTTCTTCGGGGGCCTACACTTCGTAGACGGCCCCGACACCGGCCGCGAAACAGATTCATTCTGCAACAGTCTCAGTTCAGTCCACCCGGAAACCAAAGTCTTTACAGGCCATTGTACCGGCAGCGACGCTGAGCTGCACCTATCTCAACTTGAACCATCCCAGGTTCAGTTTTTCCACACAGGAGATCAGTTCACAATCTAGTTCTGAGTCTCCGCATATTGTCTGATCTCATCGAGATCAGCCTTCACTCCATTTTTGAGAGAAGCTATCCTCTTGACATTGTTGACTTTTGTCAATGTGTAGATGGCTGTGTTGTTCCTTCCCAGAAGCACGATTTTGGCAGCAGAGTGTTCTTCCAGACGGAAAGTCTCGAGGTTTCCACTTCCGGCAAACAGGTCTGTGATGACTTTCTTGTCATCTAATACAAACTGGAGTCCATTGTCAGATTCATCAATGCTGACAAAATAAGACACCTGGTCAACACGGTCAGTTCCTCCATTGTCTATGGATATATCTGCATCCAGCCCCCCATTACCTTCCGGACTCTTAGGCTTGTGATTCAACTCATAGAACACAGTAATCTGCTCAGACTCGAATCCCACGAATCTGAGCAGGTCATCAATTATATCTGGTTTTGAATCGCCCGCAGTAATCATATAAACACCCTCCAAAGGCTCTGAAACATTATCCTTCTCTGAACAAGACAACACTACAAGAGGGGTCAATAATGCAAAACAAATCTTAAATATAGTTTTCATATATGATCAATGTTTTAAAAGTTCCCCGGTCAAGCCGGGGATGACGTATATATCAGATATAAAGCTGTCCGAGAACTTCGAAGTAAGGTTTTCCTTCCTGAATCTTAAGCTGGTAGATGGTGTCATCCACCTGATAGTACTCGTTTCCATCTGAGAGTGTCACCAGATCATAGTCTTCTGGAAGTTCCTCTACAAGAGCACCTGCAGGTGGAACTATCACCTTGTACTCACCATTTGCATCCATTGAATAGAACACTCCGTCCTGGTAGTAATAGCTGCCATCAGCTGCAGCATAACTCTGTACAAGTCCAAGCTGGTTAGCAAGTGTATACGCCGATTCGGCAAGCTGCTGGTTCATCGCGATAGTCTGGTTCTGTGCCGCTATAGTAGCGTTGTTCTGAGCGATGATCGCATTCTGCTGAGCGATGTACTCATTGTTCTCGTTTATTGTGTTAAAGGTCTGCGCTACAGTAGAGTAATAGGCAATCCTCACTGCTGCAGAAGTTATGTCTGTGATCACACTCGCCGCAAGCGATGTACCGAAAGGAGGTCTGCAGACTACATAATAGCTTCCGTATGGACGGTACCAGATGTTGTCATAGCAATAATAAACCACTCCGTGATACATGTGTCTTACAGCTCTTGCTGGAATCACTCTTACCCTGTAACCATAATAGTGGTTGTTGCCTGACCAGAAATTTGAAGGCTTGTGATAAGTAGTGAAATGTCTGTCACGAGGGTGAACTCTGTGAACCTGAGGCTTTGGCTGAGGACGGACCTGCGGCCTTGGCTGTGGTTTTGGCTGAGGCTTAACCTGAGGCTGTGGTTGTGGCTTAACCTGTGGCTTTGGTTGTGGCTTTGGTTGTGGCCTTGTTTGCGGTTTCACTCCGTTGCCCTTGTCATTTCTTTCACTTGGCTTTGCTGTCACCTTATCAGATGGACGGCGAGTCACAGGTGCTGGTTTTGTCTGGCTTTCAGGCTTTACAGGCTTCTGCTGCACTGATGTACCTGACTTTTCAGATGAAGTTGCCGGACGAGTTACAGTAGTACTTGGACGGCTTGCTGTAGTCTGAGAATTGTTCCTTGACACAGTAGTCGAACGAGTTACAGAAGTACTCCTTGAAGTGTTTGCTGAAGAGGCACTTCTTGCCGGAGCCTGACGTGACACCTTCTTCTCTGAAGACTGAGATTGGCTTGCGGTTTTAGCAGATCTTTCTCTCTGAGCCTGAGCTGAAGCTTCAGACTGGGTCGCAGCAAATGTCAACACCGTCAACACAGCTGCCAAAACTGTTCTGATCATTCTCATAATAGTCTCATTTGAAGGTTAATAGATGTGGTATTTTTGCGACAAAGTCCGGAAAGAGTCTTCATCTTTCCGCCAGAAATCCTTGATGTCGCTGAATTTGTAGGTTTTCCCGAATTGTGTTCTAACATAATCCGTGCCACAAACTTTATCGAAAAGTCCGTAACCGGTGATTACCTCAAAGGCCTTCTTGTCCGGATAGAGCTCTGCAACTGCCTGCATAACATAGAATTGAGTCTCTGTAATACGTGCATTTTCGTAGTCTGTAAAGAAGTACTGAAGTCCCTTCACAAGCTGACCTTTCTGGCTTCCGGAGAACGGTTTGTACCATATTGTTCTGAACGAAACTCCTGGCAAATTGTATGATTCCAGTCTTGCCTTGAGAGCCTCCGGATCGAGCCAAGTGGCTCCGAACACCTGGAACGGAAGGGTATAGCCTATGCCTATATTCATGAAGCCGTAGAGCTCTCCGCATATTCCTGCGGCTGCATAGTACTGTGGTGTGTCCTTAAACGGGATGTTCGGCGAAGGGAGCACCCATGGCAGGCCTGTGTCTTCATATAACATATCCCTTTCCCATCCTTCCATCGGCACGACGGTAAGGTCACAGACTGCCGGCTTCTGGTCGCCCTTCTGGCCTCTGTTCATACCTTCCTTGTTGATCATTACCGCGAGTTCGCCGACGGTGAGTCCGTAGACATATGGGATAGGATACTGGCTTACAAAAGAGAAGAAGCCGGGCTCCACATAGTTACCTTCTATCTTATTTCCACCAAGCGGGTTAGGACGGTCGAGGACCATCACTTCGATACCGAGTTCGCCGCAGGCTTCCATCACCAGGCCAAGCGAACTGATGAAGGTGTAAGAGCGGACGCCAACGTCCTGAATGTCGTACACGATGATGTCTACTCCCTTGAGCATTTCCGGGGTCGGCTTGCGGGTGGCGCCATAGATGGAGTGAACCGGAAGTCCTGTTACAGGATCCTTCGAATCAGCCACCTTGTCACCTGCATACATGTCTCCACGTACTCCGTGTTCTGGTCCGTACAGTGCGACCAGTTCTACACCAGGTGCATTGAACAGGATGTCCACTGTTGAGTTCAGGTACCTGTCCACACCGCTAGGATTGGTCACCAGGCCGACTCTCTTGCCGATGAGTCCTTCAAAGCCACGGTCACGCAGCACCTCAATACCTGTCTTTACGACAGGAGACGCAGCTTCAGCCTGTGCCTTGCATGAAAGCAAGGCGAGAACAGTCAGTAAATAGGTTAGAATTCGTTTCATTCAATTATAGATTTACTGTTTTACCGGCAAAGAGAATGTTCTTTCCTTCATCCGATGCTATTATATATATGAACGGTCTGTCCACTGTGAACTCCTGTGGAGCGCGGACAGCGGTCATACGCACCTGTGCGCTTGTGACCGCAGCGGCCTCTGTTCCCCTCTCACTGACATCGATGTAGCATTTCTGCTTTACGACGCTGAGAGAAAGCGGTCCCATCGCTGAGATACCTTTGAAGTTTGCCGCAGCTGAAAAAGCCGACTCGAGTCCCATCTTCTGGAGAGGCTCGTTCAGGAGCATCTCTGTCTCAAGTGTGAACTTAGGCATACGGAGAACTACTTCCTTCGGTGCCATAAGCTTTATGGCTGAGTTCAAGGCATACTCAGAGATATGCGGAATCACGTCATCCGGTGACATGCCCGGAGGCGGAAGGAGGATGTACATCGAATAGTCTCCTGCCGCATAAGGAATCTCAATCAGTTTGCAGCCCTGGTAGCCGATGTAGTTGTACTGGCCTCTTCTGAACATCATAGGTACAGTCACATCTCCGGACTTGCCGTGGAAAACAGCGTCCTCAGTGTGCTCCGGATCGAATTCATCATACCAAGGTGCATTGAAATACAGTGCATTTACGAGAATCATCACATCCGAAGGAGAGATCTCGTCTATGATTTCTAGAATCTTGTCAGAAGTGTGCTCAGCACACCAGTTATTGATTGCACGGACTGTAGCCGGATCCGCAAAGTTCTGAGTGGTGATGAACGCATCGAAATCCTTTTCCAGGAGGCTTACGTATCTGTTTCTTACGCTGAAGTTATCGCTGACCCAGATGGAATTGGCTGAATCCACTGTCAGTGTGTCATTGCTTCCGAGGTCTTCCGCCTTGTAAAGGGAACCGCCGAGCACCTGGTCGAACTCTGCCCTTGTCTGTCCTTCAGCTCCCTCTGCAAGCATGGAGAGAAGCACACCGGCGCTATATGGGGATGTCAGTACATTCTGGTCTGACGGAGTGTTCTTGTTTACTTCCTTAAAGAATGAAAGAGCGAAAGATGTTGGAGATCCGCTCTGAGGCTCTTCATACTGCGGGCCGCATGACACCGCACCAAACATAGCGGCAGCCGCCGCACAAATCATAAATTTCTTCATATTATTTCTTTCCATATTCAGGTTCTACTTTAAGCATTGAAGTGACGGCCACTGTTACAAGACAGCAGACCATCACAAAAATGAAAAATGTCGTGTAGCCCACCGCTTCCTGCAAGTAGCCTGCCACAAGTCCCGGAAGCATCATGCTCAAGGCCATGAAAGCAGTGCAGAGCGAGTAGTGCGCTGTCTTGAATTCTCCTTCCGAGAAATAGATCAGATAAAGCATATAGGCTGTAAATCCGAAGCCGTAGCCGAACTGGTCGAGGGCGACACAAGTGCTTATGAGCCAGACATTCTGCGGCTGGAAGGCTGCGAGGAAGACGAAGGAGAGGCACGGAAGCGTGAGGCTCAGTGCCATAGGCCAGAGCGAGCGCTTCAGGCCCCAGCGCGAGGCGGCGATGCCGCCGAGAATGCCGCCGGCCGTAAGCGCAGCCACGCCTACAGTACCGTAGACTATACCCACAGCCTCAGTCGAAAGCCCGAGTCCTCCGGCCTCAACGCTGTCCAGAAGGAACGGATTCATCATCTTCACGAGAAAGGCCTCAGGGAGTCTGTACAACAGCATAAAGAGCATAGCTATGCCTACATATTTCTTCTGGAAGAAAGTCACAAAGGTCCTTGCGAACTCTTTCAGGATCTCTCCCGCTGTCCTTGTCTGGGACATCTTGTCTGACTGAGGTCTCGGCAGACTCCAGGTGTGGTAGATGGTCACCGCCGCAAAGATGGCAGCAGAAAGGATAAGGGTGAACTTCCAGGCGAAATGCACATCAGAAGTCCTGGTCTCAAGCCAGCCTGCGAGAGCCACGAGCACTCCCTGTCCGAAGATGGACGAAAGTCTGTAGAAGGTGCTTCGGATTCCGACGAACTCTGCCTGCTTATGTTCGCTCAAGCCGTGCATATAAAAACCGTCTGCTGCAATGTCATGCGTAGCGGAAGCAAAGGCTGTAACCCAGAATGCCGCGAGGGTCGCATAGAACATAGGCATATCCTTGAACGAGGCGCCGTCACCCTCCGGAAGGAGGAACGGCAGCATCAGCATAGCTGCAGACATAAGGATCTGCATAGCGATGATCCACCATCTCTTGCTCTTGATGATGTCTACGAACGGGCTCCAGAGCGGCTTTATCACCCAAGGGAGATAAAGCAGACTGGTGTACAGAGCGAGCATACCGTTAGGCATACCCATATTCTTGAACATCACGACGGATATGTTGTTGACCAGGAAATATGGAATACCTTCCGCAAAGTACAAGGTCGGTATCCACAACCACGGATTTTTTTCTTTCATATTTTTCAACATTATATATTCGATTGTAATTCGGCTCCCGGGTAGTAGTGGTAGAGGATCTCTTTGTAGCCATATCCCTTCGAGGCCATCACGGCTGCGCCTATCTGACACAGGCCCACTCCGTGGCCCCATCCGGCTCCGTTGAAGATGACTTTATCACCTTCGACGACAGCTTCAAACGCCGAGCTCTTGAGGTGGCTTTCAGAAAGTATTCTCCTGATTTCCAATTCCTTTCCTACGACGAGCGTACGCTCGGAACCGACTATCTTAAGTTTATATATCCTTCCGGACTCTCCCCTTTCAAGAGCTTCGAACTCTTTTATATATCCGAGCCTTATTCCGCTTTTCTTCTCGATCAGGGCTGAGAGTTCATCGTTGGTATATTCGGTTGTCCAACGGTAGAAGTCGACTGTCTCCTGGTCGTAGTTGTTCAGGACCTGGGACAATATCTTCTTGTCCTGGGTGTCGCAGAAACAATGTCCGTCCTCGGAATGTCCCGGAGCGTCGGGAAGCGGCTGAAGATATGGCATATCCTTGTCTTCCCAGCAGACGCTGAACTTCTCCATCTTTCCGCCGCAGCATTTTGAGAAACGGGCGTCGCAGAGTTCACCGTCATATTTCAGAACCTTGCCCCAGGTCGCGTCTATGGCCCTTCCGACCTTCTTTCCTGTTGCGCGGGTCAGGCCCTGGTACCTCTGGCAATGGTCATCCGCGCAGACATCGAAGAGGTCGTGGTCCTGGTGGTCGTACCATTTGACATATTCGTACACCTCGGAATCCGCAGCCGTGCGTCCTGCACCGGCCCTGAGTGTGTCGAGCCAGGTTACCAGAGACGGAAGGTTATATATTCCTTCTGGGATATCTATATGTCTGCACTTTGCCTGTGAAGCTATCTGCGCCATAACCCACGAACGTGAGATCACTGCGTGGGCCTTCAGGAACTCTTCCGAAGCATCCGCGCTCATCTCCGATGATATGACGCTCAGAAGGTAGTCCTCCACACCGACAACATTTATCGCATAGAGTCGTCCCTTGTCGACAATTATCTTCAAGGCACCTGCAAAGACCTGATCCTCTTTACGTTCCCAATGGAAATCCACTCCTATAGTCACGCCGTAAAGCTTGAATGAAGGCTCAGCGAACTGGGTGGAGAGGGTCTGGCCTCCGAAGTAGAGTTCATCGTAGAGGATTCCGCCATAGTCTATCTTTCCTTCCCTCAAGAAGGCCTTTCTGACTCCGGCTCCGTCCGAAAAGATCTCGAACTCGATCTCCTTGCCGGACATTATTCCCACAGAGAGAGTCGGCTGTTTTCTTGACAGTTTCGCCACAAGTTCCTCTTCCATCTCCTTTGAGTATGTGATCTCCGAAAGCACCTCTTCAAGGAGTTCCGGAGTAAGTTTGTCGTAGTCTTCCCTGACTGAGGCGATCAGCAGACCTCCCATGTCCGCACAGCCCGGACTCATTGTCAGATGGTCAGGACCGTCAGAGAAGTAATGGTGAGAGCGGTGGGCAGTCCTCAGGATAATGATTGTGCGGTACTCCCCTTTCTTGTGATAGGTAATGCAGTTGAATGCCGGTTCCTTGTCACCCTCATTCATTGGAAGGATATCCAGGAACCTGTAGAACATCTTTGCAGCCGACTTTGCTGTGCGGCTTCTGATCACGAAGACACCTCTCGCAAAACGCTTATAATGGTACAGCTTGGCATCCTGCACAGCTGTAATGTAGTCAAATACAGTATCTTCCGCTATCTCTCTGGCATTTCCTTCCTTAGCCGCCATTGCATCCATCTCACTGTCAACATCAGCCTCCAGAGGCATCTGTCCTTTCAAGGTAGCCTGAAAATGATGATGGTCAGGTGCTGAGGCCCCGCACTTAGGGCCGTTGTAGAAGAATGTATATTCCTGATACTCGGCCGACAGGTCGAGGATGTCAACGAATCTTTTCCATATCGATTGGTCCTCGTGATCCGCGGAGGCGATCACAAGATGTTCCGGAAATATAGGATAAGGATTTACCAATATATCATATTTCTTTCCCTTACGGCCTTCGAAAGGAAGAAGGATCTGCTCTGCCGGACGGTTCTCCCTGCACAGGAAGCACTCCCTTTGCTTGAGCGACGCAGCGTCTGTCTTTGCGGTCGATGACACCACCCTTGCTGGGTTGTGCTGCACAACCACCTCCAGACCTCCCACAGTCATAGTCCTGGTCTGTACAGACTTCAGCATGCGGAAGTTTTCACAGGCAAGGGGCCAACGGGAAAGCTGGTCACAGACGAACTTTGTTATCGGATTGTTCTTCATAATGCAAGACGGGCCTTGAGTTCCCACGTACGGATGCGGTCTTTATAGAGATTGTTTGCATTCACTCTTTCGATGTCCAGAGCAGCATCTGAGTTTCCTTCCCAACGGCGGCAGCAGTAGAGGACATCATAGATACGGCCTATGCGGTACTCTCTGCTGATGCGGAGTCCTATCGCATAGTCCTCTCCATAACTTGTGTTAGGAAGATTGAGTTTGCGAAGAAGTGGAGTCCAGAAGGCTCTCGGTGCTCCAAGTCCGTTGATTCTCAGGGCGTTGTTACGTCCGTTCTCCTCTGTCCATTCACGGTGATCGATTACTCCAGGAGGAATCGGATTCATGTTGAAGTCTGTCATCTGATAGGTTCCCACCACCATAGCGCACTTCTGCTCACGGAATGCATTCACTATCTTGGTCAGAGTGTCCGGTCCGCTGTAGACATCATCACTGTCCAGCTGCACGGCGTACTCTCCGCAGGCCTCGTGGTGCACCGCAAGATTCCAGCAGCCTCCTATGCCGAGGTCATATTTTGCAGGAACGATGTGTTTGAGGCGAGAATCGGCAGCCGCAATCTCAGCCAAAAGTTCTGTGGTTCCATCTGTAGAATGGTTGTCCACCACTATCACATTGAACGGGAAGTCTGTTTCCTGATTCAAGGCACTTGTGACAGCATCCTTGACAGTCCTTACACGGTTATATACAGGGATGATCACCGATGCAGTGACAGGGAAATCAGTACAGTCAAAGTCATTCAGGTCCGGATCCTTGAACTTCGGCTCCAGCCAAGCTCCGATTCGTTTGAGATGTGCAGTGCAAGCCTGCTCCATCTCGATCTGGACCGCACGGTTTCTCGGATCCACATAGTCAAACTGCTTTTCGCCCGACTTCCTGACATCTGTCTCCACCTCGGTATAGAGGTACTCGTTTATATGCACGATATTCTTCATCCTCAGACGAAGATCGTACAATGCAGCAAATTCATAGTCGGTCTCCATAGCCCTTACCGCCCTTCTGAACGAACTGCGACGGAACACAAGGACACTTCCGAAGTCGAAATCATCCCTCAATGCACCCTGCTGACAATCGATGAGAGGGTGCTTCTTCCTCTGCTGGGATCCATCTTCAGCCACAGTGAGCTGCCAATGGTCTGCATAGACCATATCAGCCTTAGTGTCTTCCGCCACAGAGATCATACGGTCAAGAGCCGACATACCCATCTCCAGGGGCAGGGCCTTGGTGTATATGAGGATATATTTTTCAGACACCGCCTCGGCGATGCTTCTCAATGATTCTGTTGCGCGCAGGGATACTCCTGAAAGGATTGTGACACCCGTGAAGGCTTCGCTTCTGCTGAATGACTCCACCGTAACGGAGGTGTCTTCCGCCGACATTGCGGGAATAAAGCATTCGATGTTTGACATAGGTTATCTTGTCTTTGTATATCAAAGACAAATATAATCATTTTAATGGAGATTTCATAGCCACAGGGAGGCGGCAGGAGCGATTTATCAGAGCAGGGCCAGAAGCGAGCTACGTATCATCTGAAACTCGGACTCGAAGTTCGGAGTGAAGACACCCTTTCCGAGGTTTTCGTCTATCTCGGACAGTTCCCACCAGCGTCCTTCCTCCACCTCATCCGGATCGGGAGTCAGGTCATACGAACCCACTGCAGCAAAGACATTTACCATCTCTTTTTCCACAGAGGATTCGAACTCATAAGTCTCAAGATGGATTGGATTGAACTCCACGAAGTTAAGCTCTTCAAACGCCTCTCTATATGCAGCCTCAAGAATGCTTTCGCCATACGACACATGCCCGCCGACAGCGGTGTCCCACTTGCCCGGCTGGATAGTCTTGTGCATCGGGCGTTTCTGAAGATATATACGTGAGTACCTGTCGATTATGTGGATGTGCACCACCGGATGAAGCGGCTTCGCCTCGCTGTGGCAATACTCACGGGTCGACCTTCCGATGACCAAGCCACTCGGAAGGACTACCGGAAGCCACTCGCTTCCCTGCCCCCTGAAAGCTGTCGAATCAGCTGTAGGAGCGGGAATGACCGGAGCCATATCATATGGGTACACAAGCTCGAGCATATCCTTGATTAAAATATGATTTCTACACAGAAGGCCGAAGTGTCACCCACCTTGCCTTCGACATACACGCGACGGCCGTCCTCTGTCTTGATGATGCTCTTGTACAGAGCCACGATGTCACCGGCCTTTGTCTCGTGGTTGAAGTTGATTGTAAGTTCCTTCACAGGTCTTGTGGAAGCGATGTCATAGTCCACGGCATCCATTGCCCACTGCATATACATAGCGTTGTTAGCGTGGCCGTTCACATCGATGTCCGAATACGCTACCAGATGCTCGAACATAAGCTGAGGCTCCACATCCTTAGGCATCTGCACTTTTCCCGCTGGAGTAGCTATGACATCCTCGTGGCACTCGCTGCCTTCACGAAGCTGAGGATCACGCACCAGACGACGGGTCTCGAGATTCATCACGAGCCATGAAGTCGTAGCTTCCACGCGGGTCTTACCCTCTTTGTCAGTGAGACGGAAGTCTCTTACGAAGAAGAGGCGGTTGAGGCCTTTGTGCCAGGTGTTCAGCACCACATTCTCCTTCCAGAGTGGGGTGTCGACAAAACGGATATGGACACGCGAAAGGATCCATGCTGTGTTTGTGGCGATGAGATCATCATAGCCGAATCCCAGATGAACGGCATGCTGTCCTGCCGCTTCCTGCGCCAGGTTCATGAACGACGCAGGCTTCAGGCGGCCTGAAGCGTCAGTGTCGTAACACGGTATTGTATATTCCTGTGTAAACTTTTCCATTAGAGTCTGTGGTTCAGGATCTTCAGTTCTTCCGGCGTGTAGAGGAAGCTGTCCACAAAATCAGGGGCAACTCGTCCTACGATTGCATATGCAAGGAGAAGAACAAAGATGATTGACAGTACAATTATAAGAGCCTTCTTGAGACTGCCTTTTTTCTTAGCCGGCTCTTCGATTACATGCTCTTCAACCTGAACCTCTTCGACCTGGACTTCTTCAGTCTGAGTCTCCTGCTCCTTATTTTCTTCGACGACTGCTTCTGGTTCCTCGATAATTGGCTCAGACTCTGGAATTTCTTCGACCTGAGTTTCAGGTTCAGGCACCTCAACTACTGGTTCTGCTTCAGGTTCCTGGAGAATAGATTTGAGGTCAGTCACAACCGCAGCCACTTCCTCACGAGTCTCCTGATGCGTCTTCAACGACACCGGCTCAAGAGCAAATCCGTCAGGATATATGTCCAGATCCTCGTCAGCGACAAAGAAAAGGTTATTCTCTTTGGTAGCTCTCAATCTGCCAAGGCCAGGGAAGACAACAATCTTTTTCGTGTGGATGACCGGCTTGAGCTCAGAAATGAAGTCCTTGATTATTCTTTCGGCAACAGCGAACTCCACATTATTGGTCTGTGCATAAAACTGCACGAGTTCCGAGCCCTCGTCAGGCTTTGCCCTGAAATGCAGCTTCCTGTAAGGAGGATTTATGGTGTAGCCCTTATCCGAAAAAGTCGAAGGTACGATCTCAGCCACGAATGAGCCAAGACCGGGCAGTACCACCCTGTCATTGTCAAGAATGAGTTCCTTGACCATTTTTGATAAGAGATCGATATCCATAATGCAGTGCGTTTGAGCTTAAAACATCACAAAGGTACAAAAATTTCAAAAATAATTGCGAAATATTTTGCCAGTTTAAAAAATGTTCGTACATTTGCCGTCCCAAACGTTAGGAATGGCGTTTGAGAAACAAAATATTCCCGAATAGCTCAGTTGGTTAGAGCATCTGACTGTTAATCAGAGGGTCCTTGGTTCAAGTCCAAGTTCGGGAGCAAAAAAGCACTGAAGAAATTCAGTGCTTTTTTCGTTTTTATTTATCTCTGTGCCGGCGGAATCGGGTTCGGCATTCCTTCGGCATTCGGGTTCTGGCTGTGTACAGGCTTGATTCCCGGGAGGTGAGACGACTCTACGAGGTTATACTCCTCGGTCTTCATCTCGAGCTTGAGGCCCTGGAGCACGAACTTATCGACAAAGGTCTGGATCTCGTGAGTGTTGTAGCCTCCGAACGGCTTGTAAGAGATCACATGGTCTCCATCAATCTCGCAGTAGAGCCAGTTTGGAACCCCCATTTCATGGAGCTGAGCGAGAATGTAAGTAGGACCGAATACGTTAAGCGCGTCGCTGCGCTGGACATTGTAAGTGACAGTGAAGTCTGCACTGCCGTGGAAGAACATCATCGGACAAGGATTCTTTGCCCAGCTGAGATCCTGCTGACGGTTGATGATGGCACCTGCATAGCCAATGTAACCGGCAGGCATCCAGCCCTCTGGGAATTTCTTCGAATATGGTCCGTCGTTGCAGATGTCGTAGATAGACAGAAGCGTCGTGATACCACCGGCACTTGAACCTGAAAGCATAACCTTCTCCTTATCTACCTTCCATTCGTCAGCACGTGCAAGAACAAAGGCCATAGCATCTGTGAGGTCGTCCAGAGCCATGTCGATAGCCTTTTCCATTTCCTCAGGCGGTGCAGGATTGTAGCCGTACTTGGTCAAACCCTTGCGGTAATCGATGGAGATGACCTGGACTCCGATGTCAGTCAGATAGCTGAAATCGCCGCCACGGCCTCCGAAGGCCCAGCCGCCTCCATACATATAGATCATCGTAGGAACGAGATCACCTTTCACTTTGGAAGCATCAATGTGGCGGTCCACAAAGAGCGTGTCAGTACCCTTGATTGCGTACCTGCGGGTTTCCTTGATTTTCTGGGCGCTTGCCGCCGGCATAAACACAGCGAACACAGCAAGAAGAAGTAAAATCTTTTTCATAGCGCAATGATTTGATACGCAAATATAACCAATTCCCATAGTACTTTTGCTATATTTGTACTCCTAAAAAACGCACAATGATCAAAAATATACAGACACTTCTCCTCATTGCAGCAATGGCATTGGCTTTTGCCTGTCAGAAGACTCCTACAACAACAGACCCAGAACCGGAAGGCGCAGGCACCTGCGTTCCGATCACTCAGCCGGATGAGTTCATCATCCTTGCCTGGTATGAAATCATAAACATCAATGCAGACTGCCTTCTTGACGAGATACTGGACCCAAGCACAGAATGGCGACTGAGGAAACTTGCCGAAGCTGGCTTCAACACCTACTTCGACTATCGTCTTGACTCATTGGAAGAAGCCGAAGCCTTGCTGACACTGGGAGACAGGACAGGAATGAATATGATTCTCGAATGCCCCGAGCTTCACGACCCAGCCACAACAGAAATGGCGGTAAAGGCAATGTCAGCCCACTCTTCTCTATATGCATATAACATCGACGATGAGCCGGAAGTATCAGAATTCCCATTAGTTACAAGCCGAATCAAAGAGATCTACAAATACGATAAGGAGACCCCATGCTATGTCAACCTGCTCCCCAACTATGCTTGGGACGAGTGGGTGGAAGACAGGTATCTTGAGACAGTAAGACAGTACCTCAAGACCGTTCCTGTCTCTTTTCTGTCTTTCGACTTCTACCCTGTCATCATAAATGACAACGACGAAAGGACCTTGAGAGATGCCTGGTATCACAATATGGAAGACATACGCACAGCATCACTTGAAGCAGACATCCCGATTTGGGCCTTTGCCCTTGCCAAGCCACACGCAAGGTACCCGAAACCGACTCTCGCCGACCTGCGTCTCCAGCAGTTCAGCAACCTGGTCTACGGTGCAGTGGCTTTCCAGTACTTCACAGCAAGAACCATCGTCTGGAAAGAATCAGTCACAGAAATATATCCTTTCATAAAGCAGGTCAACGAAGAACTCAAGCAGATGGAGGACATCTTCCTCGGAGCTGACATCAAGGATATATGGCACACCGGCAGCGAGATTCCGAGAGGCACCAAGGCATTCACTAACTGTCCGGAAGGTATTTCCAATCTTAAAACCGGCGACGAAGGAGCAGTGGTTTCATATTTCACCAACAACGGCAGACAGTACATCGCAATAGTGAACAGAAGCTGCACAGCCGATACAACTCTCGAAATCGCCTTCACAGGAACCGCCTTCCATGTGGCCAAGGACGGCACAGAAAGCCCAGTCGAGCCTACCTACACAATAGAGCCGGGAGATATAAGGATCTTCACTTGGAAGTAAGTCTCATACACTGAAACACCTTGAACATATGAAAAGACCATTTAAAATCATTGCTGCCATAGCTGCCACTATGATGTTGGCAGCATCCTGCGGAGTCGTGTCATTCACAGGCCGCAGACAGCTCCTCCTTTTCTCTGACAGCGAGATCACTGCATTGTCGGATCAGTCGTATTCAGAATTCATGAGCACAGCCAAGATATCCAAAGATGCGGAAGCGACTCAAATGCTCAAGGGCATCGGAGACAAGATGGTGTCAGCTCTCGAGGCATATATGAACTCTCACAAGATGAGCAGTGCCCTCAAGGGCCTCAACTGGGAGTTCCAGCTGGTAGAATCCAACGAAGTGAATGCATTCTGCCTGCCGTCAGGAAAGATCGTATTCTATGAAGGCATATTGAAATATGCCGACACACCAGACTACATAGCAGTCGTGATGGGACACGAAATGGCCCACGCCATAGCCAAGCACGGCAACGAAAGAATGAGCCAGCAGTCAGCTCTGAACATCATCGGAAACGCAGCCAGCGAAATAATCGGAAACAAGAAAGGCTCAACAGTCCAGACCCTTTTTGACCTCGGATTCGGAATCGGATCACAGGCTGGCTTCCTGCTCCCATATTCCAGAAAGCACGAATATGAAGCCGACAAGATCGGTATGTATATAATGGACATTGCAGGTTATGACGTCAACGCAGCACCTGCATTCTGGGAAAAGATGCTCGGAGGCAAATCTGGCAACACAAACGACTTCCTGAGCACCCACCCAAGCGACAGCAAAAGAATAGCCGCCCTAAAGGAAGCCATAAAAACAAAACCGGAACTATAAGCTGAGACGGCGCCAGATGGCCACTGTGTGGGCTGCGGCGGCGACGTCGTGGACGCGGAGGATGGTTGCGCCGTTGTTCAGGGCGTGGAGGTGGAGGAGCTGGGTTGCCGGTAGGGATTCTTCCGGGGTGATGCCCAATGCTTTGTAGACCATGCTTTTGCGGGAAACTCCGACCAGAAGTTCCGGATAGTCCAGTCTGGACAGATCTCTCATCAGGGCATAATTCTGATCCAGAGTCTTTGCGAACCCGAAGCCAGGATCCGGGATCCATCGGCTTATGCCGTGCTCCTTTGCCTTGGCGGCAAATTCGCGGAAGTACTCCGCAACCTCCTCAGCGACATCCTCATATACACATTGATCCTGCATATCCGCAGGTGTTCCCTTCATATGCATAGCTATATATGTCAGTCCCAGGCGACCGACGGTCGGGAGCATCATCGGATCCATATTTCCGGCAGATATGTCATTGACAATGAAATCGCCAATAAGGCCATATGTCCTTTCAACCACCGACGCCCAATATGTGTCAACCGATATAGGGATATAAGGATATGCCTCCCTTACGGCCCTAAGGGCCGGCTCCAGGCGTCGCCATTCCTCGTCCTCGCCTACCGGCATCGAACCAGGACGGGTCGAGCAGGCGCCGAAGTCGATGATAGTGGCACCCTCGGATATGAACCGACCGACCCTTGCGACCACGGAATCCAGGTCACAGCGGCTTGCAGCATAGAACGAGTCATCAGTCAGATTGACGATGGCCATTATATCGATGTGCTTTCCCCCTGTCATATTAGAGAAGCAGCATTATAGCGAAGACATAAAGGAGGAAGCCCTGGAATGTAAGGGAGCGGGATGTAGCTGTGTCTATTTCGGTCTCAAATGAATCAGACTCACTAAGCTCCTTCAGCTCAGACTCAACCGGTAAAGCTCTGCGTGCCCATTTACGGATGATGGTTCCGTCATTGAGATAGGTCATACCTCCGTTGGAACGATTGAGAGTGATGATAGTCTTATAGTCCGAGAAGTACACCCATTTCAAGATGTCTGTCTGATCTGCCTCAGCAAGAGAAGGGATGATATCTTCTGATGAAGGGGCAATCAAAAGAAGAGGTGTGAAACCGAATTGCTCTACAAGTCTGAGTTCTTCTGCAGTCTTCTTCCAGAATGCCGGTTTGGCATCTGTGTCATAAACTGAGATCAGCATAACACGTCCGTCTGCAGCCAATTCGTCACGGTACTGACCGTCGGCATCTGTGATGGACAGAGGTATCCTTTCAGACACACCATCCTTCATCCTCGTCTTAGCCTCAACAAAGGTCCAGGTAGAATCCGGAAGATGTTCCAAGTCAAACTCCTGGCTCTCTCCGTCCTTCTCATACACAAACACAGCCTCATACATGTCGCCTTGACTATCTGACTCCACTGCCTGAAGCTGGACTCCCGGCTTGTAATCGGTAAAGTCTACCATAGGAATATAAAGCCACGAGTATACAGCAAAAGCAACTACAGAGACAGTCACGACGCCGAAAGAGACATATTTCTTTTTCTTCGGCTTTCCTAAATACTTAAGCGGAAGAGTGTATGCCAGAAGCAGGACAAGAAGAAGTATGTTCTTCAGGAATGTCTGCATGTGAGTCATCTCTACAGCCTCACCAAAGCAGCCGCAATCCATTTCCGGCTTGAATATGACCAGAAGAGCTGTGAGAATCGTAAAAAACACCTGAAGGGAAAGGGCGATGAGACCAGACACCTTACGCCACACTCCTGTAATGAGAGCCGCTCCGGCCACTGTCTCCACAAGGGCGAAAACTACTCCGATGAACTTTGCCAACGGAGACAGGAATCCCAAATGAAGAAAGTCGAAATAGCTGTCCATAACCAAGCCGGCACCGACAGGGTCGACAAGCTTCAAAAGGCCTCCGACAAAAAACACGAAGCCTGCAATATATCCGCAGAAGCGCTTCAAACGCTGAACTACATACTTCATTTTCAAACAATTAAAGTGACGGATACAGTCTCTTTACGGCCTGATCCACAACTTCACGGATCTTTTCAAAAATCGTGTCAGGAGGCAGCATGCAGCCGTTTTCATCACTGCAGTCAATGCGGATGAACTTAGGATCCTTCAGGCACTGCTCCCTGTAGATGTCACGTACCCTCTTCTGGAACTCGATGTCGGCCTCGTGAATATCCTGAGCACCGCCGAGATACTCTCTGTCATTGCCTGCTCTGTTTGCAGTAAGCTTCTTCTCCACAAAGCTGATAGGCACATCAAGGAAGATGTTGAGATCGGGCTTCGGAAGGTCAAACTGTCCGTACTCAGTGTTGAAGATCCACTCGCGCAGATCAGCTGCAGCCTCTTTATCTGCAAGCTTGGCACACTGGTAAGCGATGTTCGAGTACACATATCTATCCAAGAGGACTGCGCCACCTCCAGCAAGCGTACGCTTCATTTCAGGAGCTGCACCGTGTCTGTCTTCAGCAAAAAGAAGAGCAACAAGCTGTGGATGAACTGATGAATTATCTCCGAAATCTCCCCTGAGGAAACGGCTGATGAGGTCGCCGTAGACCGGAGCATCATAACGTGGGAAATGTATATATTCCAAAGAGCCGAAAACGCCCTCCAGATAGGCGCGGAGCTTTTTCACCTGAGTAGATTTGCCGGCTCCGTCAAGGCCCTCGAGTACTGTCAGCATAGTTGTATGATTATATCGTTAAGTTATCTATGCAAAGATAGATAAAATTTAAATGTGATTGGCGAATACGGAGGAAAACATTATCTTTGCGTGGATAAACCGAACAACAAGAAACTCTTACGATATGGATTTCAATTCACTTTTGGCAGTATCGCCTATCGACGGACGCTATTCGCGTCAGACAGAACCACTTAGAGAATATTTCAGCGAGTACGCACTCATCAAGTACCGTGTTCGCGTAGAGATCGAGTATTTCATCGCATTGTGCGAGATTCCTCTTCCGCAGCTCGCGGACTTCGACCACTCGAAGTTTGAGGCGCTCAGAGACATCTACAGGAACATGACACCTGAGGATGCAGCCAAGGTGAAGGAAATCGAGAAGGTCACAAACCACGACGTAAAGGCTGTAGAGTACTTCATCAAGGACCGCTTCAAGGAGATGGACATCATCAAGTGGGGTGAGTTCGTACACTTCGGTCTCACTTCACAGGACATCAACAACACTTCAGTTCCTCTTTCATTCAAAGAGGCTATAGAAGAAAGCTTCATGCCACTCCTCAACGAGGTCCTCGGCCTTATCAAGGACATGGCAGAGCAGTGGAAGGACATCCCTATGCTCGCAAAGACTCACGGCCAGCCGGCTTCTCCAACACGCGTAGGCAAGGAGTTCAACGTCTTCGCTGTACGTCTTGAGGAGCAGATCCGCCAGTTCTCAGCCCTCACCTACCCTGCAAAGTTCGGTGGCGCAACAGGTAACATGAACGCTCATAAGGTAGCATATCCTGCAGTAGACTGGATCTCATTCGGCAACCAGTTCGTAGCTTCACTCGGTCTTCAGAGATCGTTCCCTACAACACAGATCGAGCACTATGACAACCTTGCATCGTTGTTTGACTGCCTCCGCCGAATCAATGTCATCCTCATCGACTTCGCACGCGACATCTGGACATACATCTCTATGGAGTACTTCCGTCAGAAGGTAAAGGCTGGAGAGGTCGGTTCATCTGCAATGCCTCACAAGGTAAATCCTATCGACTTCGAGAATGCAGAGGGTAACTTCGGAGTTGCAAACGCACTCTACACTCACCTCTCGATGAAGCTCCCTATCTCAAGACTTCAGAGAGACCTCACAGACTCTACAGTTCTCCGCAACATCGGTATGCCTCTCGCTCACTCGATGATCTCATTGAACTCATTGAAGAAGGGACTTGGAAAGCTCATCCTCAACGAGGCAGCGATTGCAGCAGACCTTGAAAGAAACTGGGCAGTCGTGGCAGAGGCAATCCAGACCATCCTCCGCAGAGAGAACTATCCTAACCCATACGAGACCCTCAAGGCTCTCACACGTACAGGCGCAGGCATCAACCCTGAGACCATCGCAGAGTTCATCGAGACTCTCGAAGTGTCCGAGGAGGTAAAAGAAGAGCTCAGAGTGATCACTCCAAGCTCTTACACAGGATTCTAGGAAAACTGTAAATATTTAATCTTTGATAAGATAGACATCTTCGTCAGGGGCAGCGAAATGAAACTGTTCCCTGGCGAATTTTTCTAATGAGTCCTTGTTGTTCTTCAGTTCGTTGATGTCCTTGTCCATCGCCTCGATCTCGCGACGGTACTGTTCCATCTGCTTTTCCTGACGACGGATCTCTGCCTTGGCCTTGATCCAATGAGTTATTGTACCTGTAGAGCCGATGAGCTTGATGCCCAAAAAGACAACAGTACAGACAGATACGATAAGAAAGAATCTCTTTCTTTCGTCCTTGAGCATATCTTTAATCTTTCCCAAAATATCTATTATTTATCGTGATTGTCCGACAAATTTAGTTAAATTTGAAAGATAATTTGCAATAGCAATTTCACAAATTGACAAAACTTAAATTTCGGCTAATATGAAACCTACACTTTTAGTGCTTGCGGCTGGTATGGGAAGCCGCTATGGCGGATTGAAACAGATGGACGGCCTCGGCCCTTCTGGAGAGACCATCATCGATTATTCTATATATGACGCTGTTCAGGCAGGCTTCGGAAAGGTCGTGTACATCGTACGCGAGTACTTCAAGGAGCAGATGGAACAGCTTGTTAAGGAGAAGTACAGCAACGTAAAGTGCGTTGACGGTGAGCCACTCCAGTTCCAGTTCGTTACTCAGGAGCTGACAAAGATTCCTGCTCAGTTCACATTGAACCCAGAAAGAGAGAAGCCTTGGGGCACAGCACATGCTGTCCTTATGGGTATGGAGGCCATCAACGAGCCTTTCGCTGTTATAAACGGCGACGACTACTACGGCAAGGATTCCTTCAAGGTACTTGCTGACTGGCTCAAGGCACACGAGAGTACCACAGGCGAGTACTGCCTGGTGGGATTCCAGCTTGAGAACACACTCTCAGAGTCAGGCGGAGTGTCAAGAGGTCTGTGCAAGGCCGATGAGAACGGCATCCTCACCGAAGTCGTGGAACATCATAAGATCGCAAGAGCGGAGGACGGCAAGGTGTACGGCGAGAACAGCATCACCGGCGAGAAGGTGGAAGTGGACGGCAAGGCTCTCTGTTCTATGAACATGTGGGGCTTCACTCCTGACTACTTCACCAAGAGTGCGGCCATATTCGAGAAGTTCCTCGAGAAGAATATCAACGAGCTCAAAGCTGAATACTATATCCCTTATGCCATCGACTGCATGATAGCAGACGGCACAGGCAGAACAGAGCTGCTCACAACTCCGTCACGCTGGTTCGGCGTGACTTTCAAGGAGGACAGACCGGGAGTTGTAGCCAAGTTCCAGGAGTTCGCAGACCAGGGCATTTATCCGACACCTTTATACAATAAATAACATGGGATTCATCAAAAGACACAAGGGTCGAGCAAACTACGACCTGCTTTCAAACTACTCTCATTATCTGCCTGGATTCGGCGGAATGATGATGATGCTGCTTTTATTCGGCATAGGAGCGGTGATAGGAATATTGGTACTGATGCCGTTCACCCTCATATATCCAGAATCGGCAGCAACCTACGGCAACATCATTTCTTATCCTTTGATGTTTGTTCCACCGATGATATATGCATCTGTGCAGAGCCGCAGAGCCAACATATTTGAGTCCGGATATGCTCTTGACAGCAATCATTTCGGCCAGCGCGGAGGATTCTGGATGGCTGTCATCGTTTCGATCGCTACACTTGCTGCAGCATTCGCAGCTGAGCCTCTGAGCGCATGGCTCCCGCCTATGCCTGAAGCACTCGAACAGGCAATGAATGTACTGATGGATGGCCCTGTCTGGGTAAGTTTCCTGTCGGTGTCAATTTTTGCTCCGTTCTTTGAGGAATGGCTCTGCAGAGGTATCGTGCTGAGAGGCCTTCTCCAGAAGACCCGTCCTGCTGTGGCGATCGCCGTGTCTGCAGCTTTCTTTGCAATCCTGCACATGAATCCTTGGCAGGCTATTCCGGCATTCCTGCTCGGACTCCTCTTTGGCTATGTCTACTACAAGACTGGCTCATTGAAGCTCACAATGCTTATGCATTTCGTGAACAACACCTTTGCCCTTATGATCAGCAAGGTGCCGTCTTTAGCTGATGCAGAGAACTTTATGGAGGTGCTTTGTCCTTGGAAGTACACATGTATCTACATTGCGGCGGTGCTCTTCCTTGTAAGTACTGTGGTGATTCTTGCAGGCATTCCTAAAAAGGAAGGAGCAAGAAGCAACTGCGACGAGATTCCACCAATGGACATATAGGCTCAAGGATTATAATTGATAAAGACGAGTGGCCATTATAATCCTTACACGATCTTTTTGCCGAATGGAACTACTGCGAGGAGGGCCATTTTCAAGTGCTGGAGGCCGAACGGGATACCGATGATGGTCACGCAGAGCGCAAGACCCAGGGAGATGTGCAACAAGGCGATCTCGATACCGCCAAGGACGATCCAGAGAGCATTCATGAGGATGGCCAGGCAGCCGGTGTCGTTTGTGTCAGGCTGCACCTCGCGGCCGAACGGCCACAGTGCAAAGCCTCCGATCTTGAAGAGCTGCACTCCGAAAGGAATTCCTACAATGGTAATACAGAACAAGAGGCCTACAATCCAATAATAGAAGGCGATGATGAGACCGCCCAGGATGAGCCATAAGAGGTTACCTAAAAATTTCATTTTATAAAGTCTTTATAAATTCTTCAGCTTTTGCGAGTGTGTCCAGTTTGCCGACATCCACGAGATGGAGGTCATCTGAGCACACTCCATATATATTATATAGGTGGCATATATTCAGGTAAAAGTCCATTACCGGGAAGCGCGGCGTGTCTGATTCTGCGTACAAACCTCGGTCACGTGCATAATTTTCCATCACATCGAGCACCTGGTCGGACATTATGTGTATGCCGGAAAAAGCCAGCTTAAGACATTCTTCTTCCTTTACGTGAGGTCCTGCAAAGCGTCTCTCTCCCGTTTTTTCATTCATCCAGCCTACAAGTCTCATTGTGTCCGGATCAAAAAGAAGATACCTTGAAGACTTTCTGTTGCTGACAAGCAGGGTAGCCAGAGCGTCTGGTCTGACCTGAGACATAAGCCAGTTCAGATCACAGTTTGAAAGGATGTCCACATTGTGGATGAGGAAATGGCCACAGCCTTCCAGATACTTTTTTGCGTGGAGCACTGCTCCTCCTGTTTCCAGAAGCAGATTCCTTTCGTCACTGACCTGCACCAGCATCTTTCCTTCCTCTGACTCTGAAGAGATCCAGTCCTGCTCTGCAAGCCATCCTTCGATCTTATCGGCAAAATGATGGACGTTCACCACAGCCTCCTCAAATCCTGCACCGCGCAGTTTTTCAAGGGTAAGCTCAATGAGGGGCCTGCCGCATACGGGCACTAGGGCCTTAGGAAGAGTGTCGGTAAGCGGTTTGAGCCTGGTTCCAAGTCCCGCAGCAAATATCATTGTCTTCATAGCGTTTCGTCAATATTCTGTTCTCTATGGATGAGGCGGACGCGTACATGAGGGTACTTGTCAGCGATGTGGTGAGCCACATGCTCCGCACTATAAACCGAGCGGTGCTGGCCGCCGGTGCAGCCGAAGCTCATCATCAGGTTTGAAAAACCGCGTCTGATATATCTCTCGACGTGGGAATCCACAATCGCATATATATGATTCAGGAACTCTGTGATCTCACCGTCATCTTCGAGGAATCTGATCACGGGTTCGTCGCGTCCTGTAAGTTTCTTGTACGGTTCGTACCTTCCCGGATTGTGGATAGCCCTGCAGTCAAAGACATATCCGCCACCGTTGCCTGACATATCCTGAGGGATGCCTTTCTTGTAGGAGAAGCTGTAGACCTTGACTTCGAGAGTGCCTTCGTGGGCAACATCTTCAGCAAAACGTGGAAGACGTGTCAAACCGCCCAAGACGTCCATAAGATACGGATAGGCATCAAACGGCTCTGCAATCAGTTCCTTAAGGTTGGCCAAGGCCGGTGCTATGCTGACTACAAACTGCGCCTTCTGCTCGACAAGGCCTCTGAAGCCATAGGCTCCAAGGACCTGAAGGGTCCTGAAAAGGACGGACAGACGGAGTCGGTCGTCAAATCTTCTGCGATCGACGTCTGTATATTCTTTAAGAGCTTCGAGATAGCTCTCGATCATCTTTTCCTTCAGCCACTGAGGATAACGGAATCGCGCCTGCCAGACAAATGATGCCACATCGTAATATATCGGGCCTCTGCGGCCTCCCTGGAAATCGATGAAATATGGTTCACCATCCTTGATCATCACGTTTCGTGCGTTGAAGTCTCGATAGAGGAAAGTGTTGCCCGAGTCCTCCAGCAGATCCTGAGCGAGGCTTTCAAATTCATCCTGGAGACGGGTTTCGTCAAACTCCAGTCCACTCGGTTTGAGGAAGCAGTACTTGAAGTAGTTCAGGTCGAACATCACCATACGATGGTCGAAGGCCGGCTGAGGGTAGCACACTGAAAAGTCCAGACCTTCTGCACCCTTGAACTGGATGGTCGGAAGCTTGGACATTGTCCTGCATAAGAGCTCTACCACTGGCGATTCAGGAAAGTAGCCACCCTCCTTAAGAGCTGCTGCCACATCATCCGAAAGCATCCTGCTGCCAAGATCCTCCTGGATGTAGGTCATACCGTCCTCAGAGACAGCATACACCTGCGGTACATTTATACCTTTCGAGCGGAAATGCTCTGCCAGTTTGATGAATGCGTTGTTCTCACGGGCGTCTGTTCCGATGACTCCCATGCACGAGCGGCCTTCCGCAGAAAGCCTGAAATAGCGTCGGTTGCTGCCCGAACCCGACAGGGGCTCGCAGGACTGCGGCTCGACGCCGAAATATGCCGTGAATAAATTTTCCATATATTTTGCGAATTTACGAATTTGTCAAACAAAAAAATTAAATTTGTAGGATATATTTATACATATTATTTGAGACCTTCAGGTCAATAACTTTATATTTGCGAAACTGCGTTATAGCTATGTTGAACTACGCATACTGTTCGGACAAGTACCAGTACACAATGGGAAAATCCTTTTTTGACAGCGGAATGAAGGATCAGACCGCCGTATTCAACCTTTTCTACAGGAAAGCTCCTGAAAACAACAACTGGGCTGTGGTAAGCGGCACCGACGAGGTCATCGAAATGGTGGCGAACCTCGGAAACATGGATCCTGTCTTCTTCGAGAAGTTCCTTCCAGGAGAAGAATATGCGGAGTACAGAGGCTATCTGTCTTCAATGAAATTCACCGGCACCATCTACGCAATGCGTGAGGGAGAAATTGCTTTCCCTAACCAGCCGATCATAATAATTGAGGGACCTCTCATCGAGGCCCAGGTGCTCGAGACTCCTATGCTCTGCATCATGAACCATCAAATGGCGGTTGCAACTAAGGCGTCAAGAGTATGCCGAGCGACTAACAGGCCTGTCAGCGAGTTCGGTTCGAGAAGGGCGCACGGCCCTTGGGCCGCGACATTCGGAGCGAAGGCCGCTCTGATTGCAGGATGCCAGACTACTTCCAACATCCTCACCGGAGTCATGAACGACTATGGTTCTTCCGGCACGATGGCTCACAGCTATGTCACTGCATTCGGCTGCAGCGTAGCAGGCGAGTATAAGGCCTTCGACACCTACATCAAGACACATAAGGGCGAACCGCTCATCCTCCTCATTGACACCTATGACACCCTCAAATGCGGTGTGCGCAATGCAGTGAAGGCATTCAAGGACAACGGCATTGACGACAGCTACAAAGGAGGCTATGGTGTCAGACTCGACAGCGGAGACCTTGCTTATCTCTCTATAGAGTGCCGCAACTATCTGGATGAAAACGGCCTTAAGGAATGTAAAATATTCGCTACCAACTCATTGGACGAGTATCTCATTACCGACCTGGAGCGCCAGGGAGCTTGCATCGACTCATACGGAGTAGGTGACGCGATCGCAACAAGCAAGGCTGCCCCTTGCTTCGGCAATGTCTACAAGCTTGTGCAGATAGATGGAGAGGCTGTACTGAAACGCTCGGAGGACAAGATAAAACTCATCAACCCGGGCTACCAGATCACTTACAGAATCATGATTGACGATCCTTCAAAGGGTGAGATCTTCAAAGCGGACGTCACTTGTCTCAGAGGAGATGAGCTCAGCAAACTCATAGAGGCAGGCAAGACATTCACTATCTGTGACGAGTACGACAGGTACAAGACCAAGACCTTTGAGGAGGGCAACTACAAGTACTATGTGATGCAGAAGAAGGTGATCGAGAATGGCGTAAACTGCGCTAAGAAGTACACCCTCGTGGAGAAGAAGGCCTATTATAACAGCACCTTGATGCATTTCAGCCCAAGCGAGCGTCGTCTCATTAACCCGCACTATTATAAAGTGGACATCTCAGACGACCTCTACAACCTCAAAATGGGCATCATAACCCGACTCACCCAGGAAATAAAGAATTTCAAATAATGAAAAACAGCGCATTAGTTGTCGTGGACATGCTCTACGACTTTATCGACGGCACACTCGCGTGTCAGAATGCCGAGAACGCAGTCAAGGAGACCTTGAAACAGATTGACAAGCTGACCAAAGGTCAGGGCGGAGAGGAGCACGAAATCCTCGACACCTTCCCTATCCTGTTTGTCCGCGACCAGCATCCGGCTGACCATTGTTCTTTTTCCGGCTTCGGCGGCACATGGCCTGCGCATTGCGTAGCCGGAACTCACGGAGGTGAGATCCACGAAGAGCTCATTCCATACGTCCGTGAAGAACTGACATTCGACAAGGGCTGCTGCAAAGAAGCTGAGCAGTACTCAGGTTTTGAGGCGCTCAACAGTGCGGAGCAGTCGTTGGGTGAGATTCTGGAACTGTTGGACACGACGGACGTTTATGTCTGCGGTATAGCTACAGAATTCTGCGTCAAAAACACATGCGAAGACCTTCAGAAGGCCGGCTTCAAAGTACACCTTCTAAAGAATTGCGTCGCTTACGTAACATCTGAGGGCCACCTCAAAGCCCTCGAAGAAATGGCATCAAAGGGCATAGTTATTGATTTATAAATAATTATTCGTACCTTTGCCGTCTTGTTATGAAGAATTTGATGGCGAAAATATGGGTACCGACCGCGATTGTGCTCCTTGCAGCAGTCCAGTCTTTCGGTATCGACCTGCACAGGTCGGCAAAGATTTTCAACTTTGCCGATTCTCTTGCACTTATCAGCCAGGCTGACTCCACTACCATTGACTCATTGAAGGTGGACTCCCTGGCTGCATCTATGCAAAGCACTGACTCTCTTATAGTTGACACACTTGCAACCGACACATTGGCTATTGACTCATTACAGTCTGACACTGTGATGACATTGTTCCTTACAGCAAGAGACACCATCAAGATTCCTGATTCACTCAGAGACACAGACCCATTCTTCTACAAGTATTATATCGCTGTCAAGGACTCTACTACAAGAGCGGAAGTAAGAGATTCGCTCCTGATGGCTGGCGACACCCTTGAGCTTATGAAGCTTGATTCCCTCTATCTGAAGGACTCTACAGAAGTTGCAAAAGCAAAATTCGACGCATGGTATGCTTCCCTCTCAAGAATGGAGAGAAAGAAGTACGACAACGAACAGAAGCTCCCTGCCCTGATTGCAGCAGCTAACAGAAAGGCAGAAATCAAGGACAGCATCCAGACACGCAAGGACAGCATCAGAAAGGCAACTCCGCGTATTCTTGAAACATTCGCAATTCCTGATTCGATGCATTACAAGAGGCTCATCATGTGGAAGCACGACCGTTATTTCCACAATATAGCCCTTGAAAAACAGGACACATCTTTCAACTACAACTTCACTGAATACCCATTCTACAAGAAGGATGTCAATGCGACGTACCTCGGAGTGATCGGCTCTCCTACCCAGCTCTACAACTATTTCAAAAGAGAGGAGGTAGACAACGCTATCTTCTACACTCCGTACGACCTGTACTCGTACACTCCCGAGACCCTCCCTAAATTCAACACAAAGACTCCATACACAGAGCTTTGCTACTGGGGAACACTGTTCGCCAACAGGGATAAGGAAGAGTCCAGCATCAGAGTACGTTCCACTCAGAACATCACTCCTGAGCTCAATATTTTCTTGGAGTACAGTCAGTTCGGAAGTAAGGGTATGCTCAGAAGAGAGGACACCGACAACAGAACTGCAGTGATGGCGGCCAACTACCTTGGCAAGAGGTATGTGATGCATACAGGGTACATCTACAACCGTATCGAAAGAAGTGAAAACGGTGGAGTGATAGACACAGACTGGATCCGTGACACCACTGTGGACTCACGAGAGATCGAGGTCTACCTGCGCAACGCAAGCAACAAACTGAAGAAGAACACATTGTTCCTCGACCAGACATACAGGATTCCGTTTACATTCCTTGACAAGAATGTAAGGGAAGCCAAGAAGAGAGAGAAGATTGAAGCTGCGAGACGTGACAGCATAAAGATCGTCCGTGACAGCATTCTTGCCGGAGAGGACACACTCGCCATTGCAGCCGTACTTGCAGAGATCGAGAGAGAGAAACTCCAGGCCGCCAAGCCAGAAGACAACAAGGCTGTAAGCGACTCGGCGATGATGAACTCCGACATCACAACAGCATTCATCGGCCACAGCAGCGAGTACTCTGTCTTCAGAAAGACCTACGAAGACAACATCACAGATGACTTCGGCCGCGAGTTCTACGGAAACAGGTTCTACATCAACCCTACCCACAGTATGGACTCACTGAGGGTGATGAGGTTTGAGAACAGATTCTTCATAAGACTCCAGCCATGGAAGAGTGACGGCATCGTTTCAAAGCTTGACGTAGGAATTGGTGACAAACTCGCCAACTACTACACATTCAAGCCAATAGATTACATTGAGGGATCAAGCAATGCAATACTGAACTCGGTGTACCTCTATTCAGGTGCAAGAGGACAGTACGACAAGTATCTCGAATGGGACGCATTTGGAAAATATACATTCCTTGGTTATGAGGCCAACGACTTCACCCTCAACGCCAACGCTACCTTCAAGATCTATCCGTTCCGAAAGGACAGAAAGAGCCCTATAGAGTTCAAGGGGCACTTTGAGACTAACCTCAAAGAGCCTGACTACTATCAGCAGCACCTTTTCACAAACCATTTCAAATGGGATAATGATTTCGGAAAGATCTCTACCACAAAGGTCGAGGGTGGAATCAACATTCCTAGATGGGATATGGAAGCGACATTCGGCTATGCCCTGCTTGCCAACAACATCTACTATGACACCCTTGGCATAGTAAGACAGAACACCAAGCCTATGAGTGTGATGTCGACCTCATTAAGGAAGGACTTCCATGTTGGAAAGATGCACTTTGAGAATCGCGCTCTGTTCCAGCTTTCGTCCAACAAGGACGTCATGCCGTTGCCGATGCTCGCTCTCAATTTGAGATATTACTTTGAATTTGATGTCGTAAAGAACGCTATGAAGATGCAGATCGGAGCGAATACGACATTCACAACCAAGTGGTACGCGCCAGCCTACAACCCTGTACTTGGAGTGTTCCACAACCAGAACAAGGAAGAATTTGGAAATTGCCCTTATATAGATGCATTCGTAAATGTACAGTGGAAGAGGGCGTGTGTGTTTGTTAAGGCAGTCAATGTGAATATGGGCTGGCCTAATGAATCAGCAGATTATTTTAGTGCGGCAGGATACATAGCGCCGCAGAGAGTTATTAAGTTAGGTATCACCTGGCCGTTCTACACGTTGCCGGGACGTGGTACCACTACCGCCAAGGTCTCACCGGGAGGCTCGAGACCAAGCCCTAGCGCTCAAGGCGGCAGGCGATAAAGACGTAGTGTAAAATGAAATTTAGTGGAAAACTTAAAAGAAGATTCGGCAAGACGCTCATAGCAGTTGCGATTGTTTTTGCAACTCCTCTGTTTGAGGGAGGAAAGCCTATGAGCGGAGCACATGCAGAAGACGCTTTTGCCGGAAAGGAAATTGTCTGTGTAATTGACCTTTGCAACGACATGTACAGCAAACACGGTCTTGAAGCAGGCTTCAATTATCAGCTGGCAGAGAAATTCGCTGATGACAACAGATGCGAGGTCAAGATAATCACTGCCGGAAAGAAGGAAAACTGGCTGGATTCTCTTAGAAACGGCAAGGCTGACATCGTGATCATGCACGACCATGACAGCATAGCAGAGGACATCCTGTTGTCACGCAATGTAGACGAACGCACCGTATGGGGCATAAGCGATGACAAATACCTCGAACAGGTAAATTTGTGGATCAGCCACATCACCTCAAATGAGGAGTACTCCAAGACAAAAGCGAAATACTCTCGAGTATACAATCCTATAAGACGAGCAGAAAACGGCATTGTGTCCAACACGATCAGCCCATACGACAGCATCATCAAGAAGTATGCAGCCGAATTGGGATGGGACTGGCGTATGCTCGCAGCGGTAATCTACCAGGAATCAAAATTCTCAATCAACTCGACCTCACACAGAGGAGCAACAGGACTTATGCAGGTAATGCCTCGTACAGCCGAGTACTACGGAGTAAGTGACCTGCTCGACCCTGAGGAAAACATCAAGGCAGGAACAAGCCACTTGAAAAGGCTTCAGAGACTCTATATCAACGGAGGCTTCGAGCAGATGGAACTGATCAAGTTCACCCTTGCCTCATACAACGCAGGTGAAGGAAGAATTGCAGACTGTAGAAATTTTGCAGAATCAAGAAATATCGACAACCGCAAATGGGATGAAATCGTGAACCTTATCCCAGAGATGAGAGAGGATTCCATCCTTGAAGAGGCATCTGTAAAGCTTGGCAAATTCCAGGGTCACGAGACTATCGCATACATCGACAGCATCATGTCTCTGTATGAAGCATTCTGCCGCATCTGTCCTCGCGGATAGTTTACTTCATTCTTACTGTCTCAGCAGGATCCACCTTTGAGATAAATACGCAAGGGATAAGCAGCAGAACCATTATCACTGCAAATGACAGCAGGTCTGCCAGCAGTACCATTCCCAGATCCAGATTTACAGGAACAAACGACACGAAGTAGTTCTCAGGATTCAGCCTGAGAAGATGTGTCGCGCCCTGTATCAAGCAGAAAAGGAATGCAAGTCCGTTGCCCCACGCCATTCCTTTGAGGACAAGTACAGATGCACTTGACAGGAACACTTTAGATATGGCTTTGTCTGTCATGCCGAGAGACTTGAGCAGACCTATTGTCGAAACATTCTCAAACAGCATGATGAGCAGGCCTGAGATCATATTGAAGCCTGCCACAACTGTCATGAGCAAAAGTATAAAGAACACATTGAAGTCAATGAGGTTGAGCCAGTCAAAAAGCTGAGGATAGGTGTCCACCGACGAAGTGGCGACTACAGTCTCCTGATCTTCGTCTGCATAAGCATTTACAACAGCACCTATCTCTCCGTTGGAGTACATTATATCCAACTCATCAGCACCCTTATCAAGCAGAATCTCAAAAGAGGAGACCTCCTCTTCTGACCAGCCGTTAAGCCTCTGCATATCCTCAAGCGAGGCATACACCACCAGCTTCTGATCCACTTCCACTATGGCATCGTGGATTGCCGCCACATTGAACTGACGGGCTTTCACTGTTTTTCCGACAAAGTAAGAAAGCATTTTGTCGCCCACCTCCAGACCGGAGATCTCAGCGAGCCTGCGAGGGATTGACACTCCCAGTGAAAGAGTGTCCGGTACATCCTGGAGCTGCTGCGCAGGGAGTCCCTTGAACATCACACCGTGGATGCTTTCACCATTCTTTACAATTCCCGCCCTGTATATTACAGGTATCACTTCATCTACTCCACGAACCTCCTTGACATACTGGAGATATGCTGGATTCTTCTCAATCGGTCTGCTTTCATCCAGGACATTGAGATCGGGAGGAGTAAGACGCACATCACCTGTCACAGCTGAAAGTCCGGAACGGATCTCATTGCGGAAACCGGAAGAAACCGCCACCGCAACGATCATGACAAGATAGCTCACCGCGATGGAAACCATCACGATGCGCTTCTTGAAACGAAGCTTTCGAGCTATGAACAACGACGCATCCATTATTTCATTGCTGACAGACGTCCTTTAGCCATCAGCTTGTCCTTTTCGGAACCGTGCTGAAGGATGATGTTAAGATATTTCTTCTCAAGCTTGAGGTTCTTCATGCGTCTTGCTGCCAGAAGGGCATTCTGCTGAGCCGTGTAGTCCTCAGGATGCTTCTTGAGCACCTTGTCGTAGTACTTCAGGGCAGACTTGAAATCCTTGTTCACAAGATAGTACGAACCTATGTTGCAGAGGAAGCCCATATTGTCCGGGAACTCCTTGCTGAGTCTTTCTGACAAAGTCTTGAAGGCATTGTATGAAGCCGGTGTACCGATACTATAGAAACTGAAGCAGTACTCCTGCATCGCTTCAGGGAAAAAGTCCTCATCAACTTCCAGCACCTCATAGTCCCAAGCTGTCTTTCTGCTTGAGTTCTCATCCACGAGATCCAAGAGATAAGCCAGTGCCATGTCAGGACTCTCCTTTTCGTATGCGATGTAGGCATTGGCCTTCACGAAACGGAAGTCCAGTCTGTCAGGCCAGAAACGGATAGCCTTGTCTGCTGCAACAAGAGCCTGACCATAGAGTTCATCATCAAAGATGTTCTCCTGATAATAGTACACGTCATTGCCCAGGCTGTCCTTGAGAGACAGGACCGGATCCATTCCAAGATACTTCTTGGTCGGCTTAGCCACCACCTGAGGATCCTGAGCCTTGGTAAAGAAGTAGCTGAAACGCCCGAAGAGCATCTTCGCGTTAGTCGAATCCACTTTCTGCCAGTTGTCCAGTACAACCTGCACACCTACTCCCGCAGGACCGAGTCGCGAAACCAGAAGATCATACTTCTGCTCAAAACGCTCAGACTCAGTCTGCGCTGAAGCTGACACACAGAAGGCCAGCAATGACAATATCACAAATATTCTTTTCATTATCTTATGTCCATTCTGATTCTTCTTCCCTGCGGATGAAGATTGTTACATCTGTTTCCAAGGTTCTTCACAAAACCGAGAGGAACACCTTCATAGCGTATGATCACATATCCCTTAGGAGCATCCTTCAACACGATTGCGTCCCTGTGAAGGAAAGACAATGCAGTCTCACGGTCTACCTCTGCCGAAGGAAAAGCATCCTGCGCAAGCATCAGCGACAGAGCGAGGTCCGCATCCGGAACGAGCGTCGTACCCTTCATAGTACCGACGGCACAGCCTGCAGCCAGCAGGTGAAGGGCCGATTCGATCATATATATATATGGATATATATTTTCAGGCACCGCTATGACCATTTCGCCCTTGACCCTCAGCACCACCTCTGACGAAAGCAGCTTCTTGAGACCTTCAGGAGGCTGCACCTCCTTACCCTTAGGCTGCTTCGAGCGCTGACGCACCTTCATCTCCACCTCGACAGAATCGGAGGTCTTCCTCAGCGCACTGCAGTACTGTCCCTCGCCTTCGACGAAGCCAGGAACAAGGCTGTAGCCGCACGCTGTCTTGATGACTCCCTCGCCTGCATTCAGGACATCGTCCTCAAAAAGCACATCCGCACCCAGCTCGGAAGCTATCCAGCGGACATTCCCGTCGTTCTCCTTATTATTAAAGGTGCATGTTGAATATATAAGGATGCCTCCTTTGGCAAGCGACGGCCACATGTCAGCAATTATTCTTCTCTGGCGGGCTTCACATAGCGCAACATTATCCTCTGACCACTGCTGCTGAGCCTGCTCATCCTTTCGGAACATTCCTTCGCCCGAGCACGGCACGTCTGCCACGATTATATCAAAGAAACCCTCCAAAGCAGCGAATGCTCTTGGGTCGTCTGACGTTACCGCCACATTAGGGTCTCCCCAGAGCGCCACATTGTCTGCCAGCACAGCAGCCCTTGCCTTCATCACCTCATTGGAAACAAGCAGGAAGTTGTCGCCATAGGCTGTTCTCAGTGAAGCGGCCAAGTCTGTGGTCTTGCCACCCGGCGCCGCACACAGGTCAAGCACTCTGACAGGTCTTCCTGCAGGCACTTCCACCGACTTGAGAAGCTCTCTGAAAGCATGACCTACAAACATCGACGAGGAATCCTGTACATAATAGGTTCCCGCATGGAAATGAGGATCAAGAGTAAAGACCGGGCGTTCGTCCAGCAGACGTCCGAAGCTGCACCAAGGCACTTCCCTTCCCTGCGGGCAGCTGCCCTTCTTGAAAGGATTGGCGCGTACCGACACAGATGCCGGTGAATCAAAAGCAGAAAAAGCGACAAGGGCTTTCTCACCCCCTATCGCCTCTTCCAAGTATTTTCTGAAAGTTTCCTTTATCTGCATAATCCGGATTGACGGCTACGACTTGAATGACGAAGGATCGAATCCTTCAGGATACATCGACGGATCCACTCCCTCCGGCATCCTGCCCTCTGACATAGCCACAAGCGAATCCACGACCTTATCAAGTGCGTCCTTTATCTTTCCACCGAGGAAAGTCTTCATCATAAAGTTCAGTTCAGCTTCGACCTCGATCTGAAAATCTGTCTTGTACGGATCTGAAGCTGCATCGAAGTGGAGGATGATGCGGAACTTGAAAGGCGCTCCGTCGTCCATATATTCGATCTTTGAGTACGGAGTCCTGTCCTTTACTCTGACACCGATGTTGAAGCCCTGGACCTCTGCCTGGATGCTGTCATAGTCTGCATTCACTCCAGCCTTCTTGTCTTCCGGGAGGAACTGCACGAAGTTGCGCATGTCCACGAAGACCATATAGAGCTCATACGGTGCCCTTGATACAACCGCTCTCTTACTTTTGAAATCCGCCATCTTACTTGCCCCAGGTAGAAGGAGAGAATCTCCACTGCTTCAGCACCTCTATGTCAGACTCCTGCACATAACCGATCTCGTGCGCAGCCTCGATGAGGGCGTCATAGTTAGACAATGTGGTAAGCTCTACATTCGCGTCCTCGAATGCCTTGCGGGCATTGTTGAAGTTGTAAGAGAAGATAGCCACCATACCCATAATGTCTGCTCCTGCAGTCACAAGAGCATTCTTTGCCGCAAGGCTGCTCATACCTGTAGAGATGAGGTCCTCCACGATGACAACCTTTGAGCCCGGCTCAAGGATACCCTCGATCTGCGATCCGGTACCATGATCCTTCGGTTTCGGTCTTACATAGCAGAACGGCTTGCCGAGCATATGAGCCACGAGGTAGCCGTGCGCGATCGCACCTGTAGCCACACCTGCGATAACCTCAACATCAGGATACTTCTCATTGATGATGTCAGCCATCCAGCGGCAGATGTTTTCGCGTATTGCTGGATACGAAAGTACTCTTCTATTGTCACAATATATCGGTGATTTCCATCCGGAAGCCCAAGTGAATGGGTTCTCAGGTCTCAACATTACGGCTTTGATGTCCAAAAGGGACTTCGCAACTGCTTTTTCAATTGATTCCATAATTAATCTGTTTTTATTGTTTTTCAGTTCTTCTGCCTATATTTGCACCAAGATGCAGTCACATCGGCACATTCCGTGCAAAGTTAATAAAATAAAAGGTCAAATGCACAAGATATACTTCGAAAAGAGATGCATAATCATCTGCAGTCCGGACGACCCGTCTCTGGCTGACCCTAACGCAGTGCAGTTCAGGCTCGGAGAGAGTCTGGACATACACACTTTGGTAGGTATGGTGGAGGCATCGGACTCGCTCCAGAGGGTGTGCATACCGACCGATGACCTAGAGGAGACATACCGACGCATATGCGCCGAGTTCAAGGAGGTGAACGCCGGCGGCGGCCTCGTCTCAAACCGCAGAGGCGATTTCCTGCTTATCAGCAGAAACGGCCTCTGGGACCTGCCCAAAGGGCATCAGGACCCCGGGGAGCCGATCGAAACGACAGCACTGCGCGAAGTTCAGGAGGAGACAGGTATATATGAACTCGAACTCCGGAACCTGATCTGCATTACAGACCACTGCTACAGAAGGGACGACATATGGCATCTCAAGCACACCTACTGGTACGACATGCTGTACACTGACCCGACCGACCTCACCCCTCAGCGCGAGGAGGACATAACCAAAGCTGCATGGGTCGCAAAGTCAAGCCTTCCGGCCTGTCTTCTGAACACTTATCCTTCGATTGTGGAAGTGTTCAGGGAAGCAAAAATATGATTTTTGCAAAAAATCTTGTCAAAGTGAAACAAAACCGCTGAAAAACCGTATAATCTAGTGTATTTTTTGCGAATATAAGATAAGACAAGATAATATAATTATGAAACTCTCTCAATTCCAGTTCAATCTCCCTGCGGAAAAGATCGCTACAGAGCCGTCTTACTGGCGTGATGAGGCCAAACTCATGGTACTCCACAAGGCAACAGGAGAAATCGAACACAAGCTTTTCAAGAACATCATCGACTATTTCGGCAAAGGCGACACATTCGTGCTCAACGACACCAAGGTTTTCCCTGCAAGACTTTATGGAAACAAGGAGAAGACAGGTGCTGACATCGAGGTGTTCCTCCTCAGAGAGCTCAACCGCGAGCAGAGACTCTGGGACGTGATCGTAGATCCTGCCAGGAAGATCCGTATAGGAAACAAGCTTTACTTCGGAGAAGACGAGAGCCTTGTTGCTGAGGTGATCGACAACACCACTTCAAGAGGCCGCACACTCCGCTTCCTCTATGACGGAAGCTACGAGGACTTCAAGGAAACCCTCTTCGGACTCGGCCAGACACCGATCCCAAGCTGGGTGAAGAAGGACGTGACTCCGGAGGATGCAGAGAATTTCCAGACCATCTTCGCAAAGCACGAAGGTGCGGTTTCAGCCCCTGCAGCAGGTCTCCACTTCAGTCGCGAGCTGTTCAACAGAATGATCCTCAAGGACATCAACAAGGCATTCATTACCCTCCACATGGGTATCGGTCACTTCAGAGAGGTGGACGTTGAAGACCTTTCAAAGCACAAGATGGATTCAGAGAAGTTCGACATCTCCGAAGAGGCAGCAGAGATCATCAACAAGACAAAGAAGGCAGGCAACAAAGTTCTTGCAGTCGGCATCACTACAATCAGAGCCCTGGAGACTTATGTAACCACAAACGACGAGGTGATTCCTTACGACGGATGGACCAACAAGTTCATCTTCCCTCCTCACAGATTCGCAATTCCTAACGCAATCGTGTCAAACTTCCACCGTCCAGGCTCGACAATGCTCATGTCAGTGGCCGCATTCGGAGGTTACGAGAACGTGATGAAGGCGTACAAGACAGCTCTCGAGATGGACTACAAGTTCGGTCCTTACGGAGATGCTCTCCTCATCATCTGATGAACGTTAAAAATTCGACAAAACTTTAAAGAAACAGAAAAAGTTTCTTTAAAAAAGATAAAAATCGGTTTTCCGGCCAGTTCGGGAAGCCGATTTTCATTTTACTTTGGGGCATGGAAAATTTTGAAGAAAAAGCAAGTCTCTGCGCACTGAACCGCATTTTCGGCTTCGACCCAAAGGTCGCCCTTGCCCTCATCAGCCACCTCGGAAGCGCAGCCGAAGTGTTCCGTCTCAGCCCCGAAGACATCGACGGTCTCCTCGGGCCGCATTCCAAGTATCGCGACTTGATTGCCTCCTCAGCGGTGGACCAGGCTGCGGAAGAGCTGAGCCGCCTTCAAGGGTCAGACATTTTATTTACAGGATGGACAGAGCCGGACTATCCGGGGCTGCTGAAGGAATGCCCTGATGCGCCGGTCGGATTATATGTCAGGACCACCACACCCCTTGAAAAATTATGGAAGCCGGAGCCTCGGATAGCCGTCGTGGGCACAAGGGACATATCCCCGTATGGGAAGGAATGGTGCGAGAAGACGGTAAGAGGGATGGCTGCCAGCGGCTCGAAGCCCGTCATCGTGAGCGGGCTCGCCCTCGGCACGGACTTCTATGCCCATCGGACAGCCATCGAAGAGGGCGTACCGACCATTGGCGTAATGGCCACCGGGCCTGAAGCCATATATCCCTGGAGGCACAAGGAATTTGCTGAAAGGCTTTACCATACGGAAGGCTGCGCTTTAGTCACCGACTACCCTCCCGGCACAGCTCCTTTGGCCATCCATTTCCTCAGGAGGAACAGGATAATTGCAGGCCTGAGCGACGCGACCATACTCATCGAATCGAAGATCAAAGGCGGAGGAATGATGACATCACGTCTGGCATTCTCTTACGACAGGGATGTCTATGCCTTGCCGGGAAGAGTGGACGACCTACGATCGCAGGGATGCAATTTCTTGATAAAGAGCAAGATAGCCGAACCGCTCACCTCAGTGGACGAGCTATTGGACAGCCTCGGACTCGAGAAAGGCAGGGAAAGAGGGAAAGTGTCATTCAAGGATGCGGTTGCACAGAAGTATGGCTGCGATACGGAATTCGCATCACAGGTTGTCGCCGCCATCTCCATCATAAGGTCAGAACGTGGAATCACTATAGAGGAACTTGCCGAAAAACTCACCGTCAGCTATTCGAAGGCGGCACAGCTGGCAGGGGCGCTTGAGATGGACGGCTTCATCTCAGTGGATCTGCTTCAAAGATGCTCTATCGGTAAAATTATTCAATAATTTTTCCTACATTTGTCGGATACGTCATGACGATAATATGGAATTCATTGACACACATGCACATCTCTACGATGAGGCTTTCGATGGCGAATACGACTCTGCGGTCAGCAGGGCCGTCGAAGCCGGAGTAACCAAGCTCATATTCCCCGATATAGATTCTCAGAGCCGTGAAGCGATGTTCGCGATGGCCGGCAGGCACGAAGGAACCGTATTCCCTTGCCTGGGCCTCCACCCTACCTCGATCGATGCCGGATGGGAAAAGGAAATGGAAGAGATGGAAAGATGGCTTGACAGAAAGATATATGCCATCGGAGAGATCGGAATGGACTGCTACTGGTCCAAGGAATTCATAAAGGAACAACAGACAGCACTGCGCCTTCAGCTGGAGCTGGCTGACCGTCTGGACCTGCCTGTCATCATTCACTCACGAGAATCTACAGAACTGATAATCAACGTCTTGAAAGAGTGCAAGCACCTCGCACTCAGGGGCGTATTCCATGCCTACAGCGGCAGTGCCGAAACCTACCGCGAGCTCCAGAAGCTCGGCGACTGGTACATCGGCATCGGAGGTGTGCTCACCTACAAGAAGGCAGGAATCGCTGAAACAGTCAAGGACATACCTCTGGAAAGGATCCTCCTCGAGACTGATTCTCCATACCTCACTCCTGTACCTTACAGAGGCAAGCGCAACGAAAGCAGCTATGTGCCCATCATAGCCGAGAAACTCGCCCTGTGCACAGGAAAGGACCTCGGAGAAGTCGCAGCTACAACTACAGAAAACGCCAAGAAACTGTTTAAGATATGAGTCACATAACATCTACAGGCACAAAATCCGCCATCCTCCTTATATATACAGGAGGTACCATCGGAATGAAAGAAGATCCTGCAATTCAGGCCCTTCGCCCATTCAATTTCAGCCAGATCCTTGAAGAGGTTCCGGAACTTGGAAAATTCGCCTACAGGATAGACTCCTACACATTTGACCCGATCATCGACTCATCAGATGTCGAGCCGTCGCTATGGATAGCGATCACAGAGTTGATTGAACAGAAGTATGACGAGTATGACGGATTTGTCATCCTGCACGGAACAGACACAATGGCATACTCAGCATCCGCAGTCAGCTTCATGATTGAGGGACTCACCAAGCCTGTAATCTTCACTGGAAGCCAGCTTCCGATCGGAATCCCACGCACAGACGGAAAAGAAAACCTCATCTCATCCGTAGAGATAGCGGCTGCCCGCGACAGCGAGGGGCATGCTCTTGTACCGGAAGTCTGCATATGCTTCGACAACATCCTGATGAGAGGAAACAGGGCTTTAAAGATAAATTCAGATCACTTCAGAGCCTTCCGTTCTCCTAACTACCCTCCTCTTGCAGAGGCAGGAATCAACATCAGGTACAACCAGCAGCTCATCCGCAGACCAGACAACTGGAATGCACGACCAATATTCCATAAGACTCTCGACACCAGGGTCTCCATCCTCAAGATACACCCGGGAATCACGCCACAGATCGTGAGAACTATCTTGTGCAGCAATGACACCAGAGCTGTCATAATTGAAACATACGGAGCGGGCAACGCGCCGTCAAAAGATTGGTTCCTTGACATAGTCAGGGAGGCGTCCGAATCTGGAAAGATAATCCTGGACGTAACTCAGTGTCTTGCAGGCAGTGTAAATATGGACATCTACGCTACCGGAAAATGCCTGAAAGAGGCAGGAGTAGTCAACGGCTACGACTCCACAACAGAAAGTGCACTCGGCAAACTTTTCTATCTTTTGGGAGAAATTCAGGAAAATGCGACGGTTAAGAAGATGCTCGAAACCGATTTGAGGGGCGAAATATCAAAATAATTATTGCCGATTGAAAATTAATTGCTAAATTCCTGTCTTTGACACTTGCATTTAGTGCAATTTGATATATTTCGAGGCTACAGACCGCTGTAATGGCGATTTGTAGCCTCAAGATTTTTTCTGGATATGTAGTATATAAGCCGTTCTGTAGGGGCGGACTTCGGGCCGGTACGCGCCTATGGCGCTATCCCTCCCAGCTGCGCTGGGCCCCTCCCGTTCACGAAGTCACGGGCGACTACGCCGCCCGAAGTCCACCCCTACAGAACTATTCATCTGCATTATCTTTATCGCGTTTCTTTGTATGTGCTATTATGCTTCTCATTTGTTTCTTTGTGACTATCTGATAGTCCGTCCTGAAGCCAGCAGAGCCATGCAGATTGTTCGTCAGGTCGGTCCTTGTGTATGTTGGGATATATCCTTCCCCATTGACGCTCAGGAAGTTCATGTCCCTTAGGGTGCCTATGATTTCAGATGTAGTGAAGTGCTGTCCACCACGGTTAACCTTCTTTTCGAGATATTTATATAACAATAACGACAGGAAGCATGTCAGGAAGTGAGCCTTGATCCTGTCATCCCTTTTCAAGTACACAGGTCTGGCCCTGAGGTCTGTCTTCATTGTGCGGAAGCCGTTCTCAATGATCCATCTGCCGCCGTTGATCTTTATGATTTCAGGCGCAGAACCCTCCAGGTCAGTACATATGCCATAGAAGCCATCAAAACGAGATTCCTGATCGATCATATCCTGATTGAGTGAGAAGTTTTCTATCTGAGCCAGTTCTCCATCTGGTGTGCAGTATTCCGATTTGATGTATCTCTTAGCATCATTCGGACTCTTGCGCTTTGATGTGCTGCCACGCCCAGAGTCAATCAGAGCCTGCGCTCTTGATATCTGACGATTGCGTATATAGGAAAGATATTCTCTATACTTGAACGAGAAGGTAACAATAAGACGCTGTTCCAGAACCTCACCTGTAGACATCTTTATTGGCTCCCATCTCTCCTTATAGAAGGTTACATTATAGTATTCGTCCGGATTCAACTGGCTGATGTCATATTCTTCATCCGAACCACTCATGTGCCACCCAGTGGACTCCAGTGCCCAGTCTTGAAGCGGCTTCTTGAGTTTCTTTAGAGATTGAACGGTGATGAAGGCCCTGTCTCCAACACTGTCATTTTTCCTGTTCTCATAAGATGATAGACCACCGTCTGTGCATACAACGAGTTTAGATAGTCCAAACTTTTCCTTTAGAAGTTCTTCCATCGGCTTGAGCGTGGTAGTCTCAGCTGTGTTGCCTGGTTCAATGCACATTGCCAACGGGAAGCCATCCTTATCCATGAACAGACCCATCTGAACAATAGGCAGTGGACGTCCTTCTTTGCTGTGTCCATACTGAACCAAACCCTGTTCCTCCTCCCATTCAAAGAAGTAGTTAGTCAGGTCGTAGTACACGACGCGAGTATCCCTTTTGCCTAACTTCAGACTGCGCTTATAGACGTCTGCCTGCACCTCATTGAACTCAGTTGCAAGCAGGCTAAGGGCACGGTATACCTGATGTATATCCGCTGACGGTTGTTCTATAAGCCTTTTTGCATCCTCAAGAGAAGATAGCTTTGAGCCAGGATAGAGGACGCGAGTGTACAGAAGCATTGACAAGATTTCACTCAGGTCATACTTGTTCTTGTGCTTCTTCTCGATCTTCTTGCAGATATAGTCAAGACCCAGTTCATGATAGATCTTCTGCAAGAACAGATAGCCGCCATTGTAGCTGCGTTGCTCGTTTTTCTGAATAAAGGCCGTTGGAGAGTACTCAACAATAACTTTTTTATTGCTTTCTTTCTCTGCAGCAGTTAGTTCTGCAACATATTTCTTTGCCTCACCAATCGGATCCTTATCACCAAAACGCTTCCGCAAGTCATCTATAGTACCCAAGCGCTCTATATTCTTGGTGGAACACTTGCCGGTTTCTGTTCGAAAGGACTTCTGAACATAGTAAAATGTATAATTCTTTGAATTACAAGATTTTAGTATCATACTCTGCTTTGTAATATATCACAATATACTACAAATATAGAAATTAAATTTGACAAAAAAAAGACTTTCAACAGAAAGTCTATCAAATATTTACAAAATTTTATTTTTCAAGAAAGTGTCAAACTACCGGATGCGGATTCTGATTGTCTGTTATTATGAATATCTGCCTCGCGAATCTTGCGAACCTGTGGATAGATGCCACACAATAATTGATTTCACCGATATTGGCGAAACGCGTGTCCCCGGCCACATCGTCACATGATGCGTCCTTTACCTTTGAGGTGTAGCGTGCAAGTTTCTGCCGGTGTGCCGGGTCGTTGCCATCCACCCATGAGATGACGAAATCTACAGGCTCGACTGATGAGGGAGAGTGCATGATTTCAAGAAGCTGTTTAAATTTTGGCGAATATAGATGTTTGTAAATAAATTGTCAAGTTAGTAAAGGAAAAATAACTATATTTGTTAAATGTACTTAAGTGCATGACTATATTCGGATTTATA
>CANBDZ010000003.1 GCA_947367375.1 uncultured Bacteroidales bacterium | reverse complement strand
CGAACATATATAGGGGTTTCTGATGTGTTTTTGTGCAGCGACGCAAGGAAATCTGCTGAAAAACCTGCGTCGCTATTGTAGCGATAGTAAACAGGCCCGCGTCGCGACAAAATGTGACCTGTGTCGTGACAGTATTGTGCGAGCTGGACGAAAATATCGTCGAGTCTTTACTCTGCTCATCACTAAAACCATATTGGTGTAAAGTTGTATATCATTCCCTATTTTTACTATATTTGTAGATTGTTGTAACATTACTGACTTAGTCAGTAAGGGTAAATTTACGGATATGGGATTTTTCAAATTCAATAGGAAGAAGACAGAGGTGAAGCCTTCGATGAAGAGGAAGCTTTTCCTCAGTCTCGGTTCTCTCGCTGCAATCCTCCTTTTGTCGGGAGTGATTTCGATCATCGAGTACAGAAGAATGAGTGACTATGTGTCAGAGCTCATTGCAGCCAACATCAAGAGCATCAACCTTTCGCAGAAGCTTGCTGACCTGACTCAGGAGTACAATGATCAGATGCTTGCAGTAGTTGTGCAGAACGACATCGCGATGATGCCGGACTTCCATCTGGACTACTTCAATGCACAGTCTGACTCGCTCAGGAATTCGTTCACATCTCAGAAAATGCTTCATAAGGTGGACTCTGTCGTGACTTCTTTCGATGCCTTCATGAAGACATCCCTCAAGTTTGACGAGGTCTTCCTTGCCGACAGTGTGGACACTGGCGAGTGGTTTTTCGGAAGCCTCCAGCCGCGTTACACCAAGCTCCGCACTGACCTCCAGTCCTTGAATGAGGTCATCCATGAGGAACTTCAGAAGAACTCTTCAGATTTTGATGCCGGCTTCTACCGAAGCATTATCCCTGGAGTAGTGTCTGTCGGCGCCGGACTTCTTCTCATCATCCTTCTCCTGTTCTTTACAATGTCGTATTATGTAAGGCCTATCTACAGGATTTCAGATGGTATAGACAGCTACAGAGCTTCTTCACGCCGCCATGTCTATGAATTTGACGGCGACGACCAGCTCGCAAACATCAATTCCGGAGTTACGGAACTGATTGAAGAGAATATAGAACTGAAGAAAAGGATCAAGGCCCTCCGCGATGAACGTAAAGGCAATATCGATTAACATTGGCAAGGCCCTCCTTGTCAGCGCATTGTTCATGTTCCTGTCTCTGATTGTCTCAATCATAGACGGGTTTGACGCTGCGTTTTCGCCTTTACTCATCAGCTTGATAATCACCCTTCTGGTCGGCTCTTTCCCTTTCATATTCGTCAAGGGTCACCAGCCTTTGAGCCTGAAGGACGGCTTCCTGACCATAGTCCTCTCCTGGCTTCTTTCATTCATATTCGGAATGATGCCGTACGTGCTGTACGGAGGTGAATTCACCATCATCAACGCCTGGTTCGAGAGCGTTTCAGGTTACACGACCACCGGCTCGACCATTCTCAATGACATTGAAGCGCTTCCGAGAAGCCTTATCTTCTGGCGCTCATCAACCCACTTCATCGGTGGATTGGGAGTTGTGGTCTTCCTCCTTCTGGTCATCCCTTCAGCCAGCCCTTACCGATTGAAACTCACTCAGATGGAGATGTCCTCGCTTTCAAAGGAAGGCTACAGGTACAGCTCTTCAAAGACAATGTTCATCATTGCCGGAGTCTATCTCATCCTGACAGTTGCAGCTCTCCTTTCACTCTGGGCTGCAGGAATGTCTTTCTTTGATGCCCTGAACCACGCATTCAGTATAGCTGCAACAGGCGGATTCAGCACAAAGAACCTTTCGATAGCCGGTTTCGATTCTGAACTCATAAACTTCATCGTCCTGATCTTCATGATCATCTGCGCTATGCATTTCGGCTACCTCTACGCCGCATTTGCAACCCGTTCGCTGAAGCCGTTCAACAATTCTGTAACAAAGTACTATTTCATCTCGATTGCTGTGTGCTCTGTGGCTACGATGATATGCCTGATGTCTGACGGAGGTTATCAGTCCTGGGGCAGGGCAGCGATGGATTCGGTGTTTACCATAGTCAGTTATATGTCTACAGCCGGTTTCGCTATATGCGACAACGCCACCTGGCCTTGGCTTGCCGGCGTGATCCTGCTTTTCGTGTCATTCCAGTGCGGCTGTGCCGGATCGACTACCGGAGGTATCAAGGTAGACAGAATCGTCATAGCATATAAGGCCTTTGTCGGCGAACTTCGTCACAGGGTACATCCGACTTCTGTCACACGTTCGAGAATGGAAGGCCATATGCTTTCGGACAAGACCGTGAAGCCGGTACTGATGTATATAGTCATATATTTCCTTGCCGCTGTAGTGTCAATATTCGCTGTTATGCTCTGCGGTGTCGATCCTGAGACTTCGGTTTCGGGTGTGATCGCTTCCATCGGCAGTGTCGGTCCTGGCCTAGGCGAACTTGGAGCGATGGACAATTATTCGGCGCAGCCGGCGATGGCTAAGTTCATATATGCCTTTGACATGTTCCTCGGCCGTGTCGAGATCTATCCTGTCCTCGTGGCTGTGTCAATGATTTTCGGGAGGGACAGACGATGAGCAGGACAGATTTCCTCTATTCGGGTTTTGTTTCCCGTCTTCAGTTTGAACCGACGTCGTGTCAGGAATCCCTTTTGAGGAAGGTTTCGGATTTTGTGACAGGCGATGACGATGACATTCTCGTTGTGAACGGTTATGCGGGTACAGGTAAGACCACCGCAATCGCCTCAGTAATAGCCACTTTAAAGGAATATAAGATAAAATGCGTGCTGCTGGCGCCGACCGGTAGAGCTGCGAAGGTGCTGTCTTCGTACGCGTCGCAGCCTGCATATACGATACATAAACATATATACCGACAGAAATCTGTCGGAGGCGATGGCTTCGGCCAGTTCACGCTTGCTCCTAACAAGGATAAGGACACTCTGTTTGTGGTAGATGAGGTGTCGCTTATTGGCATTGAAGCTGGTCAGCAGCAGTCTACGACTGCCTTCGGATCGGGTAACCTTCTTGAAGACCTGATTTCGTTTGTGAGGAATGGAGCCGGATGTAAGGTCATATTGATAGGCGATGCGGCGCAGCTGCCTCCTGTCGGCCTGGATGCCAGCCCAGCTCTCCTTCGTGAGTATATGACTATGATGGGAGGAACCGTCTTTGCGGAACTCACTACGGTGGTCAGACAGCAGCGCGAGTCGGGCATCCTGTACAATGCGACGGGTATAAGGCAGATGATTGCAGAGCTTGAATGTGGACCCGGAGTGATGGACATCTGCGATCTGAGCCTGGAGACGACTCCGTTTGATGATATAGAAAGGATAAGTGGGGGAGAACTGATAGAGAAGATTTCTGATGCCTATGCCAAGTATGGTGAGGATGAGACCATAATCCTATGCCGTTCTAACAAGAGGGCCATAAAGTACAATCTTGGAATCCGTTCTACAGTCCAGTTCAAGGAGGAAAGACTGGTGCGAGATGACAAACTTATGATAGTCAAGAACTGCTACCAGTTTGTGGATGACATCAAGGAGATGGACTATATAGCCAACGGCGACATCGCAAAGCTCCAGAAGATCTCCAAGTTCGAGGAAAGGTACGGACTTCATTTCGCTGAGGCACGTATATCCTTCCCGGACTATGACGACCAGGAGATTGTGGCTAAAGTCATTCTCGACACTCTCGAGTCCGAGAGCGCTTCATTGACATATGAGCAGTCCAATATGCTCTATCAGGGTGTGAATGAGGACTATGCACACATCACGACAAAGAAGAAGAGGTACGAAGCGGTGAGGGAAGACAAGTACTATAATGCCCTTCAGCTGAAGTACGCAAATGCCATAACCTGCCACAAGTCCCAGGGAGGACAGTGGAAATGTGTCTTTGTGGACAATCCGTTCTGGCAGGAAGACCTTACCTCAGACGACCTGAAATGGCTCTACACTGCCATAACCAGAGCAACTGAAAAGGTCTACCTGGTCAACTTCAAAGACGAACTTTTTGCAGAATAACCTCTGTCTATTGACGAGTATAATTTGTAGTATTAAACTGTTTATTATGTCATTTCGAGCGCCCCTAGGGCGTCGAGAAATCTATATGAGTAAAATTTACAATATGAAACGTATAATAACCTTCGTACTTTTATGCATCGGCCTCAGCGCCGCTGCACAGGAATTCAACAGCATTCCACGAGCATGGAAATGGGTGTCCGCTGACAAGGTCGCCTTTACATATGACGGCACCTACATGGACAACTCCGCTTTTGCGGTCAATCCACGAAGCGGTAACAGGACTGATGGAGTGAAGTATCCTGCCAAATATGTCGGCTTCCCTGTCCGTCCGGAGAGAGCTGTGAATATGACATATTCACCTGACTCTACCCGTATCGCCTTCACTCGCGACAACGACCTTTATGTTGTGGACATAGCTACAGGTGCGGAGAAGAGACTTACATATGACGGTTCGGATGTGATCCTTAACGGTTACGCTTCGTGGGTGTACTATGAGGAGATCTTCGGCCGTTCTTCAAATTACAGGGCTTTCTGGTGGTCTCCGGACAGCAAGAGGATCGGATTCTACAGATTCGACAATTCGCAGGTTCCGATGTTCCCTATATACTCTGCATTTGCAAACCCGGTGGGTGCTGCCTCGCAGTCGCAGAGTCCGAGAGTGACAGACCTGTCACTCGGCGGCTCGCTCAGCGAGACAAGGTACCCGAAGGCCGGACAGACCAATCCGGAGGTGAAGATCGGTATTGTGGAAGTAAGTTTCCTTTCATTTGATGCGCCTAAGATCAAGTGGGCGGATTTCGACCCGAAGGAAGACCAGTATTTCGGTACTCCGTTCTGGGGTCCGGACAGCCGTGAATTCTTCATAGCAAGAATGCCGCGCCTTCAGAATACCCTTGACCTCTACAGTGTAAGCGCTCTGGACGGCTCAAAGAAGCATATCTACCACGAGACTTACAAGACCTGGCTGAACTGGATAGATTCACCTGTCTTCACTGACAAGGGACTCTATATGGTCCGCGATTTTGAGACAGGATGGCAGCAGATCTATTTCCTTTCATACGACGGAAAGACCTTCCGCAGACTTACAGATGGCACAAACTGGTCGATGTCAGTTCTGCGTGTGGACGAGAAGAGGGGAGAGGTCTATTTCACAGCAAAACGTGATGCTACTGTACGTCAGGCACTTTACAAGGTGGACAAGAAGGGTGTGATCAGATCTCTGACAGACCCGGCTTACAATGTGCAGTCTGTTTCATTCTCACCTGATGGAAAGTATTTTGCTGCGTCATATTCGAATGTGACAACTCCGACTCGCGTCGGTATATTCCCGACATCAGGTGGTGTCGTTTCAAAGGGACATAAGGGCATGATAGCGGAGGCGAATCTTGCAACTCCGAGTGCAGCTTATAAGCCGACAATCATAGCTGACATGCAGGGACCTGACTACGATGCATCGAAGTATGCTCTTGGTCAGCTCGTACATATGACAACATCTGACGGTTTCACTCTTCCTGCAATGATCGTCTATCCGAAGGACTTCAATGAGGCAAAGCAGTATCCTGTACATGTGGACATTTACGGAGGTCCAGACACTCCGCTCGTACGTGACAGATGGGTGGCTCCGACATCAGCCAACCAGTGGTACTCAAATAACGGTATTATCCAGATCACAGTCGACCCTCGTGCAGGAGGTCACAACGGACGTGAGGGACTTGATATGATTTATCGCCAGCTCACTGTAAACGAAGTCAAGGACTTCTGCGAATGGGCAGACTGGCTTCAGGGAATGCCGTTCGTGATCGATGACAAGATCGGAGTGGAAGGCTTCTCATTTGGAGGCACAATGACCAGCATGCTTCTGATGCAGGCTCCTGACAAGTTCCACTACGGCATCGCCGGCGGCGGTGTCTACGACTGGGCCCTTTATGATTCCCACTACACAGAACGCTACATGGACACCCCTCAGAACAACCCTGAAGGCTACGCAGTCTCACGCGTCCTGAACTATGTGGATGGCTACCCGACAGATTACTCTACTAATGTCATTTCGAGCGAGGCTGGAAACCGAACCAATGTCATTTCGAGCGAGGCTTCAAGCCGAGTCGAGAAATCTGTCCTTCCAGTAATGCTGAAATTAACCCACGGCACCGGCGACGACAACGTCCACCACCAGAACACCCTTCTGCTCCTGGACGCCCTTCACCGCCACGGCAAACGCTTCGACTTCATGATCTACCCGGACGGCATGCACGGCTACCGCGGCTACCAAGGCACCCACTTCCAGAACGCCAACAACGCTTTCTGGCTCCACTACCTTAAAAACGAGTAGTCATAGAATAATGGAAGACTATCTTATCAGAGAAATAGACAAGATCGGCGAGATGCTCGCGCTCATTGCTTCAAAGCTGGGCTTGGGTACTTTCGCCTTTCAGTCAGATGCACTTGCCGGGCAATTGAACTCTGAGATGGTTCAAGGTCTGGATATAGATATATATGAACTTCTGGCCAAGGACAATCCTCTTGAGTATCTTGTCTCGGAAAGAGGTTTCAATGACAGAAACCTTGAGTCGTTGGCCATGATGATGTACCAGGCGATTCCTGCATCTGACGCTCTTGATGCCTTCATTAAAAACACGGCAGAGTACCTGAATCACAAAGGAGTCTTCTCCTTTGCCCTGCATAGTATAATCAGATAATCCTGCCCGGGTACAAACAGAAAACATCCTGAATCACTCTCTCTGTGATTCAGGATGTTTTCTGTTTGTATATTTCCGTAATGACTATCTTCTGCGCTTCATCGCGCCCTTCATCATGTTACCCATGTTGGCTCCCATTACGGTCTTCATCATCTTGCGGGTGCCTTCGAACTGCTTGAGGAGTTTGTTAACCTCAGGGAGGGATGTGCCGGAACCGTCTGCGATTCTCTTGCGGCGGCTGCCGTTGATGCAGTCTGGATGCTCACGCTCGTATGGAGTCATTGAGAGGATGATAGCCTCGATGCCCTTGAATGAGTCGTTGTCCATATCCACGTCCTTGATAGCCTTGCCGAGTCCTGGGATCATCGAAGCGAGGTCCTTGATGTTACCCATCTTCTTGATCTGCTGGATCTGGTTGTAGAAGTCCCAGAGAGTGAACTGGTCCTTTGCGAGCTTCTTCTTGAGTTCGCGTGCCTGAGCCTCGTCGAACTGCTCCTGAGCCTTCTCCACGAGGGATACAACGTCTCCCATGCCGAGGATACGGTCAGCGATACGTGAAGGGTGGAACACGTCAAGCGCCTCCATCTTCTCACCTGTGCTGACGAACTTGATCGGCTTACCAACAACAGCCTTGATAGAGAGGGCAGCACCACCACGGGTGTCACCGTCCATCTTGGTGAGGACAACTCCGTTGAAGTCGAGTCTGTCGTTGAATGCCTTTGCAGTCTCTACAGCGTCCTGACCGGTCATTGCATCGACTACGAACAGGGTCTCTGTAGGGTTGAGGGCCTCCTTGAGTGCAGAGATCTCATCCATGAGCTCCTGGTCAACAGCAAGACGACCTGCTGTGTCGACTATAACTACTGAGTAGCCTTCAGCCTTAGCCTTGGCGATTGCGTGTGTAGCGATCTGGATAGGATCCTTTACGCCTTCCTCAGAGTAAACCTCTACTCCGATCTGCTCTCCGAGCACCTTCAACTGGTCGATCGCCGCTGGACGGAAGTAGTCGCAGGCTGCAAGGAGGACCTTCATTCCTCTCTTGCTCTTGATGTTGAGGGCGAGTTTTCCAGAGAATGTTGTCTTACCGGAACCGTTGAGACCGGCTACGAGGACAACTGCTGGAGCGCCTTTGATGTTGATATCTGAAGATTCGCTTCCCATGAGGGCTGCGAGTTCGTCGTGAACGATCTTCACGATCATCTGCTGAGGCTTCACTGCTGTGAGCACGTTCTGTCCGATGGCTTTCTTCTTTACTTCATCACAGAACTGCTTTGCTATCTTGTAGCTCACGTCGGCGTCCAGGAGGGCGCGACGGATGTCTTTCATCGCCTCGGAGATGTTTACCTCGGTGATCTTGCCTTCACCTTTGAGGATTTTGAATGACCTTTCGAGTCTTTCGCTTAGATTTTCAAACATATATATTTACTTTTTATATTTTCATATAGATCCTCACGTCGCCCTGTCGGGCTCCTCAGGATGACAATGTGGCTACTCGAAGTAGTTTACCACCTGTGGGGCGTCGTCCAGAGTGTCGCTGAAGACCGCCGGAGCGAGGTTCTTCATGTTGTAGCGGCTTGCCATCACCTGGCCGTAGGCTCCTGCGCTGCGGATTGCCATTATGTCGCCGCGCACGCTCAAAGGCAGAAGTCTGCCAGCTCCCCATACGTCGCTGGATTCGCAGACCGGACCCACGATGTCATAGGCCTGGAAAGTAGGGAAGAACGAACGCTGTGCTGCCGAGAGGTTCTCTATCTTATGGTAGGCTCCATAAAGTGCAGGACGGATGAGGTCGTTCATACCGGCATCCATGATCAGGAAGTTCTTGGTCTCACCGCTCTTTACGAAAAGGACGCGTGATATGAGTGAAGCACACTGGGCTACGAGTGAACGGCCCGGCTCCACGTGTACAGCCTGATCCTCTCTACGGACGATGTTGTCAGATATGGCATTGAACCAAGTCTCGAAGTCCGCTATCGCATTGCCGTCAGGATCGTCATAGTCCACTCCGAGTCCACCTCCGAGGTTGATGTTGTCGATCCTAAGACCGCGTGACTCAAAATACTTCACAATCTCGTTCACCCTGAGGCACTCAAGCGAGAACACCTCATTCACTCTTGTGATCTGTGAACCGATGTGGAAATGAAGACCTATGAAGTTGATATGCTCACTCTTGTGGATGATCTCGATCAGCTTGTCGAACTCGTGGTTAGAGATACCGAACTTGTTCTCGTACAGACCTGTTGTTACATATTTGTGAGTGTGGGCATCGATGTCAGGGTTAATTCTGACTGAGACATTGGCCTTGAGGCCGTGGACATGCGCCATTTCGTTGATGACGAATATTTCCTGAAGCGACTCGCAGTTGAAGGCCTCGATGCCGAGCTTCATTGCCTCGTATATCTCCTTGTCGCTCTTTCCGACTCCGGCATATACGATCTTCTCTGCGGGGAAGCCGCAGCTGTGCGCGTGAAGGACTTCGTTGCCGCTGACACAGTCAGCTCCGAAGCCTTTTCCGCTTATATATTCAAGAAGCCTGCGCTCTACATTCGCCTTCACGGCGTAATGCACCTTAATGTCATGCTTTGCAGCAAGTTCCGCGACGTGGTCCACTGTCTTGTAGAAGAGGTCCATATCGTAGAAATAGAACGGTGTGGCTATCCTGTCAAGTTTCTCTATTGTGTTGATGTCTAACATATTACGTCAGGTTGTAATGTCTTGTGGTGTCCGGTCCCTAAAAATCGGACAAAAACGATTGCAAAAATAGCGAAAAAAACGTTAATTTCGCAGAATTATGTGCTAAATGCCACCAATGAGTCTAAATCCAGACATAGCGGTTCAGATGACAGTCGGTGTGGGGTCAACAATCCTCGCTGTTCTTCTGATGCTCATAAGGATTCCACAGTCCCAGTACTATTCCAAGCTGGTGAATTCCAAGCTTGCCATCATAATCAGCTTCCTTATATGCGGATTCATGATGTTCTTTGCTGTTTCTGTCTACGACACACCTCAGATGCGAGACTGGGACCTTTTTGCAATGATGGCTATCTACATAGTTGTACATTTCTCTTCCTCTATCATATCTTATTCGATGACCTCTCTGCTTAAGGCGGAGAAGTACAAATGGCATAACCTGTTCATCCCGGGACTCTTTGCCTCTGCTGTCATAGCTTTCCTTCTTGTGGATTCATATAAGTCGTACGACAAAAGGTACTTCTGGTTTATGTGTGCGGCGGCTCTGCTGGCGTTTATGATCCAGTCTATAAGGTATATAATTCACTTTTCGAGGATATATAAGAAATCACTCCATGAGATTGAAGAGTATTATGACGAGGATGAAAGCTACAGGCTTAAGTGGGTAGGTTTCTGCTATGTCATAGCGATGGTGAGCAATCTCTTCATCCTTGTTTATGCGGTTCTCTATGCATTTTTAGACTGCCGTCTTCTGCTAGCTCAGATTTACACTGCGTCCTATCTTGTTTACATGCTGTATATTGCATCCAATTTCATATCCTTCATCGGTAGTCACAAACTCGTCCTTGATGCGGTGGCGCGTCCTGCACTGTCAAATGCCTTCAACCGCACAAGTCATGCGGAAAAGCTGAGGAAGAAGGCTCATGAGGAGGAACTGAACGTCGACAGAGAGTTCCACAAACTGGAGAAGGCCTTGGAAGAGTGGGTAGAGCAGAAGCTGTATTGTGAATATGCAAAGAGCCGCGAAGAGACTGCCAGTGAGCTGAACACGACCAAGGAGATGCTGTATCACTATTTCCAGGTAAAGAAGGGCGTCGATTTCAAGACATGGAGAACCCAGCTCCGTATTGAGGAGGCTAAGAGGCTTCTTCTTGAAAATAAGGATGTTTCAACGAATATAATAGGAGAGGCCGCAGGATTCAGCGACCGCTCTAACTTCCACAGACAGTTCGTTAAATTTGTGGGATGTTCTCCGAAGCAGTGGCGCGATTCAAACGGAAAACTATAGGCTCCATTGCGACCTGTCCGTCGTTATTGAATACGGTTATGGTCTCTCTCAGTGGTTCGAACAGACCGCCGTTCTCTTCCCCGTCAATATCTTCCAATGTAACGCTGAGGGTTACAGCCTTAGCTGCGAGAGGCTGCCAGTACTCTGAACTGAAATAACCTTGACTGTCCGTATACTGAATCTCCTGATACGAACCGTTATCCCAGTCGAATGTGACCTTTATATGCTCGATGAAATTGTCGTCTTTGTCTGTGACATAGCCCTCTATCTTTCCTGAATCTCCGTCAAGACCAGGGAAGTTTGACGGCATATCACTCATGCAGGATGAAGCGGCCAGAACTGTAAGGATTGCTGCAATGCGGGACAGTCTCATGCTATTCCTCCTTTTTTAGATAGAAGTTGACATCGTTGGCATAGAATGTACCTGTCTCTGAGTTGAAAGACGGTCCGCTCCATGAAACTATCATCTCCTGGGTGGATGACTCATAAGTGCCTGTCTGGTCTTCGGCTGTGATCCTGCACAAAATCTTTTGTTGGAATCCCTCTTTGCTCATCTCGAATCTGCCCCTGTTATCTGTGTACACAGTTTTGCTGACAAGCGCACCTTCCCCGTTCTCTGTAACAGCTGCTGCATAGAACGTGATCTTTACATTTTCGAGGGGTTCTGTCGTGGTGATGTCTGCTGCAGTTCCGGATATGACAATAGTGTACCCTGTGTTTTCCAGGTCTTCAACGGGTTCCAACCCGGTGCTGCAGGACGCCGAGAAGGCTGTTAAGAGGACTGCAGACAGTATGTAGACAAGTGCTTTCTTCATTCCGGTCTCGTTTAAGCCGGCAAAGGTCTTAGAACGCTGCAAATTTAGATATAATTTGCGATTTTGCAAACTTGCCTATATCTCTGACCTAAGTATATTCTCCTTCGATATGAAACGGTCATAAATATATATGACTGCGTCAATTAGCGCCAAGGTGATGAAGCCGGCAAGGCCGCTCGCACCATACAGAAGGTCATTTGCCGGAGTGACCAGAATCAGGGTGATGCCGACTACTCCGTTGAATGTGCCGTGCATTATAGCAGGGACGATGACCGAACCACTTTTCTGACGGAAATACATAAGCATAGGCGTCAGCAGTACGCAGAATACAATCATCATCAGAACTCCTATGACAGGGTGCTGAGGGTAGTTGTGGCCATTGAGGATGATAGGCGCATGCCACAGGCCCCATATTGTACCTGTCAGAAGTGCTGTTGTCATAAAGTTCTTTCCCTTGAAGAGCTTCAGAAGGTAGCCACGCCAGGCAATTTCCTCACCAAAGGCGAAGATTCCGTTTATGGTGATTCCCGCATACAGTCCGCTGAACAGGGTTATTGCAAGCATCCCCCAGACTCCAATACCGGCTGGAAGAGACTCAAGCGCTGTCTGTATAGTATCATTGTCCGGACTCCAGACTGCACCTGGCATAAGAAGAGTAACTCCGAGGACCATCACAGCAATGACAGGCATGAGAAGCCAGCCGATGAACCACCAGCGGTTTATCTTGAACGAGATGTCAAGGCCTTTCAGAACAGGTTCCTTGCTGAGCAGTTGGGTGATGATGACTGCGATCATAGGAAGCAGCATAGCTCCCGCGCTCAAAATTATACCGACAATAGCCTTGGTCGGATTCTCTGTCATGACGTCAGCGCTCAATCCGGCTGGAGAACCTCCGAGCAAGTGCATTATCACTCCGATTACAACCATCGGAAGGAATGCGCAAAGTATGAAGATGATGAGTTTTCTGGAGTTCATATATCTACGTTTAATGCTTATTTTAACAATTCTTCAAGTGAGATGCCAAGAAGGTCTATCTTCTTGACTATCAGAGGCCATTCTGATTCAAGAAACTCCTTCTTCTGAGCCTCAAGCACGATTTTTCCGGCGTCAGGGCTGATGAAATAGCCGATCCCTCTTCGGTTGTATATTATCCCTTCCCCGGTGAGCTTTTCATACGAACGCATCACCGTGTTCGGGTTTACGCCGATCTCGGCGCCATATTCGCGGACCGACGGTATCCTCGCGTCAGGTGCAAGGCTGCCGCTGAGGATCCTCTCGCAGATGGAGTCGCAGATCTGAAGGTATATAGCTTTATTTGAGTTGAATTCCATAGCAGATCCTAGTGTTTGATGGTTTTGATTCTGAAGAATATTCCGACTGCCGCACCAACCATAAGTATAGTGTCAAGGATGACATCAAATACGATAGCCTTGTTGATGAGCTCATCTACTATCATGTACGATGCTTCCAGGTCTCCGTTGTTGACAGCATTGATGGTTTCCATATTTATATTGCCAGACATGCTCAACATAAATGGAGATGCAAATATGCTGATTATGATGCAGACAGCGATCCAGCTCAACACGGTTTTTGTCGCCTTGTTTTTCTTGAAATACAGGGCGCCGAGCAGGAACATCAGTATCCATGTCGCTATGTCATCAATGCTGGTCAGGAATATCTTGTCGTTAGCTATGTTCTCGGTCAAAAATGCGTTTACCTCTGATTCTTGAGCTGCCATTTCGGAGATTAGCCATGAGAGTTCCTTCATTCCTCCGATGATGGTTGTGTCAAGATTAGGGTCGAGCGCTACAATGAGACAATCAAGCAGAAGAACTCCTCCAAGGAATGCTGAAGGGATGATTATCATTGTGTTGAGGAGCATGGAGATGAACTTCTCTGTGGTCGAAACCGGCAGCATAAGCCAGTTTGCTCCTGCTCTTTTGTCAGTAATGAAGCCGTAGCATTTTGCCGGCATAGTGCAGATCAGTATAACAGCTGATATGCCTATGTAGATTGTCCTTATCAAGGCATTGGATGAGTACCAGCCTGAGCCGGTCGCCATCGAGACAGTTCCTGCGACAAGATAGGCGAGTACACCTGCCAGGGTGATGGTAATGAATGAGACTCCGAAGTTTGCTCCGCATCGTGTCAGGTCGGACACAAGATACTTACCGAATCTTTTACAATTGAATATGTTGTTGATTTCCATGATGATCCCTCTTCTAGTTGTTGAACATGCCTTTTATGAGTCCCTTGTGCTGGTGGGCTGTGTTGAACAGAGCCTCTATGTTTACCTTGCTTTCTTTTCCAGTAGAGTTAGGGAAGACCTGGATGCAGCCACCAGGAGTGAGTTCGCTGTAGAGAGCTCCCTCCTTGATTTCTGAGCCGTAGTCGAAATAGAGTTTCTCTGAAATCTCCTCAATTGAGGCATTCAGAAGCACATTTCGTTTGTCAAGGATGATTATCGGGTCAATGACATTTTCAAGGTCACGCACCTGATGTGTTGATATGAGGACGACAGAATCCTCGCGGGTGTACAGAGCCATAGCCTTTCTGAACTGAGCCTTTGAAGGGATGTCAAGACCGTTGGTCGGTTCGTCCATAAAAAGGTAACGTGTGTTGCAGGCAAGAGCGAAGCCTATATATGTCTTCTTTAGCTGGCCTGCAGACATTTTGTTCATCATCTGCTCAGGGTCTGTTTCGAAAAGGCCCATAAGGTCGATGAACTTCTGGATGTCGAATCTTTCCCAGAACTTTCCATAGTTTCTGGCATATTCGATCGCCTTCATATGTACGGGTGCGTTGTCGTCGCTGAGATAGTACTGTTCGCTCAGGAGTGACGGCTCTCTGTCAAAAGGATTTCTGCCGTCAGTGACAATGCTTCCTGCCATCGGCTTCTTGAGTCCGCAGAGGAGGGTCAACAAAGTGGTCTTGCCCACACCATTCTCTCCGAGAAGGCCATAGATGCGACCTTCTTCCAAAGTCATTGTGATGTTTTTCAGCACCGGAGTGTCACCATAGCTGAATCCTAAGTCGTTGATTTTTATCATAATAATGTGCTTTGTTGCCTTTTTGTTATAGTGTATTAGTGAATTAATACACTGCAAATATAGCGACAAAAACATCATATCCAAATGATTTTTCAAAAAAGATGTCTCGACTCCCTAAGGTCGCTCGACATGACATTAAGATTCTCCTTTGTTATCCTGAGGAGCGAAGCGACGTGAGGATCTATCGACTGATATGACAATGCTGCGAATGCCTGAAACGGCGGATGTTTTCTTCCAGCTTCTGGTGTTCTTCAACCGGAAGCGCCCAAGCGAGGAATCTCTCGCGGATGTAGTCAACGGCCTGAGCTGACGGATGGCACATGTCTTCCGCATAGAAACGGTAGTCTCGCAGCTCGTCCATGACTATCTCATAGGCAGGAAAGTAGTCTGCAGAGTTCTCAGCATTTGCCACCACCTCCTCGATACCGAGCAGGAGAGTCGACTTGCTGATCTGGTTGCCGTGAGCACCGTCCTTGAAATGACGGATAGGGCTTACTGTGAATATGAATTCCTTCGACACGAATTCCGGATCTTCCGCAGCTCTATCAGCACAGAGGTCAATGATTCTCTGCAGCGCGTCAGCCGTCTCCTGCACCCTCAAGCGTTCGCGGCGGAACTCCGCCGCCGGCCTCTTGAGGCAGTTGGAGACGATGAAGTCCCTCTCCAGATGTCTGAAGCACCAGCTTGTTCCAAGGGTAATGATGACTTTGTTGCATTTGCGGAAATCTTCTGCAGCCTTCTCTAATGCGGCATTGGCTTCAGCGATGAAAGCCTCCGCATCCTCACGAGCAAAAGAAGTGTGATGAGAGAAAGAACAGAAACGTGTGTCTCCGGCTCCTATTTGCACACAGTCCTCAAGACTGAACTGCTTATTAAGAAGCATTCTCTCCACGCTGTTGAGGATCGACACAGGATTGTAGAGCACGCCGAACGGATTGACACAGACATCAAAGCCGAAATTCTTCAGCTGGACACCGATGTTCTCACTGAAGCAGCTTCCAAGCATCATTATCTTATCGCTGTAGGAGATGCCAGTCCTGCATCTTTCATCTGTCACCGGAGTCTGAAGTCTTAACATATCTAATGGAATTTCTGTCGTGCAAAGGTATCAAAAATCCTCTAAAAGACTTATCTTTGACGGACATATATCCTTATAAACAACCTATGAACTCTATTCGCACTGCAATTATATATTCCCTTCTGGCCATCATTGTGGCCATATCAGCGGCTGTTCCGTCATATGCCTCTGACACCACAAAGGTCAATTTCACATATGACCTTGACTACGAGACAAGATTTGACAACAGGGAGTTCTTCAGAAGTGCCTTCACCCGCTCGATGACAATCTTCGGCGCACGTCTCACCCCTTCAGTCGGCGTGTCACTCAGTCAGCCTGACAAGGGAATGTCACACAAGCTGATGCTCGGAATCGATGTGATGAAGGACTTCGGCGCATCTCCTGTTTCTGAAGAACTTGCAGGTGCAGGTTCGCAGGAGACCCTTTCTAGACAGCGGAACCTTGATTTGCTCCGCGAAGTCACAATGTACTACAACCTTGAAAAACGCGCAGGGGAGACAACCCTCGGCCTCTATGCCGGCATATTCCCACGCAGTGCAACAGAGGGAGCCTATTCAGAAGCCTTCTTCTCAGACTCCTTGAAATTCTATGACAAAAATCTTGAGGGAATCCTCTTCAAAGTCACACGTCCTCAATCCTACTTCGAAGTCGGCTGCGACTGGCTTGGCAAGCAGGGAATCGCCCGCAAGGAGAAGTTCATGATCTTCTCAGCCGGAGAAAGAGCCATTACAAAGTCCTTCCACCTCGGTTATGCCGCGTACATGTACCATTTTGCCGGCTCCAGGAAGGCAAGGGGAGTGGTCGATAATATATTGATGAACCCATATGCCCGCCTCGACCTGAGCGACGCCCTTTCATTTGACCGCTTCACCCTCCGTCTGGGCTACCTTCAGGGAATGCAGCACGACCGCGTCTTCGTAGGACATTACGTCTTCCCATGCGGTGGAGAACTTGACATGGACCTCAGCAAATGGAACGTCGGCCTCCGCAACAAGCTCTTCTACGGAACAGACATGATGCCGTACTACAACAGCACAGACGCCGCAGGCGACAAATATGGAACAAGGTTGTATATGGGAGATCCATTCTACCGCGTCTTCGACGAAGGCCGCACAGGTGCAGGAATATACGACCGCTTCGACGTATATTATGAACCATACAATGGCCGCAACCTTTCCATCAGAATAGAAGCTCGCTTCCACTTCAACTCATTCACCTACAGTGGCTGCCAGCAGATGGTGACAGTGAATTTCAAACTTTAGAAATATAAAAAAGTTTTCCCCGGCCAATGTGACCGGGGAAACTTGTATTTTCGTCATCCCCGGCTTGACCGGGAATCTGACATCATTGTCATCCCCAGCTTGATCGGGAATCTGACATCATTGTCATCCCCGGCTTGACCGGGGATCTATATTACTGCTGCTGGTACTCCGGCACAACCGAATACATAATGCCGCTATGCGGTGTAAGAGGCTCATTCTTGAGCTTGAAGAGCTCTGAAATAGTCACAAAACGATAACCCTGCTTCTTCAATTCCGGAATCATGATGTCCAGAGCCTCTACTGTGCTCTCGTTGCCCAGCATGTCGTGCAGAAGCATGATCCTTCCGTCAACAGCTGCATCAATTTGTCTCTGAGCCCTTTCCTGAGCCGAAACCTCTGGCAGCCAGTCCTCGCAGCCGTGTCCGCAGATGAATGTGAGCGGAATGACATCCATCATCTTCTGGTTGCAGTCGATATATGGCGGACGGAAGAACTGAGGCGCTTCGCCTGTATATTTCTCTATGAGAGCAGAGGTGCTTTCGATCTCCTTGATGATCTCCTCTTCGCTGAGACCGCTCATCGCCGGATGTGAGAATGAATGATTCTCGATGTCACAACCCATATCATATGCGCGTTTCATCACCTTTGCGCTTTCTTCGTTGATATGCATTCCGTTCACGAAGAATGAAGCGGTGACGCCATGCTTCTCGAGCATGTCCAGCATCTTTACGGTTGTAGTCACATTTGGACCGTCATCAAAGGTAATGGCAATGACTTTGTCCTCCTTTGGTTGGCAGCCTGCCAATATGGCCAGGGCTGCGATCATCAGCGATAGTGTTCTCATAGCGATTGGGTGAATTGGTTATTCTTTTACAAGTATCAACAGTCCGTTTCTGTTTGGAAGCAAGGTCAGAGTCATCGCAGTTTCTGTGTAGCCGGTAACCTCCCATGTTCCGTCAATTACGGGACAATCAAAGGTAATGTTTTTTCCGGAGATTTCATATTTCATGTCATAGGTCTGCTTTGAAGTTGTAGCTGACCTTTTCTGTGAGAATGAGCCTGTGCCTGATGAGATGAACTTCAGAGTGACGTCCGCCTGCTCCTTTACCATTGATCCTTCAGTCCTTTTCCAGACTCCCTTCCAACGGGTGTTTTCGATGTTCTCTTCGCTGAATGAAATGGTGTTCTCTTCTGCTGGGTCACAAGCAATGATGGCGAATGTCGCCAGAATAATTGATAGTATGCGTTTCATTTGAAATTTATTAAATAGACGGGGCAATATTTTCAAATAATATGCCGTAAGTCATATAAACGAGATTCCCGGTCGAGCCGGGAATGACGTGCAATCTTAGAAGTTCAGTGCGAGGGTGAAGCCTGCTGTCGGCTGTGTGCCTGTAGGAGTCAGGATGTAGTTCACTGACGGATGAAGATCGAGGGAATATAACTTCTTGTACAGATCATACTCGTACATATTCCTGACTTTTGCCACTCGGACTGCATCTACAATCGCGCAAATGTCAACAGCCAGTATGGAAGCCAGTCCTGTCAAGAAGAAAAGTGTTCCGTAACTAGTAAGATTCTCTGATCCATAATATTCACCTGATTCCAACATTGCAAATCCTAGTTCCGTAACTGCGTATGCTCCCAAGTGTCCTCCCATCCACGCAAGTCCTCTTCCGACCTCGCCGCTGATCATCTGGCCAAGACCAGGGATGAAGAACGAAGCCACTCCCATTCCACCGGGACTGTGTGACTCATAAACAGAAGGCTGATAGTCCTTGTAGTCATATATGTGCTTGAGATTCTTGTACTTCATTCCAGGTAGAAGTTCAACTGCTGTGTTCTCAGTTGTCTGATCAGCCTGCTCTGGCTTTTCCTGCGCCAAAGCCGCTGTCGCTGTAGCCAATGTGATGGCCAGAATAATAAATAAACGTTTCATATCTCTGTGTGTTTAGTTGTTATAAAACCCAAGTTACTCCTACATATATTCCTTTGTTCCCGTCCGTGTTGAAATGATTCTCGATGAAGAATCTCAGGAAAGCGTCGTACTCGAAGCCGTATCTCAGTGACAAGATGGCTATCGGTGTCTTCTGTACATAATACCCTGGCATAGGGACAGAGTGTTCCGGATCTTCCATGTCGTAGCCCATTCCTATGTATGTGCGTCTGCTGCTTTGTCCTCCTCCCACTCCGATGCCGGCGAACGGGTGTATCTTATACCATCTTCTGTAGTTGTAGTCTGCGACTGCCTGTACTGTCCAATAGCCGTAGCTCATCACTTCTCCTACAGGAGTGTCTTCGTAAGCCTCATAAGGTTCCATTGTGAACGGAAGAGAATAATAGAAGTTCAGTCCGACATCATATGGTGTGAAAACGAAGTTATATCTTCCTTCAAAACCTATTATGGTCTGCGCCATTTTTCCTATGCTGTTCACACCGAATGTGTTGAATAAGCGGCCGTCAAAGTCAAATTTGTCAGGGATAAGCCATTTGAATATATAGCCGTCATCCTCAAATTCTTTCAACGCAATATTGATTGTTGTGTCATTGACTGGATATATCTCAAGTTCTTTCGTAATATGAGCATGACAGCTTGCCTGTAATGATATGTCCGCAACAGGAACCTTTATGGCATAGGCACCACTGGAGTCTGCCTTGACCATACTGTCCCAATCGCCTTTTATATATATGTATGCGTCCGGCAGCACCTCCCCCGTAGCCTCATCCGATATGACTCCGGAGACCGTAACAGTCTGGTCCGCAGTCTTGAACCATCGGATGTACTGTCCGTTGGCTGCATGATGCAGGAATATGCATAATGATATCAGTAAAAATCGACGCATTGTCTTATGGCTTCATGCATTTTGACAAGATGTTGCAGCACAGTGAGACATTGAGCGAGTATGGGCTCATGCCGTTTGAATAAGCTGTGTGAGCTACATACACTTTCAGTCTCAGGCTGTGTTCATTCAGACCTCCGTAGATCGATGACCACACAGCGTCGCCTACAAGGTAGAGCGAGCGGAGGTACTTGAGCTCAACGCTGAGGCCTCCTAACCAACGTGGGCCTGCGATCTCATCCTTGAGGATCTCTGCATTTCTGTCAGGGTTATTATAATCTATAAATCCTACTCCGAATCCTGCGAACGGGCTGATCTTGAACACATCTCCATCGTAGATGCTGTATGCGTACAGGAGGGTTATCTCTCCACCGTACAGCTTGTTGCCAGCCTTCCAAGTTCCGATGTCATCTCCAGGGATGTCGCGGAGAAGTTTTGATCCGCCTCCCATCAGCAGGTCCCACTGAATCTCTGACCTTCCGACAGCAATGTCAAATCCCCAGTCAAAGCCAATGCCAGGAGTGAAATATGATGAATACTTGCCGGGATGGATCTGGGTTGCAATTCCTCCATACATTCCCATTGCGAACTTTCTCAATGTGTAGTCAGGAATGCTGAATTCGTTCTCGGAAATCTCCGCAAGTTCCTGAGCAACAACCTTTTCTTCAGCTTCAATCTCACTGAGATTTCTGCCTTCATCGGTTATTCTCTCGATCTCATCAACACGAGCAGCTGTGATGTCAGAATATCTTCGGATGATGTTGATATAGTCCGGTGCATATTGGTCACCGCTCAGATGGTTCTGCATCTGCCTTCTTGTCACCTCGGTGGCGTCAAAGATCAACTGACCATATCTCAATCCCTGATCTGTCAGCGTGTCAGTCCTGATCCATGAACGGATAGGATCGAAAACGGTCTTTGACTCGACCCTCTTTACGCGGGTGTTCCAGTTGACCTTCTCCCAGTCGCTGGCCCTTACGTCAATTCCAGTGTAAACCTGTCCGACCATATCCCCGGTGCCTCTTCTCTTTGAAAAGTCCTCCGAAGTAAGCGGACCGTCAGCCCATTCCTTGTAAGAAAGGTCCGTCTGTGCTGAAAGTGTCAGAGTGCCGAGAACTCCGGCAACAATCAAGGTTAGTATTCGTCTCATAAAAGGTGTTATGTTGTTTCTATGTGTTGGTTTATATTGACATTGATATTCCCAATGCTAAAGGTAGCAGCAGTCCTATGCTCCAGGTGCCTGCTACGGCTTTTAGCAGATTCTTTTTCGAATCTCCATCCATTTCGACTCTGTTGCTCTTCACCAGATAGCACTGCGAGTTTATGTCGATGAAGAAATGAGTGTAGTGCTTTTCTCTTTTGACAGTGGTCTCATAATCCGTATCGAAATTGCCGAAATGTGTGTCGACATCAGTGTTAGTCGTAGTCGTGAAATCTTCATAAACAAGTATGCTTCCGTCCCTGCCATCAAACTCCACACGGTCAGGAGCACCGAAATGCATCACTATATCAGAATAACTCTTGCCGACCCACACCTTGTTGTACTCCTCTTCCACAGAATGGAACTTCATGATGGAACACGAAGAAAGCATAGGAAGCGCAATGGCAATCAGTATAAGGATCCGTCTCATAACTCAGTAAAAATACGAAATGTTCACCATAAAGATGCAATTTACCTCAAAAAGTACTATCCACTTCTCGATATTTTTCGATTTTTCTCCTCCTCCGCTCCTCTTGCTGTCTATTTCGCTTCCGTACCTCCTGCCGTCTCCGGTTCTCCGCTTTCTTACTTACCGCGACGCACGCTTTTGACCCCGAAAACCTGCGTCGCTGCACGGAATTATGCCAAAAGCCGGTAATACTCTTCGCGATGCAGGTTTTTTGCCCGATTTCCCTGCGTCGCGACTACTTCTGCGTCATTCTGCCTAGTTCTAGTGAACATTTTGCTTCTGTTCTTCACTAGAACTGGAACTTTGGGCTATTCGTGACCTGTTTATCGCAGTTCTAGTGAACTTTTGCTGCTCAATCTTCACTAGAACTCCAGTTTTCAACTGTATTTGAGGTGTTTTGCCTAGTTCTAGTGAACTTTTTGCTTCTGTTCTTCACTAGAACTAAATAGGTGGAATGCGATTGGGGGTATTTCGATAGAATGGGGATTGTTAACTGGTTGATATGCAGGAGTATATAATGTTATTGGTGGGCAATTTTGCCCACCAATAATGTGCTAAATGCTCTATGTCAATAGAATAGTAATTTCTATAATCCAACTGAATCAGGCAGTGCCTGTCAGTGGGAAACCAGTGCAACAGACCAATGCAACAGACTAAGATTATTCGGCTGCCTTTTTCTGGAGGTATTCTTTGAAGAAGCGGCCCTGGGTTGATGGAGTGAAGTTCCAGTCTTCGATCAGGGTAGGGGACCAGGCTGTGTCGAAGCACCAGACGGTGAACGAGATGCCTTTCTTCTCAAAGTATTCTGTGATGTGGTGGCCGTACTCTTCTGTTGAAATTACCGGGATGTGGGCGCCCTTCTCGTGCTCGAGGCAGAAGCCGATCTCTGTGCAGACTACAGGGTAGCTGTCAGCAACGAAGCCGAAGTCAGCCTCCCACTGCTCTTCCCATGGCTGTGAACGCTTCATCGGGTAAGGGTGTGATACATATGCCACATTCGGACGCTCGATCGGTGCGTAAGCAACCGGAGTCAGGTCATATGCCCAGTTGAATCCTGCACAAAGGCAGACTGCGTTAGGATTGTGCACGCGGATTGTGTCAATGATCTGTTCCTGAATGCCTTTCCACTCTTCCCAAGTACATTCACCTGTGTCCTCGCCAGTGACAGTTGGCTCGTTGTACACTTCGTACAAAGCAACTGTAGGCTCATCCTTGTAACGCTGGGCAACAGTGCGCCAGAACTTGAAGGTCTCCTGGAGGTCTGTGTTGTACATCGGGCTGGTGAACTTTGCGTCCTTGAGGTTACCGATTGAATGCCAGTCCATAATGACATACATTCCGTGCTGCTTTGCCCACTCGATTCCCTGGTCCATGGCTGCGAATGTCTCATCCCAGCCCATACTGTTGAGGTTGGTAGGATGTACAGCAAATCGTACTACATTAGCTCCCCAGTCGGCAGCCTCAGCAAAATAGCGCTCGTTCCACTGACCCTCGCTCACAAGCTTTACAGGGTCAGAGAAGCAGAGTCCTCTGAACACGAGTTCATTGCCCTGAGGGTCTATGAACTTGTTGCCTTCTACCTTTACCCAGCCTTCCTGGGCAGATTTTGGAGTGCAGGCCGCTACGATGAATGCCGCGATGCAGGCCATCAATACAGTCTTCTTCATGTTAAGCAGATATTATTCAAAGTAATATACATACGAGTACTGAGATGTCATGATGATCTCTGTAGTATTTCCCTTGAGAGTGTAGTACTGGTATTTTACATCTGTAGGGAAGGTGTAGCGCAGGAGCTTGTGGTCATGCTTATATTTATATGATCCGCTACCTGCGTCGATGTGTGACACCTCGATGATCTCTCCTTCGATGAGCTGGCTTTCTGCTCCCGGAGTTGCGGACGCATAGAGCTTGATATACTTGTAGCTGTCATCCTTTGACCAAAGCTCTATCGAATGAATCTCTTCAAATGGCTCAGTGCTGTACATGAAGAACTCGCCATATGCCTTGAGAGCCTGCCAAGATGAGTCATATACAGGCTGAAGATTCTTGAATCTTACCTTACCAGGACTGAAGTCGATGATATATTCACCGTCGCTACCGTCAACAGATCTGCAATCCTTGAATGCGTCGTGAGCAAAATGCCATACTGTCGGAACACCTACAGGAATATAATATGCCTCATAATCGTCGAATTCCAGTCCATAGCCGTCTTCCGGAATAGCCTTGATGAACAAGGTGTAGTTGTCCGGTGCAAGTCCTCCTGCGATGGTTGCGGTCCAAGTGCCGTCACCATTGTTCACAGGATCAAGCTTAGTCTCATTCAGAGCTGAATCTGTGATGTAGCAGTCATATCCTTTGGCAAGCTCTACCTCAGGCCAAGTCGCGGTGAAACCGTCTCTTGTCTCATTTACCTCATATTCAAGACCGTAGACGCCTCCGACGATTGCAAGAACGAAGTTGCCCACAGAGAATGTGGTCAGCTTGCCGTCCTCAAACTTAATGGTTTTGCCAAGGGCATTCAGATCGACACTTCTTGAAATCTTGCCTTCCTCAAGCATGAGTTCAAGATGGAAGTTGTCAGTGAGCTCTCCAGCAGGCATCTTCAGCCACAGGTCGGCAGTGCCTTCCTCGCTGATGGTGACGCCCTGAGGATGTATTTGAAGACACGGCTCCGGACCCATATCCTCCATGTCGTTGTTCTCTTTGTAAGCATATTTCTCAAGGACAGGGTCATAGATTGCAGAAGCTGCCGGCTTGTATGAAGGACCTGTCATGAATCCGGCCTCGAATATCTCCTGACCTGCAAATTCCTGAAGTCCCTCTACGGTAATCTTCACAATTGCTCCAAGTCGTGCAAAGCTGAATGCTGCCTCACCGGTAAGCTGCTCTGTAGTGACCTTTGCCTTTGACACCATCAGATCTGCATAAGGGTCAAAAGTGTCAGCGAGAGGCGACTGGTAAGAGTTGAAGTTAACCTGGAACAGCATATGTGGTTCCATATAGTCGCCTGTGTACTCGAACATTGTTGCCCAGTCCTGATACTCCTGGCTGTCGCCGTTCTCCCAAGGCTCGTAATATGGCCATATGCCTTCGCCGTAAGCCGCAACATAGGTATATGCCGCCGCACCAGGTCTGTCCTCGAGCTCGAAGGTGAATGCGGCGCTGTTGCCGTTGATGTCGCTTTCGGTCAGTTCCTGTGAATAGTATTCATATACAGAGTTGAAGTAGTACTCTTCGATGTCAGGTGCAAATTCAGCGAGCTTGATGAAGTCTCCGGCATTCCATTTTACCTGATAGCTGCCTGTGCCCGGAACAGCCTCAATGAGAGTCTTGGTGTCTGTCCCTGCTGAAGCATTCACAACAAGCTTATGTGTCTTGGCCTTGCCTCCCTGAGGGTCTTCCTTTTCTGTCTGGCAGCCTGTCATGGCCACTGCTGCGATGACAGATGATATGATAAGTATAACTCTTTTCATTCTGTTGAAGATTTAGATGGTTACACACATTATGCTATTAGAACGAACCTCCGTCAAGGATGTCATCTTCATCCAGGAAATCCATTCCGGGAGCACCTTCCTCTCCAAATCCGAGGCTTGAGCAGAGGATGTACTCTGTCTCAATAGAGATGATTTCCGCATGTGGTGCGGTGTACGGTGTGTTTAGTTTCATAATAGTATGTGTTAGAGGTTATTGCGAATTAACAGATGCAGCCAAAGTTATAAAAATTAATTTAATATGTCAAAGCTGTCTCGTAGTAAGTTGCGAAGCAAGGGTAGCTCTCAAGAGGGTTCGGCTGGCAGAATGTAACCCCTTCGAAGATAGGGGAGTCCTGCTGGCCTGTCGGGTCATGGAGTTCGAGCTGAGCCTGACATCCTTCGAGCTTTACAGTGATTCTGCCGTTTTTGTAGCTGTAGTGGAGTGTGCCGTCTCCGATCTTTACCGATGTTTCCACTGATGTGATTTCAGCAGGAATACGAGGTTCGATGACGATCTTGCCTGCAAGCAGATCAGGACGGATGCCGAGGAAATGCTGGTACCATGCACGCAGGTGCTCTGCGTTGCTCCATGCCTGTAGGAAGGTGCCGGAACGCTTTACCCAGCTCTGGCCTTCACGCGGATGCGCGTCGGCATTCTCGCTGAGGCTGCCGACCGCTCCCTCTACGAGGGCCTGTCTGTTCATGTTCTTGAAAAGCTCCCAAGCAGGCTCAACCTGACCGTATTCGATCATTCTCTGCATTGCGATACCGTTGTTCCAGAGCCATATTGTGCCGTTGTGGTAGGCGTCATCCTTGTGATAATAGTGCCAGTTCTCGTGCTGAGGGTGGAACTGGGCATCCCACTGTGCGAGTGAGGCCACGCCCCAAGGATATACGAGTTCTTCCCAGCTTCTGCGGGTCACCCTCTGCTTGAATTCTTCGTCATTGATAAGGTCAAAGCAGTATAGCTGGTTAGGGCGGAACTGCTTATCAGGAGTGCCGTCTGAGTTGAGGTGGTCATATATCAATGCCTCATCCTTGCTGCAGTAGTCGCGTTCGAAGTTGCTAGCAAGCAGGGTCGCGAGGCCGCTCCAGTCTTCTGCCGAGCCTGTGTCATCAAGCAGGCTTGCAATCTCACTTCCGGCCATGAGCTGGGCGTACCACAATGCCTGGATGTCATTGGCTCTGTTTCCGCGTGGAGAACCCGGGATGCCGTTTCTCTTTACATCCATCCAGGTGTCGGCGTCTGCGTGAGTCAGGTAGCCGTTCTTGTCTGTATAATTCTTGATTGAAGCGTTGATGCTGGTCTTGATTGCAGGGTAGAGGTCGTGAAGGAACTCGATGTCTCCCGAGTATTTCGCTACTTCAAGGGCCTGGATGACAAAGCGTGGAGTTCCGTCTGTCGTGTTGTAGAGAATGCCCTCGAGGTTCGCTCTGTTAGGGATTCTGCCGTAGGTCTCTGAATTCGGATCCTTGTCCTGGAGCTCGGCGAAGTCCTTGAGGATCTGCTTTGCAGTCTCGAACTGACCTGTCACCAGGCAGGCTCCCGGCATTGATATGAACATATCTCGTCCCCAGTACTCATTGAACCATGGGAGACCGGCATATATACCTTTGCCCTGCTGCTCTGTGATCAGCTCGTCCATTGTGATGGTGATCCAGTTAAGGGCGTTGTCGAGTGACGGGATGTTGGTCTTTACGACGTTATATTCAGTTATGAGAGCGTCGATCCTTTCCCTTCTTTCCGCCTTCATGGCCTCGCCTTCCTTTCTGAATTTTTGAGCAAGTTTAATGCATTCATTCTCAGTGCCATAGGTCATGATGAAACCTTCTGAGTCAGAACCGGTCTTCATGCCGTTGCCATAGACTGTGAATCTTGTGTTTCCGGCAGGAGCGATGAGAATCCTCTTGTCGCGAGCTTCGTTAGGAGTAAGGAAGAGGCCGGCTTCGCCAAACTGTGCCTCGGCGATATGGCCAAGGTCAGGAGTGATCATAATGGAATCAGCAGAAGATATGACCTCTACATAAAGTACAGGCACATTGTCAAACATTCTGAATATCTCCTTGGTGTGCCCCCAGTGGCGTTCGACTCTGTCAGGGAATACGACACATTCGCCGGCTTCCTTTCTGTTGAGCATAAGGTCTATGCCAATGGCATCGTCGTCAATACCAATGGCATAATCGGCAAGAATCCTCTTCTTCGCCATGTTCCATCCTGACCACCACTCCGGTGTCTCCTGATGGGTTGTTCCGTACCAGTAACCTGATTTCTTGTCTGTGTAAGAGTACTCGCGATTCTCTTCTGGTGTCACCTTGACACCGAGTCCGTCAATCGCCAGTTCCTTTTCTCCTGAAAATGCACAAGCCTGTGCAAACATTGCTGTAGCCAAAAGGCATATTCCTGCTGTTGTCTTCATATCTTTTCGGTTAATATTCGCCCTGCCGTCAAGGCATTACGCAAATTTAACAAAAAAGATATTTTCAGAATAACGATTTGGATTTTATATTGTGAATCCGACGTGGAAACCGATGGCCGGACCTACGCTTGGACCGAGGAATATATTGGATTTGCCACGCAGTCTGACAGATATGCCGGGCTGCCACGACCAGTACCAATTCCAATCACCGGGTTTTCTGCTCATGCCTTCATACGGATTCTTGATGTCGTACAAGTGGTAACCTCCTCCTGATATGTCGCTGTAAATGGATACTCTTTCCTTTTTACCTAACGGAATAGAAAGACGATGATAGACATAAATTGGTATTATCTGGCCTACACTCTTATAATTTTCGTAACCATAGAACTCTTGTCCCCAACCAACGCCTATTCCAAGTGCGTTGTTCTCATTGGTGCGAATGCCCCATGTGAGATTCAGCGTTCCTTGTCCAAGCATTGTGTTACCCCTGAAAGTGAATTCGGAGTTCAACCTGTTACCGGATTCAGTTTTCTCATCACTTTGTGCTGCAGCTGACAGACACCAGAGCCCTGCCAGCAATAAAGTCAGAAGATGTTTCATATGTTCAGTGTTTAGAAGTGTATCCGCTGTTGCAGCCGCAATTTAAAAAAATATTTGCCCGTCCAAAAAAAATCAAGTAAAATTAACATGTCCTAAAAGCACTAATAGAACTCTTAAGGGGATTAGGAATTCTGTTCTGTTTGATTATCTTTGTCTGTGATGACATGGGAAACATAAATTGTTGACAGCATGAAACGGATGATGATATATATATGCATGCTTTTCTTGTCGTGCATTATGTGTAACGCTCAGGACAGACTGCAAAGAGCTATTGACGGCTACGATTACAAGACAGCTCTGACTATTATAGACAGTCTGGTGGCAGATATAGGGACAGACAGTGTGTCTCTGGTCCAAAACAAGGAAAAAGTAGTGGATCTTGCCCTTCAGAAGTCGAGATGTCTGCGTAAGCTGTATCGTATGAACGAAGCGGTGGAGGTGCTGGCTGATGTACTTTACCTTGATCAGTTCAATGTCGGACTTATGGCCGACCTTGCAGAGTCCCACCTGCAGGCGGGAAACACTATGGATGCCTTCGGACTCTATGGAATCCTGTCTCAGATGCAGCCTGACAATACATATTTCAAGATCTGCAAAGCCCGTATATTGTACAGGGAGAAGCAGTATGGCGAGAGCATCGGGATGTGTAGGGATATAATTGCGGCTGACAGCATTCCGGAAATCCTGGCCATGACGGGCGACGCCTACAAGAGCCTCGGTAATGCTGATTCTGCCCTGGTATATTATGAACATGTGCTTCGTGCACGTCCGTATCATGTCCCTACCATGAGCAAGAAAGCTGATATATTACTTGGTGCGAAGCAATATATCCCTGTCATCGACATGAGCCGCGAATACTTGGAAGGTGATCCTGACAATATGACGATGCTGCCGATATACGGCCTTGCCCTTCATCTTCGGGGAAGTTACCCGCTTTCCATTGAAATATTCGAACATCAGCGGGAGCTTGGCGATGAATCCTATGCGGTGAGTTATTACCTCGGACTCAATCATTATATGATGAGCAACTGGCCCCGTGCTGTCGCAGAGCTCGAAAAGGCCTATCAGATAGATTCCTCTGATGTTGCCCTTGTATATCAGCTGGCTCACGCCAAAAGCCATATGACCATTTCGACCGGCGTGGATTCCAGAGGCCTGAATCCGGAATCGGAAAGGCTTTACGCCAAGGCTCTCGATATGTTGAAGCCTGCCCCGAATATGATGCATAACATATACGGAAGCATGGCTATGGCCTGTCATACCATTGAGCAGTATGAAGAGGCAATCAAGTACTACGAATTGAGTTACAAGTACAATCCAAAGAACATCTCGGCCCTGTCTTCGATAGGCTACTGCTACGAAAGGCTCAAGAACTATAAAAAGGCCTTGGAGTACTACGAGAGGTATATAAAGCTCGGCAAACCGGGCAGTGCCGGCTACAAATTCGTAGAAGAGAGCATCGAATATGTGAAGCAGGAGAAGTTTATGGAGGAAAAATAATTACTGGATATGAGAACAATAAGCAGATTTGTTTTATGCCTGGGCATAGTGTGCCTGAGCGCCTGTACAGACGAAAGATGTACAATCACCGGAAATGTGGACGGCCTGAAGGGTGAAGGATGGGTGTTCCTTAAGGATACGTGGGGAGATTTTAAAGTCCTGGATTCTGTAAGATACGAGAACGGGCAGTTCAGATTCGAGGTGGATAGAATCGGCTTTCAGACATTTGTGTGTCTGGAGTATATGCCGGATGAGAATCCGGATGACGGAATGGATTTCAGAAGATTCCTGCTGGAACCCGGAGACCTGATTGTCGATGGTGACCTGATGACGGACAGATGGTCCGGAGTGACAGGCAGTCCGATGAATGAACTTATGAGCCAGGAGCGACAGCAGGCAACTGAATTCTATCGAAACTTTTCTTTGGAAGAATATAATGTAAAGGCTGACTCCCTGATGAATGTGATCTTTTCAAGTGACCTGACGGATGCCTGCAGATTGGCTTTCATTCAGAACCAGACTATGGTGTATCCGTCTGTGCTGCTTCTTCGGGAGTATGAGAAGTTGTCTGATGAATACAGGTTTCTTGATGTGGCGAAGAATCTCAGAACCCAATTGGAAGCCAGGGCTAAAACCGAACCTGCTGTCGAAGGGTCGGATCTGGTGCCATATTATATTGATTTCACTCAGAAAGATCTTGCGGGTAATCCGTTAAGCCTGAAATCAGTAGTGGAGAATCCGGCAAACAGATATGTCCTGGTCGACTTCTGGACCTCCTGGTGCGGTCCGTGCCGTGATGAGGTTCCGAATCTCATAAAAGCATATGAAATGTTCAAGGATAAAGGACTGGAAATTCTGGGAGTCTCCTGCGATTATGATGTGAATGACTGTAAACGTTATGTTGAATCCAAAGGTCTGAATTGGATACATCTCTGCGAGGCCAAGGGTCACAGGATAGAGCCGTGGACCTTATACGGTCTTATCGGAATCCCCGACAATGTCCTGATAGACTGCAAGACAGGAATCATCATCCGTCGCGACCTGCGAGGCGACGTCCTCCTGAAAGAACTGTCGGCCTTGCTGCAGTAGATATTTGCCGTCGCGAATATGTTAGTCGGTCTCTTAATTGTTCAGGCTGTTGTGAGGTGCCTGCGGCGGAGTGCCGTAAGAACGCTTTCCGAGGCTATTGGATTAAGTCCTCTAAACGTAGTGCGACTTTTTAATTCAGAAAGCGACATAACCAACAGAAGTTTGGCAATGCACTCATCTGCAAAAGAATTGCTCACAACATCAACTCCGGTAAAATCGAGCACAACGCAGTCGTTCTGCTCAATCAACGGGAGCAACTGCTCACGCACACGTTTGCCTAAAGGACGTGTACCTAAGTTCTCTCCAAATTCTCTAAAATTAAACGTTACCATAACTCCTCCAATTCATTGTCATTCAAGAATGTTTCATTATATTGAGTGGCTACATCTGTGCGGTTAGCCACGACTTCAGCGGGATTAATCTCCTTGTTGGTATGAAGCTGAAGATATACCACTGTTCCTTGCCATAATTCACTCTCACTTATTGATTCTATGCCATCCTTTACCAACAATGTGTGATTCCCGGATCTCACCTCGAATCTCAATCCTGCATCTCGTGCAAGCAGTGATGTTGAATATAGTCCAAATCCCATTCCCTTACCATCCGTAATGGCGTCTTTAATACACATCCTTAAAGCATCTTCTTCCGACACCTCGGCGTACTTTTCATTTTCAGCAAGCGATTCGCGAACTCCTATGCCATCATCTGCAACAAGAAAACTGAGAATGTGATTAGCAAGATCGTAATGTGTGATTACAGTACCCAACTCCTTGTTGGAATGTGTAAGGACGTTATCCAAAATCTCATAAAAGCAATAACTCATCGCCTGCAATACTGTGGTCTCAATGTCAATATGCTGCGTCAATACACCTACAACACGCTGATATACAGTATAGATGTTTTTCTCATCAAAAACGTCGATGGTAATATCTTCGCTCTTTGATGAGAAATACTGCTTTATGAGAGCTGATAAGTTCATATAATTTCAATGTCAACATTTTCTCGTACAAAAATACACTTTTTATTCCGAACACAATAGTTACGACTTTTATAATTATACATTTTATGTTGCGGCAGGATTAGCCATCGCTACGCGATGACTTTTCCTGGATGTCGTCACGGCATAGTATTCGGGGCAGCAAACATCCGTGTTCGCTGCGCTCACACCTTTTTTTGTTATATATGCCTAACAAAAGCGAGCTTTTGAGGCATATATAACAAAAAAACATCCCACAAAAATGTGGGATGTTTGCTGCAGAATTCTCTGCTCTGGTGACTCCGACAGGATTCAAACCTGTAACCTTCTGATCCGTAGTCAGATGCTCTATTCAGTTGAGCTACGGAGCCGATTTGCAGCTAAGCTGCTATCTCTTTGTTACTCTGCCTTTGGAGCAGCAACCTTTCTCTCCTTGATGCGAGCCTTCTTACCAGCGAGCTCTCTGAGGTAGAAGATACGTGCACGACGTACTTTACCGTACTTGTTGATCTCGATTGACTCGATGAATGGTGACTCAAATGGGAAGATTCTCTCAACACCTACACCGCTGGATACCTTGCGGACAGTGAAAGTTCTTGTTGCAGCTGATGCTCCGCGGAGCTGGATAACTGTTCCTCTGAACTTCTGGAGTCTCTCCTTGTCTCCCTCCTTGATTCTGTATGTAACGGTGATTGTGTCACCGGCTTTGAATTTTGGGTAGCTGGCTACTTTCTCGTTTGCGAATGCCTGCTCTACTACTTTAATAAGATCCATTTCTGTACTAACTTAAATTTTTGTGGCAACATTGCGTTTCTTTTCACCCATCACAAGAGGTTGCTTTGATTTTGGGATTGCAAAGGTAGACATTTTTTCATTACCTCCAAACTTTTTTGCAAAAATTTTCAAAAAAAAGTTCGTTTTTCTTCAAAATCCCTTAGTCGAACAGGTCTTTAATCTTATCAAAGAAGCTCTTGTCCTCTTTTGAAGGGTTCGGTTTGAATGGATCCTTGTTTCTGAATGACTCGATCACAGCCTTGTCATCCTTGTCAAGTTTCTTAGGGATCCAAACTGCAATCTTCACATAGAGGTCGCCAGTTCCGCCATAACCGTTCACGGTAGGGAGGCCGCGGCCGCGGAGTCTTACCACTGTGCCTGACTGAGTGCCTGGCTCTACTTTGATCTTATAATTGCCGTCTATTCCCGGAACCTCTACTTCAGCTCCGAGGATTGCGTCAGGAAGTGAGACGATCTTTGTGCAGTAAAGGTTGTTGCCTTCACGCTTGAGGTTTGGATGTTCCTGCTCCTCGATCACAACAAGAAGGTCTCCGTTCACTCCGTTGTTCTTGGCAGCGTGTCCCTCTCCGGTGATGGTCATCTGCATTCCGGCCTCGACACCTGCAGGTATCTTCACCTTGATGGTCTCGCGCTTACGCACAAGTCCTGTTCCGCCGCAGCTGCGGCATGGATTGCTTATTACTTTACCCTCACCGCCACACTGCTGACAAGTAGAATATGTCACAGTCTGTCCGAGGAATGTGTTTACAACGCGCTGTACCTGGCCTGTGCCATTACAAGCTGAGCATGTCTTGATGTCAGATGAGTTCTTTGCACCCTTTCCTCCGCAGTCCTTACAAGGAACGCTTCTTTCGATGCTGATCTCTTTCTCTACGCCTTTTGCTATCTCTTCGAGTGTGAGCTTCACTCTCACTCGGATGTCTCGTCCTCTGTACACTCTCTGCTGACGCTGACCGCCACGCTGGCCTCCGAAACCACCTCCGAAACCGCCAAAGCCTCCGAATCCTCCTCCAAACAGGTCGTTGAGGATGTCGTTCAGGTTGCCGAAGCCGCCGCTGAAGTCAGGTGTCGATCCGTCCACTCCGGCGTGACCGAACTGGTCGTATTTCGCCTTCTTGTCAGGGTCGCTCAGTACCGAGTACGCCTCAGCAGCCTCCTTGAACTTCTCCTCGGCCTCTTTGTTGTCCGGATTCTTGTCAGGGTGGTACTTGACTGCAAGTTTTCTATATGCCTTCTTTATTTCGTCTGCCGATGCGCTCTTGTCGACGCCCAGCACTTCGTAGTAGTCTCTTTTTGCCATTGGGATATATTCTTATGCGAGGGTGCTTTTTTATATTCCTACAACCACTTTAGCGAATCTGATGACCTTGCCGTTGAGGGTGTAGCCGGTCTGTACGACGTCGAACACCTTGCCCTTCTGGTCCTCTTCCTGTACCGGGAACTGTGCCACAGCTTCGTGTACGTCTGTGTCAAAAGGCTGTCCCTTTGCCTCGATGATTGCGAGACCCTTGCTCTGGAGATATGCAAGAAGCTTGTGATATATCAGTTCGGTTCCTTCCTTGGCAGCTTCGCTGTCATTTGACTGTCTGAGCACCTCAAGGGCTCTTTCGCAGTCGTCGAGAACCGGCAGAAGGCCTTTGATTGTCTCGGTAGAGGCCATGCTCACGATATCGAGTTTCTCCTGGGCTGTGCGTCTGCGGAAATTGTCGAACTCTGCCATGAGTCTGATGTAGTCGTCTCTATCTTTGGCGATCTTGTTTTCGCATTCCTCAACCTTCTTCTCAAGCTCCTCGATCCTGATCTTATTCTTGTCCTTTTTCAAGAAGCCCTTTCCTTTAGGCGCTGCCTCCTTTTCAGTCTTTGTCTGAGTCTCTTCCGCTGTCTCCTGAACTGTATCCTGAGCCGCTTCCTGGGCTGTCTCCTCTGTATTTTCTTCCGGAACAATCTGCTCGATGTCCTTCTCGTTTTTTTCTGACATATGCTTAAAATTTCAAAAATCCGCGGCAAAGATAACAAATAATCTGCCATATGGAAATTACTGACAATATGTCATATCTCCTGTCAGTCGGTCTGACGCCCTTTTGCAGGATTCACTGAAAGCCCATTTTTCTTGTGTTAATTTATAATTAAAACCGCGGGATTTTGTAATTTTTGATTACCTTTGTGCGTTTTTTGAGAATAACTTTTTAACCCGATAATTAATGGCTAATTTCTTTACCCCGCCACAGGCGAAGCCGCTTCTTCCAAAAGAGAAGATCGACAAAGTGTTTAAATCAATGAGATTTAAGGTGTTCCTCGGTTCGTTCCTTGGTTATGCCGGTTACTATTTCGTTCGTAAGAACCTGTCACTTGCAGCCCCAGATATGATTGCTGAGGGCCTGATCGACAAGCAGGGCGTTGGTATTGCTGCTTCAGCAGTGTCGATTGCTTATGCATTCAGTAAATTTGTCATGGGAACTCTTTCTGACCGTTCTGACGCAAGAAAGTTCCTGACAGTCGGCCTTGTCATCGCGTCTCTCGTGATGATGGCAGTCGGATTCCTTCCGTTCTCTACAGTGAATCCGGCAATCAATGTGACAATGCTTTTCATCATGATGCTCTTCGTGGGTGTCCTCTCTGGAATGGGATGGCCTCCTTGCGGACGTATCATGGCATATTGGTTCTCGCAGAATGAGCGAAGCTTCAAGATGTCTTTGTGGAACACTTCGCACACAGTGGGTGCAGGTACACTTGGAGTGATCGCCCTTCTTGGTGTAGGAATCTTCGCTGACCTCGGTATCGCTCAGACCTGGAGAGCAAACTTCATTATCCCTTCAGCTTTCGCACTCCTTATCGCAGTCTTCTGCTGGTGGGCTCTCCGTGACACTCCTGAGTCTTGCGGTCTTCCTTCAGTAGCTGACTGGAGAAATGACCATTCAGGTGTGAAGACCAAGGAGAAGGTAGGCGAGAAGGTTTCATTCAAGACTCAGCTCTTTGACTATGTGCTCAAGAACAAGTGGATCTGGATGATCGCTCTTGCAAATGCATTCGTGTACATGGTAAGATACGGTATCGGTGACTGGTCACCTACATATCTCCAGGAGGCAGGCATCATGACGGCTGCCGAGAGTAAGGTTGCATTCTCAGTACATAACTATGTCGGCGCTATAGGTACTATCGTATGCGGTTGGGTGTCTGCAAAGTTCTTCAAAGGAAAGTGCGCACCTCCGAACATCATCTTCATGGCGCTCGTGCTCATCGGCTGTCTCATCTACTGGCAGGTTCCTGCTCTTGCGGCAGCTACAGGCATCGCAGCAAAGACTTGGGTTTATGTAGCGCTCATCCTTATCGGATTCTGTATCTACGGCCCAGTTGCCCTTGTCAGCATCCAGGCTCTTAACCTCGTACCAAAGAATGCAGCAGGTACAGCTGCAGGTTTCGTAGGTCTCTCAGGCTACCTCATCGGTGACTCGCTTCTTTCAAAGATCATCGTCGGTGGTATTGCAGACAAGAGCTGGGACATGGCTAACCTCACAATGGTGATCGGCGCTGCCCTCGGTATCGTGCTCTGCGCGCTTACTCTGAAATCTGAAAAGAAATCTGAATAATAATGAAGAATATCTTAAAACATTTGACAATGTTGTTTGCAGTGCTCCTCTTCGCTTCGTGCGAGAAGGAGCCTGTGGACGGTAATGAGCCTGACAACGGCACAACTCAGACCCTTGAACTTATGATCAGCCTACCTGAAAAGATTGAGGGTGCGGCTGGTGATGCCATTTCTGTGAAGTACTATTCCGGAAAGGGTCCTAAGACAGGTGACGTGGTTGTCCTTAAGAAGGGTGGAAAGGAAGTTATCTGTAACATCGTTTCCATCGAATCAGACAGCTTCTCATTCGAGATCTCACCTGAGGTCGAGACAGGCAAGTACTCTTTCTGCATCAGAAGAGGCGACCTGACCAAGGCTGTAAGGGACGTTCAGTTCAACATCGAGATCCGTGTTGAGGTCGCTGAAAAGGAAGGATATAATATATATGGTATAATTACCTGCGACGAAGCGGGTGTACCTGGCGTTGTCGTTTCGGACGGAGTCGAGACTGCCGTTACAGATGAGAACGGTATATATTACCTCAAGTCGAACGAATATAATAGGGTAGTCTTCATGTCTGTTCCTAGCGGATATGAGACCGTTGCTCAGGGAGTGGTACCGAAGATCCACAAGGTGATCGACGGAAATCCTGTCACTGTGGAAAGAGTTGACTGGACTCTCACCAAGGTGGACAACGATGACCATATATTATATGTATTAGGTGACATGCACCTTGCCAACAGAACAAACGACTTGAACCAGTTTGCTCTGTTCGCTGCTGACATCAATGAGCAGATCGAAGCCAACAAGAACAAGAGACAGTACGCCGTAACATTGGGCGACATGTCTTGGGACCTCTACTGGTACTCGAATGCATATGACCTTTATTCATATATTGACACAATCAATGAGAAGGTAAAGGGCATTCAGATCTTCCACACCATCGGTAACCACGACCACGATATGAACTCGGCAGGTGACTTCAACACCGTGACTGCGTTCAAGAACGTTGTGGCTCCGACATATTACTCCTTTAATATAGGTAATATACATTATATAGTACTCGACAACATCCTTTGTACTAATAATGGTACCGGTGACAGAACATATGAGTCAAGCCTTACTCAGGATCAGCTCACATGGATTGCAAATGATTTGAAGTATGTCGACAAGTCAAAGAAGCTTGTTGTGACTATGCACGCTCAGATGTACACTGAGGCTGGCAAGGCGTCAATGGCGTTCTCAAGCGAACTCGAGAAACTCTGCAGCGGCTATGAGACACACGTTCTCAGTGCTCATACTCACGTGATCTTCAACAACGACAATCTTGCATCCAAGGGAATCTATCATCACAACAGCGGTGCTGTCTGCGGAACATGGTGGTGGACAGGTAAGTACACTTCACGCCTCGGTCTCTGCAAGGACGGATCACCATCTGGTTATTATGTGTATGAAATGAATGGAACCGACATCAAGTGGCGTCTCAAGCCTACAGGCCGTGACTTCTCACACGCGTTCCGTACATATGACAGAAACTCTATCGTCCTTACTGCTGCAAACTTCGCTTCAGGTGCAAACTCAACAAGCGCATCGAAGTTCGAGTCATCAGCATCGTCATGGACATCTCCGGATTCAAACAACTATGTTTATTTCAATGTGTTTGACTACGATCCTTCATGGACTATTGAGGTGACTGAGAATGGTACAGCATTGAAATATGAGAAGGTAACTGTCAAGGACCCTCTCCATCTGGTGGCATATGAGGCGAAGAGATATAATGAAAATGCGACTCCGACTTCAAGTTTCCTCGCTTCTAAGGTTGCTTCGCATATTTTCAGAGTCAAGGCTTCGTCAGCGACTTCGACAATCGAGTTCAAGATTACTGACCGCTTCGGTAATGTTTATACAGAAAGCATGAAGCGTCCTAAGACATTCTCGATTTCTGCTTATAACAAGTAAGTTCTTAAAACCAAATAACTACTAACTAACACAATTTATCTATGAGATTATTTAAATCTTTCGCAGCTTCTTTGGCTTTGCTTCTAGTAAGCTTCAGTGCATTTGCACAGACCAGAGAAATCTCCGGTGTTGTACTGGACGCGACTGACTTCCCTCTTATCGGAGTGGCTGTCATCGTTGACGGAACAACAAATGGAGCAATGACAGATGAGAACGGTAGCTTCACTCTCAGAGTACCTGCTACTGAGGTTATTCTCAACGTGTCATCGCTTGGTTATGAGACCAAGCTTGTGACTGTGCCTGCAACTCAGGATAAGCTCACAATCTATCTTTCAGAAGACAACATGATGATCGATGAGACCGTTGTTGTCGGTTACGGTACACAGAAGAAGGTGAACCTCACCGGTGCTGTCGGCGTTGTTGACAGCAAGCAGCTCGAGGACAGAACTTCTCACAACCTCAGCGCAATGCTTCAGGGTTCTGTACCTGGTCTTAACATCTCGACTTCAGCAGGTAGCCCTGGTAGCTCAGGTACCTTGAACATCCGTGGTGTGGGATCTATCGGTTCTGGTTCGGACACTGCACCTCTCGTGCTCATCGACGGTGTAGAGGGTGAGATCGACCGCGTTAACCCTGCCGACGTTGCTTCTATCTCTGTCATCAAGGACGCATCTGCAGCTGCCGTTTACGGTGCCCGTGGTGCATTCGGTGTGATCCTCATCACAACTAAGGGTGGAGATGACAAGTCAGAGAAGGCGACTGTACGCTATAGCGGACGTTTCGGTTGGGAGGAGCCTACCACTTCTACAGACTACGAGACAACAGGTTACTGGTCAGCTTACATCCACAATATGTTCTGGAAGGCTGATAACGCCAACTCAAAGTACATCCAGTACAATGACTATGACTTCCAGCAGCTCCTTCTCCGTATCAACGACAAGACTGAGCATCCTGACCGTCCTTGGACAGTGATCGAGAACAGAAATGGTAAGGACACTTACATGTACTATGCAAATACAGACTGGTGGCACGAGCTCTTCGTAGACCAGCACCCTGTACAGCAGCACCAGATCTCTCTCAGCGGTGGTAACAAGGCTGTCAAGTATTACCTCTCAGGTGCATTTGACAAGCAGGTTGGTATCGTAAAGGTAAGCCCTGACGTATTCACTAAGTACAACCTCCGTTCAAAGATCGACTTCCAGATCAACAAGTACGCTAGAATGAGCAACAACACTGCATTCTACAGCTCTACTTATGACTACACAGGTGTAGGTAACGTCGAGAACGCTATCGCATATGCCGCTAACCACGGTCTTGCTAACTTCCCGCTCCAGAACCCTGACGGATCTTGGATCTACTCGACTCCACACCTCAGCTATAAGGTTGCTAACGGTCGTCACATCGTTTACGGTAACGATTACAACACAAACGTTGACCGCAAGACTGACTTCTCTAACACAACTGAGCTCACAATCAAGCCAGTCAAGCAGTTCAGCCTCGTAGGTAACTTCACTTACAGATTCCACCAGAACCGCAACACCAACAGATCTACCAATATGCCTTACTCAGACTATCCAGGCGTATTCGGAGCTTACACAACTGGTGCCGGTGACAACAACCTTTATGAGACAGTTCAGACTATGAACTATCTTGCAGCCAACGTCTTCGCTACTTATGAAGAGTCGTTCAACAAGAACCACAACTTCAAGGCGATGGCCGGTTTCAACTATGAGTCATACCACAGAAAGGCTATCGACGCAACAGGTTACGACCTCATCACTGACGAGCTTTCTGACTTCAACCTTATCACTACTACAAGACAGCCGGTTCTTGGTGGTGGACAGACAACTTACGCTCTCGCAGGTTTCTTCGGCCGTATCAACTACGACTACAAGGGTAAGTATCTCCTCGAGGTTTCAGGACGTTATGACGGTACTTCACGCTTCGCTGAGGGTCACCGCTTCGGATTCTTCCCATCTGCATCAGCAGGTTGGCGTGTTTCTGAGGAGTCTTGGTTCGCACCTGCAAAGGATGTTGTCAACAACCTCAAGGTACGTGCTTCATTCGGTAGCCTCGGTAACCAGAAGGTTACAAACAACGCTTGGATGAGAAAGATCACTTTCGACAACTTCGCAGGCTATACATTTGACGGTGCAGCAATGGGCCGCTACGCTACTATCTCAGCACCTAACGCATCTGACCTTACTTGGGAGACTTCTACTCAGTACAACACTGGTATCGACGCAGGTCTCTTCAATGACAAGCTTATGTTCACAGTTGAGGGCTTCATCCGTGACACTAAGGGTATGCTCCAGCAGGGAGTTGCTCTTCCAGGCGTTTACGGTGCAAACTCACCACTCATGAACAGTGCTGACCTCCGCACTTCAGGTTATGAGATCTCATTCAGCTGGAGAGATCAGATCGAGCTTGGTGGAAGACCATTCGGTTATAGCATCTCTGCAAACCTCAGTGACAACAAGACCATCATTACTAAGTACGACAACCCTGAGAGAACTTTCGCAAAGGACTACTATGAGGGTATGGAACTCGGTGAGATCTGGGGATTCGTTACTGACGGTCTCTTCAAGACAGATGCCGAGGCACAGGCTTACGCACAGGAGGTTGACCTCAGCTACATCACTAAGCGTCTTACAGGTGGTTGGCTTGCCGGTGACCTTAAGTACGTTGACCTTGACGGTGACGGAAAGCTCAGCCTCGGTTCTGACACAGTAGACAAGCCAGGTGACCGTAAGATCCTCGGAAACGGAAACGCAACACTTCAGTATGGTTTCACTTTAGGATTTGACTACATGGGCTTTGACGTGTCAGCATTCTTCCAGGGTACAGGTAACCATTACTGGTATCCAAACGACGAGTCAATGGCATTCTGGGGACCTTACTCACGTCCTTACTGCTCATTCATCGCCGATGATTTCCTTGATAACGTATGGGCTGAGGACAATCCGGATGCTTACTTCCCACGTCCACGCGCATACTCGGCATTTACATCTGGAGCATACCTCTACAATGTAAATGACCGTTATCTCCAGAACATCAGATATCTCAGATTCAAGAACCTCACTGTAGGTTACACTGTGCCACAGGTGGTTACAAAGAAGATCGGTGTAGAGAAAGTACGCGTTTACTTCTCAGGTGAGAACCTCTACTATTGGTCTCCATTCAAGAAGCACAGCAAGTACATCGACCCAGAGGCTGCATTCGACAGAGTAGACGGTAGCGGATCGACAACTCGTTACAACAACGCATTCTACCCTTGGCAGAAGACTATGATGTTCGGTGTTGACATTACTTTCTAATCAAGTGTAATCATTAAAGAATTTTGAAGATGAAAAAATATTTGATAATTATCGCTGCAGCAGCGCTCGCCTTCGTTTCTTGTGATTTGCTTGACAAGGCGCCTTTGTCTGAAATGTCTCCTGAGTCTTACTTCAAGACTGAGCAGGACCTTCAGCTCTTCTCTAATACATTCTACAACAACCTTCTTCCTAAGTCACCATACAGCTACCAGAGTGACCACTATGTAAAGCAGACTATGTCTGACGAGCTTCACGGTGGTACTTACCGCGTGGTTCCTAACTCAGGAAGCGGCTGGTCATGGGGTGACCTCAGAAAGATGAACACTCTCCTTGGCTACATCAACAACTGCGAGGATGAGGAGGCTGTCGTAGAGTACACAGCTCTCACTAAGTTCTTCCGTGCATACTTCTACTTTGAGAAAGTGAAGAGATTCGGAGACGTTCCATGGATCGACGTTGAGCTCGGTTCAGCTGATGAGGCTCTCTTCAACCCAAGAGATAACCGTGAGGTTATTATGCAGCACATGCTCGAGGACATCAACTATGCAATCGAGAACCTTCCTGCACCTACAACACAGTTCCGTGTAAACAAGTACACAGCTCTTGCTCTCAAGGCTCAGTTCTGTCTCTTCGAGGGTACATTCAGAAAGTATCACGCTGGTGAGTCAACACTTGCTACTCTTCCAGCTGACGCTGCTGACTATACATTCTACCTCGAGCAGGCAGCTGACGCTGCAAAGCAGATCATGGACAGCGGCAAGTACTCTCTCTACTCAACTGGCAAGCCAAACCAGGACTACCGCGACATGTTCGTTCAGGAGGACTGCGAGGGTAACAAGGAGTATATCTTCGCTATCAAGTTCGACTACGGTCTTGCTATCTTCCATAACGGTACAGCATACGGTCTTCTCCCATCACAGGGACGTATCGGCGCTACACGTAAGTTCATCGACAGCTACCTCATGAAGGACGGTTCTCGTTTCACTGCTAAGCCAGGTTATGAGTCTATGCAGTTCGCGCAGCAGGTTGCTGACCGTGACCCACGTCTTGCACAGTCATTCCGTACAATCGGTTACACACGTATCGATGGAACAGATGTTCTTGCAGCAGATCTTTCATCATGCTGTACAGGTTACCAGACTATCAAGTGGGTAATGTCTGCAAAGGCTAACGGTGGCGACTCTGACCGTGTTGACCGTTCAACAAGCGACCTTCCGGTTTATCGTCTCGGTGAGATCCTTCTTATCTATGCTGAGGCTAAGGCAGAGCTCGGTACCCTCACTCAGGATGACCTCAACAACTCTATCAACCTCCTCCGCAAGAGAGTAGGTATGCCAAGCCTTACTATGGATGTTGACGCTGACCCTTACATGACTAACCCTAACACTGGTTATACTAACTCTAAGCTTCTTGCTTCTTCACAGCTCGCACTCATCCTTGAGGTTCGCCGTGAGAGAGGTGTAGAGCTTGCACAGGAGGGTAACCGTTGGTACGACCTCGTACGTTGGAGAGAGGGTAAGTGTGTAGAGCAGCCATTCCAGGGTCTCTACTTCCCAGGTCCAGGCGAGTATGACATCAACGAGGACGGCAAGCTTGACTACTGCCTCTACGAGGGTGACGTTAAGCCAAACTCTAAGGCTACATCTATCCTTAAGATCGGTTCTGAGATCCTTCTCAGCAACGGTAACAACGGATATATCGAGCCACATAAGGGTGAGGTAGCACGTTCATTCAACGAGAACAGAGACTACTACTATCCGATCCCAAGCGACGAGCGTTCACTCAACCCTAATCTCACTCAGAATGAGGGATGGGACGACGGTCTTGATTTCTAACAATTAAACAATAAAAGAGATTATGAGATTTATTAAGAATCTATATAGATCAGCCTTGGTTGCTGTAGCTGGTGTGCTTGCTCTCGCCAGCTGCCAGCCAGAGGAGTCACCGCTCGCAAGAGCGATCATGACCAGCGTTTCTGGCCTTCAGTTCGCTGCGACTGGTGCAGAGCCTCAGACTATCACTGTGTACTCTGATGCAGAGTGGACAGTTGATGCACCTGAGTGGGTTTCAGTTGACGTGATCAACGGTAACCGTAATATGGAAGTCACCGTTACTGTAGGTGACAACTTGCGCGATGGCGCACTTGACAACCCCAAGAAGGACACTATCGTGTTCAAGGGTTACAACCTTCTTGCACAGGCTTACGTTATCGTAACTCAGGATGGTGACAAGTACAGAGATGTTGTTCCTGCGACTATTTCTGAGGTCCTCAGTATGAAGGATGAAGAAGTCGTTGTTCTTGACGACGTAGCAGTTGTTGCTCTTTCTTCTGATGGTTTCGTTGTAAACGACGGAAATGAGAGTGTATTCGTATCATGCACAGAGCCTGTTACAGTAGGTGACTGCGTGGATGTATGGGGATCTAAGGGTACAATGAACGGCGTTCCAGCTGTTACAATCTGTGATGATCTCAAGATCGAGCGCAATTTCGCTGTTGTTTATCCATTGGTAAATGACATCACAGCAACAATTGATACATATGCTCCATCAAAGCTCGAGTATGTTGAGCTTGCAGGTTCTCTTGACGGTGTGAATGTATTGGTTGAGGGTGCGACAAAGGTAGGAGCTCTTCTTGCTCATTCATCAGTTGATCTTGCTGCTCTCAACGGACATAATCTGATCGTTAGAGGATTCAGCTTCGGTGCTACGGCTTCTCTCGTCAACATCATCCCAGTTGAGATCGAGGACCTCGGTGTAAACGAGATCATCTACTTCACTGACAACTTTGACTGGGTTGCTGATCTTGCTTCTTCTTGCGGTGCAGGTGACTCAATGGGAGTAAACGGTGATGACAGCGCTAAGAACGCATATACTGCAGTTGAGGGATTTGCTGATCTCCTCGCTTCACAGGGTTATGAGGACCTCTTCCCAAGCTCTAAGACTATCTACCTCCAGACTAACTACCTCAAGTTCTCTAAGGGTAGCAACGTTAACGGTATCAGATTCCCTGCTGTTTCTTATGGCGGAACAACTAACGTGGTTCTTACATTCGACTGGGGTGTACACGTTGGTTCTGGCGGACAGGATGCTACTGAACTCCAGATCGAAATCGAGGGTAATGGTACAGTTGACGTAGAGACATTCACACACACAGCAGGTGAATGGGAGTGGCAGACTGAGACTGTTACAATCAGCGGTATCGACGACAACTCACGTATCGTTCTCAAGCCTACTACATTCGTAGGTGAGGTAAGCTCAGGTTACTACAGATGGTATCTCGACAACATCAAGATCGTTCAGGGTGACGGCGAGGCTCCAGCTCCAGGTCCTGGTACAGGCGGAAACGCAGGTAAGGTGGTTTACTCTGATGATTTCGAGTGGTTCGCTGACCTTGCAACTACTGAGGGAGCAGGTGATGCAGTTGGAACAAACGATCCTGGTACAACAGCTCCAAACGTATGGAAGATGGGTACAAGCGCTGACTTCTTCACAAGATTCAACGAGAGAGGTTACAAGTACCTCTACGGAACAGTAGGTGCAACTGAGTTCGCTGACGGCCCTGCACAGGAGCCTAACTCAGGAGTAGGTAAAGAGGGCTCTCTCTACCTTCAGTCTAACTACCTCAAGTTCGGTCAGTCAAGCTACAACGGAGCTCTCGTTCTCCCAGCTCTCTCAGCAATCGAGGGTACAGCTGATGTAGTTATCGAGTTCGACTGGTGCTGGCATTTGACTGGTGGTATGAAGCCAGACCTTATGACAGTAAGCGTTGACGCAACAGTAGGTCAGTTCCCTACATCAGGAGCAAGTACAAGCCTCGACATCGAGTCTGCTCAGCCAACAGAGGGTGACCTCAGCGAGCTTGCTTGGCAGCACGTTACTCTCGAACTTAACGGTGCAACAGCTGAGACAGTTCTTACTATCCGTCCTACAAATGCAGACCCTTCTATCCAGAACGCTGCAAGAAGCCAGAACAGATGGTATCTCGACAACATCAAGGTTACTACAAAGTAATTCCTTGCTGACATAACTACAAGTCGCCGCAGGCCAACCTGCGGCGACTTTTTTTATATAAATACCTCATAACCTTACGGAACCCTTATTAGTTCTGCTGAAAATGAGACCAAGTAAAATTGTGCAGACTGAAGTCAGGATAAAAAGATAAGGCTTCCATGGTTCTACATACATCTTGACAACAGTAAAGATGTTGTCTTCTAGTCTTTGCGGGTCAAATGGATATAAGTATGCCATGCACATTAAGAAGCCCCCAGCAGCAACTCCGAGTGCCAATGCTATAACGATGGCCATCCGTCCGTAGTTTCTTTGTCTGTCCACTTCTGCCTTGATGCCCTTGACTACCTCCATTTTCTGTTGCACTTCCAGTATGAATAGAGGATTCTCATCTACTTGAGGACGATTTTCCCGGAGGAATGATTCTATGTCTTTATGGTTGCTCATTTTAGAATTTCTTTTAGATGATTCCTTCCAATAGAAAGATGATATTTTACAGTCCCAGCTGGAATCTGGAGGATAGACGCGATTTCCTTGATACTTCTATCTTCAAAATAATGCAGTACGATTACAGCTTTCTCCTTTTCGGAAAGTAGCTCCAAGGCCATATATAGCCTCTGATATCTGAAAGTAGAGTCAGTTTCGTCAATAGATTGAATGTCAAGAGCTTGTTTTGAGTCGGCTGATATTGTGTCAGGGCGTTTCTTCCTTTTGTTGTCAAGATAGCAGTTGTATGCAATGCGAAAGAGCCAAGTGCTGAATTTTGAAAGCCCTAGGAAACTTCCGGAGGATACATATGCCCTGACCAGAGAGTCCTGAGCGATGTCATCTGCCTCTGCTGAATTGCCATCGCACAGTGCAAGCAGAAATCTTCTGAGTGATTCCTGCTCTGCCCTGACTAAATCTATGAAACGCTCTGGGGACATATATAATTACTCTTTTGTCAAACTCTTTTCTTCTGCTTCAATCTCATTTGCAAGCAACTTCATGCCTGTGCGGTATACTATAAGATATGCTGTTCCGATGGCGATTAAAATGCCTCCTGCAGTAAGAATTAGTGTGTCAGGAAATACAAATCCTAATTTTATACAAGAAAAGAGAGCAATTGCAAATAAGACAAGGCCTGGAAACATAGTGACACAAGCTGCTATAAGATACTTGAGAAGGCGTTCCTTGGTACTCTTTGGCTCATTCTTCTCGACTTTGAAAAGATTAGGGTCTATAGTAGCGCCAGCCTCGATCGCCTTCAGCATTATTTCAGCCTTCCTGTTAGTTTCATTCTGACTTGTACGCATTATAAGCCACACAATTGTTACAGGCAGCACTATACATATTCCGATTGGTATTAAAATATCAAAATCCATAACTTCGTTAAGATTTAATGTTAAACTTTTATGCTTTCATTGCGTTTCGTACATTAGACGTAATAAAGCTACAAAAGGTTGGAAATATATTGCCAACTTTTATTTTGTAGGTCTCATATGCCTGGAAGACAACGCGATTTAATTTCTTGCCAGACAAAGTGTATGGCGTTTCGTCTTTATATAGCTGTGTTATAATATCGTCTATAAGTCCGCATAAAGATATATCATTAATCTGTTTTGTGCTATTCCTGCCGTTCTCATTTGACAACAACTGTCTCATATCCATTCCATTAATTCCTGATTCTATGTCATTCAGCCTGATGGGAGGCATGTTGTTCTTGTCAGTTTCCTGCTCCTTTTCCCATGTTTCTCCTGAATGATGTGTTCTTTTCATAAATATTATTTGGTCTGTGTTTGCACAAATTTATGCGGGTTGTTTTTGCTGCGTCGCTGTGCGGGATTGACTGCGTGGAGACGCTATATGGAATCGCCGTGGGAAGCTTTGGGGGAAGTCGTGAAACAGGTTTTTTGTACAAAAAGCCTGCGTCGGGAGATTATTTATATAAATACCCCCCATCAGGTGTGGTTACATCCGGAATTATCGTTATCTTTATGGGATCAAACGAATGTATATTATGAACAAGCTCAGATTCCTTTTGTTGGCCTTAGTTATCTTGCTTCCTGCAGGTGTTGTTTCGGCTCAGTCAACCGGAAACAGGGTGGGTTTTACTGTACACGAGTTTGCAGTTGGTGGCGGACTTTACAATGACGGCTATCATAACCGTCCTGTATATGCGGCTTCGTATCTCCTCGGACGACATTTCGACGAGAGATGGTTTGGAGGAATTTCAGCTGTTTGTACATATAATTCTTATTATGCCGGTTATATGTATTACGGTGAAAGGATTTATGATGAGACCTTCGCTCTGCGTATTCTTCTCAATGGAAGATACCATTTCTGCAAGGAAGGGTTCAGCCCTTATATAGGAGTGGAATTCGGTCCTGCATATATACCGGGCTATGCCAAGACGATGCAGCCGTATGGAGGCTGTCAGCTGGGTGTCCGTTGGCTTCTCAAGACTCACCGAGTGCTCGGATTCCACATTGAACCGGGTGTCTGCACTAACGGCTACAAGGAAGTGCTTTTCAAGTTAACATATGAATTTAATTAAATATCACATAATTATGAGACGTTTTATTCTTAGCTTAGCAGCATTGGCTGCTTTTTTCCAGCTTTCAACAGCTCAGGACTATCTTCCAAAGTGGCAGGAGGGATATATGGACATCCATACTATCGCTACCGGTAGAGGTGATGCGACTTTCATCGTGATGCCTGACGGTACTACATTGATGATCGATGCGGGTGACAACGGTAAGATCAAGGACCCTCAGCATCCTGACACAACCAAGAGGGCAGGCGAGTGGCAGGCTATCTATATGAAGAAGGTCATGGAGGATCTCCCTAACAAGACAAAGGTGGACTATGGTTTGATCACTCACTTCCATGATGACCATATGGGTGCAGTCCTTCAGATGCTTCCTGGACAGAACGGCTATGGCCTTTCAGGAGTTACACTCGTTGGTGAGTTTGTCGATTTCGGTACTTTCATCGACAGAAACTATCCGGATTATGATTTCCCTTCGAAGAAGAATGTTGCCAATGCAAACAAGAAGTTCATGGATGAGTACCATAAGTTCGTGAAATATCAGATGTCTCAGGGAATGGAGATGGAAAGATTCGATGTCGGAGCATTGAACCAGATCAAGATGGTCAAGAATCCTAAGCCATATGCAAAGAAGTTCGAAATTCGCAATCTCGCTGCAAACGGTGAGGTATGGACAGGAAAGGGTACCAAGGCTGAGAAGCAGTATAAGGGCAATCCTACGCTTTTTGATGAGAATGTGAACTCTTGTGCTATCCGCATCACATATGGCGATTTCAGATACTATAACGGCGGTGACCTCAGCGGCGGCAACTGGGATATCTACAAGTCCAAGGAAAGGGACATGGAGACTCCTGTGGCGAAGGTCTGCGGCAAGGTGGATGTAATCAAGGCCAACCACCATGGCTATTATGATACATGCAACGGCTTCTTCATGAATACGCTTTCGCCTGATGTCGTGATTATCGACGCCAGAAGCAACAATCATCCGGTTCCGTCGACAATGGCCAGAATGACTGATCCTCTCGTATGGACAGAGCAGGGCGAATTCTATATTACCGTTGACAAGGCTCGTGAGAAGCTCAGCGACGAGCTCTGGAGCCATTTCAAGCCATGGGGACATATTGTCGTAAGAGTATATGAAGGCGGCCAGGAGTATCAGGTGTTCGTTCTTGATCCTGACAGACTGGACTACCCTGTGAAATATAAG
>CANBDZ010000002.1 GCA_947367375.1 uncultured Bacteroidales bacterium | reverse complement strand
ATGCAACAACTGAACTGCAGAATATGCAGACAATTACTGCCAGAAGTGTTAAAATTCGTTTCATAATCTATTGCTCTTTTATTGTATAACGCAACAGAATGACGAATACTTCCGGCAGAAATCAGAATATTTTAGAAATTGAATCTTAGGCCGCCTCGTACGGTTATGACGAACGGCTCTTTGGAACGGAATGTCTCAATAGAACCCTCATTAAGGGCATAAGACACCTCCGGTTCAAAGTACAATCCGACCATAGGCACGATATTGACCTGAAGACCCATTGCGCCGTTCACTCCGAACAGCACTTGCTTTTCATGAAGCCTTTCATCACCGACTTTGGCGTAGACACATTTATCCATCTGAAAGCCCGCTCCAAAGTACATATTGAAATGTTTCTTGTTTACTGCTATGAAGTCAAGTCTGACTGGTACGCCAAGGTAATGTACATACTGCCAGTCTTTTTGATGCTCATAGGCAGCTAGGAATGTTCTTGTCCTGAGTGACTTATATCTAGTATAGTTAAGACCGGTATTTATTGAGAGTCGATCAGTAAGATGAACCCTTGCAGAGACACCAAACGATACAGGTATTTCATGATTATAGGAATCTGCATACCCGCTCTTGGCCTTCATCTTAGCCATTGTCGTCTGCTGCTGGCCTGTCCCAAGGGAGTCTTCAGGGGTAGTTACGTCGCCTATATATGGAGGTTGATTCTCATCTGCCATTGGTGGTTCAAACTCATCATATGATTTAAATATAGGACTATCAGATGTTGACGCAGAGACACTGATCGACATATGACGTCTCTTGCGTCTTGGCTCGTCCTCCGGGAATTCATCAAAGCCGAATGTACCAGTTGGCTGGGTGTATGCATCTTCATTTGAATCATTCTTGTTGGTAGTTGAAGCATCAGCGAGAAGCTTATCCTTCAAAGATGTCGTATCTCGAATTACATCAAATACCTCCTCTGTGTTTTCAGACGGGACTTCTTCAGTCTGATTTTCTGCAACAAGAACATCATCAGCAGTCTTCTTTACGACATCAACTGGTACAGATACCTTCTTTTGCACAGGAGTAGTCACATAAAGAACTGTATCGATTGGAGATTCTAGGACACATGAGTCAACCGAAACAACTTCTTCTGTCGGAGGTACGGTTTCAGCAACGAGATCATTTTCAACAACTGTACTATCAGGACGGACAAGCAGAAGCACGAGAGCGACGGCAGCAGCAACCGACGTGATGCCACCGGCCCACGCGAACGCAGCAGCCTTCTTTCTCTTCTGAGCGGCTGCATATTTCTGCTGAAGGACGCTCCAGTCATCAGCAGGAAGGGGCTCCTCGATGTTCTCGAGTTCCTCACCTATGATATCTGTCCAGTCTTCCATCATAATCCGTTTCTTCTTATATAATCCCTGACATTTTCCGCCAGCTGGGCTCGTGCCTTGAACAGCAGCGAGGATGATGTCTTCTCCTTTATATTCAGCATTTCCGCTATATCCTTATGGCTGTATCCTTCCACGCAGAAGAGGTTGAATATTACCCTCTTGGTTTCGGGAAGCCGCCCGACCATCCGCATCAGTTCCGTCTTCGGCACCTTTGCGACCTCTTCCTCATGAGGTTCGGGGATCTTTTCCTGAGTCGGCTCAAGCGATACGGTCTCCATTCGTTTGGATTTTCGCAGATGGTCAATCACCATGTTTATCGTCACTCTTGCGCACCAGGACTTCAGCGATCCTGTCGGCTTGTACTTTCCAACTGTGTCAAAGATCTTGATCATCGCGTCGTGCATCAGGTCCCGGGCGAGATCCTTGTCGCTGACATATCTGATACAGAGTGCATAAAGGTATGCTGCATACTTTGTATACAGCTCATGTCTGGCCTTTTCGTCCCCTCGGGCGCATAGCTTTGCCAGTTCAATGTCCTCTATGTTGATGATCTCTGCCAATTGGTTTTCTGACTGAATAACGAGACTCTTTTCTAAATACTTCCACGAAGATATAAAATATTATTTGTTATCTTTGTGTTTCGTAACCATCATTTGAATGAGTACAGCACAGCATATGGATAATTTTGACGACCTGTTCCGTTACAATTACAGGCCGCTCTGTCTGTATGCTCTGCATTATCTTCAGGATGCAGACCAGGCTGAAGATGTCGTTCAGGAATGTTATGCGGCCTTATGGGAAAAGCTTCAGGAAGGCACCCATGTTCTGAACCGCAAGTCCTATTTATATATGATGGTGCGAAACCGCTGTCTTGACCAGCTTCGAAGGAAGGGTGTCCCTACCGAATCTCTCAAACCTTACGACACATATGGAATCATCGACGATGATGATGCACAGGAGCGCTCGCAGACTGAGGCACGACTGTGGACCGCGATCGACAGTCTTCCGGAGAAATGCCGCGAGGTCTTCATCATGAGCAAGAGGGACGGTCTGAAATATGAAGAGATAGCGGATGAATTGGGATTGTCAGTCAACACCGTCCGAAACCAGATCAGCAAGGCTCTGAAACTCATAAAAGAGGGCGCGGTGAAAATTTTTACATTTTTATTCTGTTGACGATAGTACATTTTCAAAATACTTCCGTCTTAATGTCGGATTAACGGAATCTTAGATCTTTATTATGTCAGACTTTGAGGATAAACATATGGACTTCGTCCTGAAGCATTATCAGGAAGGAAAGTTCGACACTCAGAACGCGATAGACCGCTTCAATAAGGCTCACGGTATCGTGCAGAAGCCTCGCAGAAGGGTTATGCCATGGGTGTCAGGCATCGTTGCAGCTGCTGCTGCGGTTGTCATCTGTGTATTCCTCTTCCGTGACAGTAACCAGCAGATCCAGCTTATGGCCAGTGCCGAAGTTCAGGAGTATCTTCTTCCTGACGGCTCTGAAGTGACTCTTGCTCCTGGCTCATCACTGACTTACAAGAAAAAATCTCCTCGAAAGACACAGCTCGAGGGTAAGGCCTTCTTTGAAGTCGCACGCGACGAAGCCGTGCCGTTTGAAATCACATCGGACGGTGCATTCGTGAGAGTACTAGGAACTAAGTTCATGGTCGACGCTGGTTCGTCAGTCAAGGAAGTCTATGTGACAGAGGGTAAGGTGCTGTTTGCAAAGTCATCGGATTCTGAAGGTGTGGTCCTGACAAAGGATATGCAGGCGACTCTCTCGCAGCCGGATGCAGTTCCGGTCATAGCTGAGGAGGCAGACGTCAACTCCCTGGCTTGGCAGCGTGGATCATTCATCTTCGACAAGACCCATCTCAGAGAGGTGCTTGAAACCCTGTCGGACTATTACAATGTGTCGTTCGTTGCAGATGACCTAAGCAAACAGCTCAGTGGAGAGTTCTACACTGAGGACCTTGACCTTATCATCAGCCTCATAGAGTCTGCCCTGGATGTAAACATCGTCAAGAGATAGGATTCCCAAACGACTTGACAATGAAGCACGCACTATTATTCATCACAACCATTATCACGATGGCTTTCTCTGCTGTAGCCCCTGCTTATGTATTTGCGCAGGAAAAGACACAGCAGGCAAGGACGATCAGATCCGAGATGGAGGTCATCCACGAGAAATTCGGAGTTAACTTCGTCTTCGATTCCTCAATTGATCTCAATATCCCATATTCCGGCAGGCCTGTTGCCGATATGATCAGCGGCAAACGTAGTACCGTCACTCCCGACTCCGATCGGTCATCCCTCGAACTTTGCCTTGAAACCCTCTTCAAAGGCACCGACATCGAGTACGAGATAATGAAGAAATATATAGTCCTCACCCAGGCAGACAAGAGAAGGAAGCCGAAGGACTACACCATCTTCATCGAAGAGCAGCACGACACCCTCAGCGGCTCAGTAATCACCGCTTTGATTGATCCGAAGAGGAATTCCACCCAGACAGGTCTCAAACGCATAGACAGCAGGACCATCAATTCCGGTTTTGCTCTGTTTGGTACTCCAGATGTTGTAAAGACATTGCAGATGATGCCCGGAGTATCTTCCGGAACAGAGCTCCTTTCCGGATTCTATGTTCACGGTGGAGATGGAAGCGACAACCTTTTTCTTCTTGACGGAGTTCCCATTTATCAGTCAAGCCACCTTCTTGGTCTGTTCTCGTCGTTCAACAGCGATGTCATCGAAAGCATGGATTTCTACAAGAGCGGTTTCCCGGCAAGATACGGCTCCAAGATGTCTTCAGTTGTGGACATCACAACAAAGGACGGCGACTTCAAAGAGTATCACGGCTTGTTTTCCATCGGTCTGATAGACGGACGATTCCAGCTCGACGGTCCTATATGGAAGGACAAGACATCATTCAACATCGGTCTGAGGCGTACTTGGACAGAGACTGTCACCATGCCCATAATGGCTTATCTGAACAAAGTGGATTCACCTGATAAGAACAACTTCAGATACGCATTTACCGACCTGAATGCCAAGATCACCCATAAGTTCAGCGACAGAAGTGTCCTTTCTGCAAACTACTACACAGGAAAAGACGTCTTCAAGTACCTGTACGACGATCATTCCTACTATTACACAGACGGCTATGGCAGCGAACGTGTTCCGACACGTGAAATGATCGACATCCATCTCGGGTGGGGTAACATAGTAGGTTCATTGAACTGGAATTATAACGTCTCTGACGATCTTGCCATATCCAGCAAGCTTTATTACAGCGGCTCATTCTCGGGCTTCGGTTATATTGACGAGCAGGATGAGGAAGGCAAGTACGATATGGTCGGCATGACCTACAATTCAAGAGTCCACACAGTGGGTCTGAAGTCTGATGTGTATCATAAGCTGAATGACAAGCACAGACTCAGATACGGAGCCTCTGCACAGCTGCATTATTACAGACCGAACTTCAACAGCGTCGTGGAAACGGTCAGAGGCGAGAATAAGTTCAAGTATCATCCGAACGCAGACTCATTGAGCTATAACACCTTCGAGTCAGCTCTTTACGCAGAAGATGAGATCGCTGTGTCAGATAAGTTTTCTGTGAATGTCGGACTTCGTTACGGGCTCTATGCTACAAACGAAAAGGTCTGGCACTCACTTGAGCCTCGCCTGGCAATGAAGTATACCTTCAATGACGCAATGACAGCAAAGGCATCCTACACTGAGATGAGCCAGCCTTCACATCTGATCTCGTCCCTTTATCTGGACCTTCCTACGAATATGTGGCTGCCGTCGACGCAGAAGATCCGTCCGTCGCGCTCAAGGGAAGTGGCCGCAGGCCTATATACGAACCTCTCGCCGACTGTTCACCTGAATGTTGAAGGATGGTACAAGCATATGTACAATCTCATCGAATATGCAGGACCATACAGCATTTTTCCGCCGCTCACAGATTGGGAATATGGATATAAATCCGGACAGGGCAGGTCATGGGGAACCGAGCTTGACTTCGGCTACAGCAACGGAAAGACTGAGGTGAATGCGTACTACACCCTGTCCTGGTCCCAGAGGAGGTTTGACGATTTCTACAGAGGCTGGTACAGCGACAGAAACGATAACCGCCACAAGCTCACACTTATGGCCCGTCACAAGTTTACCAAGAGGTTCGAGATCTATGGAGCCTGGAACTATCACACAGGAAACCGCATTACTCTGTCATCACATCAGACACCTGACGGCATAAATGTTTATCCGAAGCCGAACAATGTGAAGGTTCCTGACTATCACAGACTTGATGTCGGGCTGAACTTTGTCAAGAACACCAAGAGAGGTAACACAAGCATCTGGAACCTGAGTGTTTACAATGCCTATTGCCATCTGAATCCTATCAGTGCTCTTGAGGAGTACCACCATCTTGACAATGTGACTTTGGCAAATTACGGATCAGCAGTGGGTATTATTCCTATAATCCCTACATTCAGTTACACACTCAAATTTTAGACAAAATGAAGAATATCATATATCTGCTGCTGGCAACATTCGTCTTAGGCGTGACCTCCTGTATCAAGCCATTTGACCCTGAATTTGACGAGAAGCCAGTAATCTTTCTGGAGGGTTATCCCGGTGCAGACAAGGGTTTTGTCATGTTCAAGGTAATGCCGGCATATTCAAAATCTAATAAGGAGGTTATCGTACCTTTCAAGCCAGATATTACTTTTTCAGTGAATGAAGATGTCATCCTGGCGGAATGTGTCGATAAAGAAGAGGGTTACTACAGAGCTGAGTGCGATCTGCATCCGGGAGATAAGGTGAGAATCAGTGTCTTCTCCGATGGCTTTACTTCCGCACACGCAGAGACAGTCATTCCTGATGCATTCCCTAAAAGAAAGATTGATTATATAATTGAACGCGTGGGAAGTGACTCCTGCAATGTCGTTCATGTGACAATAGGCGAAAAGACAGATGCATACGCTTACGGTGTCCAGATCTGCAGCCAATCCATCTATGACATGCCGGATGATCATTATGAAGAAACCTTCAGATATGCCGGAGCCCTTTATCCGACTGACTTCGAATATGCTGAAATGAGCCCTATGAACCTTGACGCTGTCGACATCGAGATAAATGGTGATTATCTCTGGGCTTGGGAAGGAGGTATGCTTGACAAAGGAGCCAACACCTTCTCGATCCAGCCATATGCATACGGCACATCTTCATATGACGATTTCTTTGTAAATGAAGGGGACAGGGTCATGTATGATGAGGAAGGAAACCCGACGATGACTTACCATTATATCAGCAAGCACAAGCTTGTTCTCTACACTATGTCGGAGGAATTCTATAAGTACAGAGTTGCGTCGGAATACCAGAAGGACTACTCGACCTTTACGGGCTTCATCGCTCCGTCAAACTATTGCTACTCGAATGTAGAGAACGGCTTTGGAGCCTTTGCAGCTGTGAATCTTGTCGAGACAGACTGGATAACAAAGGAATTTATTGAAAACAACAGATAGCTATGAAGAGAATGATATATGCAGCACTCGCGGCAGTGCTTATGATAAGTGCCTGTGACAGCTATCATCCATATTATGACGGTCAGCAGTTTCGTATATATCACTATGATTACGGCGTGATCGAGGCAGACGGTGTCATTATGAACGTACCGATAGTGGATAAGGATGAATATGTGATCGAGATATATGGCGGAAAGGGAGAAAACCACAGGGTCGAGGTCGAAGATCCTGATTATATGGGATATAAATACAAAGAGTCCGAGGTGACCGGAGGCCTGTTCGGTGACGGAATCCAGCCGGCGACCGTTATCCTGCAGCCCCGCAAACTCGGTGACACATCCATCACTATATCTGACGAGGACACCGGCGAATCCATTCGTGTATATTTACATATAATCAAGGCCTACAGTATGATGGAAATCTTCCAGACCAAGAACAGTCTTGAAACGGGTACTGTACTTGCCTTTGAGTACGCTTCGGAAAGTGATATGCTGAAGATGTGCAGGATTACAGAGGAAGGGGAGAGACCGGAATTCGTTTGTGACGCGAAATTTAAGCTCTATGATAAGGACACGACATTTGTGATGGAACTGACTTATCCGGCTGACGAGAATGAGCAGCCTGCCGCCGGAGGAAACGAAATCGTAAAAAGATTCCTTGCGGAATTTGAGGAAGGTTACGGTGCATATGGCGCATATCAGATGTTAAGATACATGAATCTGGACTTCCTTCCTGTACAGACTAAAGCGGTTTACATAGAAGACGATTATAACGAAAGATTCAGATTCATTGATATTACTGAAAATGAACTTCCGGATCCTGAATCGCCGGGCACTAAGATATTCTACGCAACCAGCGCCAACCTTGAGCCTTGGACCGAATAAACGACATCTCGATGAGACACATATTGTTATATATTGCAACCATTATAATGATGGCTTCATCAGTTGTAGCTCAGCCTGAGGCAAAAGCCCGGATAAAGCAGCAGCCGAGGACTATCAGATCCGAAATGGAAGTCATCCACGAGAAATTCGGAGTCAACTTTGTCTTTGACTCTTCGATTGATCTCAACATCCCATATTCCGGCAGGCCTGTTGCCGATATGATCGCCGACAAACGTAGTACCGTCACTCCCGACTCCGATCGGTCATCCCTCGAACTTTGCCTTGAAACCCTCTTCAAAGGCACCGACATCGAGTACGAGATAATGAAGAAATATATAGTCCTCACCCAGGCAGACAAGAGAAGGAAGCCGAAGGACTACACCATCTTCATCGAAGAGCAGCACGACACCCTGGATGAGTCCAGCATTACAGCTTACATCAACCGCAGGCATAATGCCACTCAGACTGGTCTGACGGCTATTGACGGCAGCCGATTCAGGAAAGGCTATGCCGTGCTGGGATCACCTGACCTGATCAAGGAGATCCAGAATCAGGCAGGAGTCTCAGGAGGCACTGAACTTCTTTCCGGACTGTATGTGCACGGAGGAGACGGAACCGACAACCTCTTCCTGATAGACGGCGTTCCGCTTTATCAGGTGAGCCATATGCTGGGACTTATCTCATCATTCAACACAGAAGTGGTAGACAACATTGATTTCTATAAAAGCGGATTCCCCTCACGCTATGGAGGAAAGTTGTCATCAGTTGTAGATGTCACTACAAGACAGGGTGATATGAATGAGTTTCACGGATCCTTCAACATCGGCCTCCTGAACGGAGGACTTCAATTCGAAGGACCGATTGTCCCCGGCAGGACTTCATTCAATGTGGCCGTAAGGCGAAGCTGGTTCGACGTCATTACAATTCCACTCAATGCCATATATAATATGACGACTCCGTATGGCGATACAGGCCGGATGAACTATGGAATGACGGATTTCAATGCGTCGGTGACTCATCTTTTTGACAAAGACAACCGCCTGTCACTCAATGTGTATGCCGGTACTGACAAAGTCACTTACAAATGGAAGGATCTGATGGTCAAGTATTGGGAGGGGACAAGATATACTGGATACTCGGGCTATAATATGGATGTGAGATGGGGAAATGTCCTGACAAGTCTGAATTGGGACAGGAAGTTCTCTGACAATCTTCACCTGAACACTGTTATGTATTATGTGAGAACGAATTCAGGAGTCGGTATGATCGCGGATAAATGGAAGATGAACTCCTATGCGCCTGATTTTACCGATCTGACTAATACTGACAGGAATTATTCAGATATGCACGACATAGGAAGCAAGGCGGAGCTGGACTGGATGCCTTCAGAGTACCATCACATCAACACCGGACTTTCATTTGTCGGTCATCTTTTCCGGACAGAGAGGGAATACTCCAATCTCAAGATGGTCAATGGTCAGTTGAAATATTCTGAAAACGACTCCTTCTCAAACGGCTATAATGCCTCAGAGATGTCCGCTTATCTTTCTGACGAGATCTCCCCAGTAAGCTGGTTCAAGGCCAATCTTGGTTTGAGATATAACTGTTTCACCCAGGGTGGATACACTCATCATTCGTTTGAACCCCGCGCCGCATTGAGGCTGCAGCTCAGCCCGATGACGGCACTTAAACTTTCATATACGGAAATGAGTCAGGCCGTACATCTGCTTCGTGCCAATTATCTTGATATACCGATGGCTACGTGGGTGCCTTCAAGCTCGAAAGTCGCTCCTATGAGGTCGAAGCAGGTGGCCGGCGGTATATACCTGAATCTTCCAAATAATCTGAATTTCAATATTGAAGGATATTGGAAGACGATGAGCGATCTTTATGAATATTGCGGCATTGATGGGGTCTTCCCGGATCTGTGGAATTGGGAGAACGAGCTTATCGCCGGTAAGGGACGCTCGTACGGAGCAGAGGTGGAAGGACGCTGGCGGACAGGGAATATGGACATAGCGGCATATTACACCTTATCCTGGACTGAGAGATACTTCGAAGGCATATGGCACGACTGGTATCCTGCACGTAATGACAACAGACATAAGTTTACGCTGACTGCAACACGAAAGTTCAGTGACCGGTTCGAGATGTATCTCGGATGGCACTATCACACCGGAGACAGAACTACAGTTCCTACACAGACACTTGATGGACAGACATATTACACAAGCCCATATAATTATAAGCTGTCTGATTATCACAGACTTGACCTTGGATTCAATTTCCATAGGACTACGAAACGAGGCAATGAAAGCATATGGAATCTTACCTTGTACAACGCCTACTGCAGGATGAATCCATTGTTCTCAATGCTGGATTACTACAAGCCTTCGGACAGCAATGAGTACAAACTGAAGTTTGTCGAGGCTGCAGCCATTCCCGTCATCCCGTCATTCAATTACACATTAAGGTTCTAAGCTATGAAGAAAATTACATATATATTACTGCTTCTTCTGCTGGTTTCGTGCGAAAGGGAAGTTGATTTCCCGGTGGACGCTGACGGAAGGATATTCATAGAGTCTCTTATCGGCCGTGCTGAGGGAGACAGGATCAACATCAGGATAAGTCAGCCGGCCTACGGCGAAGAAAGAACCTCGGCTGAGAATGTTTCGGTCTATCTTGAGGCTGACGGAAAGCCTGTAGGACTTGAAAGAGATATGGACTATGAATCCGATGGGGGAGTCTCTTATATTCTTACAGAGAAGGTCAGCCCCGGACAGAAGCTCAGACTTGCAGCTGCGGCCAAAGGAGTGCCTTCTGTGGAGGCTGTTACTTCAGTCCCTCAGCAGATCTCTGATGTGGTGATCAAATCCAGACTTGCTACAGTCCATAAGGTAGAAGATCCTTATCAGTTGTCATCAGAACCACGTGAACTTCGTGAATTTCAGATCACTACATCTGACAGACTGGATAAGGAGGCATATTTCGGCGTCCAGGTCTGCAAGAGGATCGTGCACGACACCACAGGTTGGGTACCTGATGATGTCTGGGAAGCATATAAGGCAAAACAAGACCTGGTTGAAGTAGATGACCTGTATGTAAATGGAGAGTCTTCTGAGGGTATAGGAATATCCTCATCCGAGGAAGAGGTCTTCGTGTCTTTTGAAGGAGGGGAGATGAGATGTATGGCTCCGTCTGTCAGTGATGGAAATGTGATAGGTGAGGTGTATGTCAAACCACATAATAAATATATGGTAGCTGCCAACTATGGATATATATTTGATCCGATTACAGAGACAGACAAAAGGGTAAAATATGAAATATATGAAACGCGAGAATACAATGTCAAGGTGTTCCGGCTTTCACCTGAGATGTACCACTCATTCAAGGCAAGATATATAATGGATTGGTCTGACATTCCTGTTCATCTGGGATTCAGTCCGGTGACATACACCTACACAAATGTCAAAGGTGGACTCGGAGTGTTCGGCGCAATGTCGTCATACGAGTCTGGATGGTTTAGAATAGATTGAATATGAGAAAGTTATCAATATTGATCATATGTCTGTCGCCTCTGTTTTCCTGTGAGAAGGTCTGGGTCGAAGATCTTCAGGAAAAGGCTTATGACACAATAAGAGGCACTTACGAGATTGAATCGGCAGTCTGGGAAGAAGCTGAACCTATAGACATCAACGGTGACGGCCAGGCATCCTTCGACTATTATGCAGAATGGAACAGCATCTCTTCAGGAGGTCCGGGCTGGTCGAATGTCGGAAATGAAAGTGGACAGCTCACCATACCATATGTTGTGGATTCTTCAGCAGAGTGGAATGGCCGTCCGAGCCTTGGCAGAAGACATTTGAATTACAACTTTAAGATAAAGGCAGTCATTGAGGGCAACGAATCCCACCTCGAATTCGAACTCCCTGACGACGGCTCAGAATTCACCCAATCCGGTTACGGGGAAATCACTCTCCGCACAAAAGTAACCTTGCACATCCTGACCGCCCCCGAAAAATCCGAGCAGATCACAGGAACCATCCTCATAAAATACATAAGAACCAAGTACCAGCTGAGTTAGTTCTGGAAATATAGCTTTATACACAGCTGAATAACTGCGTCATGGCCGGTCCCAACCGGCCATCTCTATTCCTATCCCAGCTATAACCTTCTCTATGCAGTGGAATCAGTACGCGACGCACGGTTTTCGGCTTAAAACCCTGCGTCGCTGCATCAAGTGTTGACCTCTGTGACGTTTTTGGGTAGAAATATGATACAGTGGTCTGCAAATTCAATATTAAACAGTGTGTTTAGCGACCTCTGTGTCGATTATGGCCTTGGAAATGACACAGTGGTTCTGAGATCTCCGGTCAAGCCGGGGATGACGCTGTTTGAATATCGTGTATTGTTAAAGTGTAAACAAGTATATTATTACATACTTTTATATAAAAGAAAACACGTTGGTTATTCAACGTGCTTTTTCTGTGGGATGATCAGGTTCAGGAGGACGCCGACAAGGGCTGCAAGGCCTATACCTCCTATTGTGATGGCCCCGATTGTCATTTCCGCTCCACCGATGCCGGTAGTAAGGATAAGGGAGGCTATCACGAGGTTGCGTGTGTCTCCAAGGTCAACCTTGTTCTTGACCAGAGTGTTTACTCCGACAGAGGCGATGGTTCCGAAAAGGAGGAGCATAATGCCTCCGAGAACTGCTTCAGGGATGGTTTTGAGCAGGGCGCTGACCTTTCCGAGGATAGAGAAGAGGATGCCGAATACTGCTGCGATACGGATTACTGCCGGGTCTGCGATCTTTGTGAGTGAGACGGCGCCTGTCACCTCTGAGTATGTTGTCACAGGAGGTCCTCCGATGATTGATGAAGCGATGCAGGCAAGTCCGTCGCCGAGCATTGTGCGGTGCAGACCAGGATCCATCACATAGTCCTTTCCTGTGACTTCGTTGATTGCATAGACGTCACCGATGTGCTCGATGACTGGCGCTATTGCAACAGGAATCATGAATATGATTGCTTCCCAGCACAACTCAGGTCGTACGAATGCCGGAAGAGCAAACCACTTTGCGTCAAGGACGGGTTGGAAGTCTACGTGGCCCAGTATTATGGAAATAACATAGCCTACGACGATTCCAGCAAATATAGGGATGAGCTTCAGCAGGCCTTTGCCGAAAAGCGTGATGACAACTGTTGTAAGAAGTGATATGATGGCAAGTGCCCAATTGGTCTTTGCCATATCTACTCCAGTGCTGGCCAAAGAAAGTCCGATAAGCATAATCACCGGACCGATGACTACAGGAGGGAAGAGGCGGGAAATGAAGCCGACGCCGCGGAGACGTATCAGAAGGCTCATCAGCCCGTAAACAAGTCCTACACCTATCAGTCCGAACAAAGTTCCTGGCAGACCATAGAGCTCCGTAGCCTTGATGATCGGAGCGATGAAGGCAAAGCTGCTGCCCAGAAAGATCGGGACCTTTCCTTTGGTTACTGCGTGAAAGATCAGAGTTCCAACTCCTGCTGCCAGAAGGGCTACGGAAGGATCGAGACCTATGAGTAGGGGAACGAGTACCGTAGCTCCGAAAGCCACAAACAGGAACTGGGCACCAACAACCACCTTCTGTATTGGGCCAAGATTACTTTGACCAGACATGATTATATGTGATTTATTCTATTTCCTTGCCGAAGACCCAGCGCTTCTTATGCTGTTCCTTCTCGAATGAAGCCCACATAGCCTGCACTTTGGTGTTGGTCTCAAGGTTTGCATTGGTCTCGGCATATTTGAAGCCCATTCTTTTCAATCTCTTCAGAAGGTCCACAAACACAAGCGAATTAACACCTTTGTTCTGCCACTCCGGCTTCACTCCGATAAGGAGAAGTTCGAGTGTGTCAGGCTTCTTCCAGTACATGGTCTTCAAGAGGTGATACCATCCGAACGGGATGATCTCTCCATTACATTTCTGGAGTGCCTTTGCAATCGAAGGCATAGTGATACCAGCTCCGATGAGTTCGCCGTTTGCATCCTCGACGAATGTAAGCATCTCTGTGTCGATGACTCCGAGATAGACGTCAACGAACTGGTCGATCTGTTTCTCAGAAAGAAGGGAATATCCGTAAAGAACGCAATAGGTCTCATTGATGAGCTGGAACAGCTTCTGGCCGTATCTCTCTCTGTTGATCTGTCGTTTTGTCTTCTTTACGACTTTGAGACCATATCTCTCTGTAATGAATTCTGCCACTCGCAGATGTTTCTCTGAGACTTGATCAGGTAATGTGATCCTATACTCGACCCAGCCGGTTTCCTTGGTGTAGCCGTGCTTCACCATATGCTCCGGATAATAAGGGTGATTGTAGATAAGAGCCATTGTGCTCAATCTGTCGAAACCTTCAACGAGCATTCCTTCCGGATCGAAATCGGTGAATCCGAGAGGACCGACTACCTGAGTCATACCGTGCTTCTTACCGAACTCAGTCACTGCATTAAGAAGTGCCTCAGACACCTCTAAGTCATCGATGAAGTCAAACCAGCCGAAACGTACCTGGTTCACATTCCAGGCAGCATTTGCCTTGTCGTTGATGATAGCGGCAACTCTTCCGACTACTTTGCCGTCCTTATATGCGAGATAGCATTCCGCTTTGCTGAATTCGAATGCTGCGTTCTTGTCTGGAGAAAGTGTGTTGAGATCGTCAAGTGGCATTGATGGGACATAATAAGGATTACCCTTATACATCTTGTTGGCGAATCTTACGAAGGTTTTGAGATCTCTTTTACAGTTTACAGTTTTGATTTGAATAGCCATAGATTATAATTTGCTGGTTTAGTACATCCAACAAATATACGAAAACTAGAAATAGTATCCAAGGCTAAAGTAGAGATTTACATTTCTGGAGATGTTTGACGAGCTGATGTCGAAGTTAAGAGGACCCATTTTTGTGTCGATTGAATGTACCCCAGAGCGTACATTCCGCCTACAATCGAGCCCATGCTTGTGCCGGCGATGTAGTCGATAGGTATGCCGGCTTCTTCTATATATTTAAGTACACCTATTTTCTCATATCTTTTTATTCAAGACGGATTTCTCCTGCCATATACATAAGCATCTTCACTTCTCCGTGCTCCATGGCGATCACAAAATCGGAGAGAACATCTTCTGAATCGTCAGCGAAACATCTTAAATAGTCATTGTCTGCAAACTCCATTTCTTCGCCGACTTCGAATTCGTTCAGCAGTGACATAAACACATCAAGGTCCTTGCGTAATGACGCACAAGTCTCTTCAGATGCCTCGCCGTACTCAACGATGTTGATGCTTGTCACTCCTTTCATGAATGAACGTCCCAACTCTTTTCTGAGCATCGCTTTGATAAGGTCCAGTCCCTGTCCTTTGACCACAGAAACACATTCCACACCCTCGGTGCCTTCATATTTCTTCATGATTTCCTTGAAGGTGCTTTCCACCTTAGCTGAATTCTGTGCAGTAGTTGTCGAAAATGACATTGTAAACAATGCCAGGAGCATTGTGATCTTAATCAGGAAACGGTTCATATATATATTATGGGTTTGGTCCGACACAAATTTAAGATATTTTCATATATTTGCAATGCTGTTAGGGGTGCTGGGCACTTGTGGCTCGGCTGAGATTATACCCTATGAACCTGATATGTATAATGACAGCGCAGGGAAACGGTATGGTATTCATTGTTCGTCGGCTTGAATCGGGCCGTTCTCTCTGGGTTGTACAAGAACTGTAAACAATGAAGACCACAATTCCTTCTGATGTGCTTTCTGCGGTCATCACCGCTCTGAGGACCAAGAGCCCTCTCGTGCACAACATCACCAACTATGTAGTAATGAACAATTCTGCCAATGCCCTCCTGGCTGTTGGCGCGTCTCCTGTCATGGCTCATTGGGTCAGCGAGATGGAGGAGATGACTGCCATTGCCGGCGCTTTGGTCATCAACATCGGCACTCTCGACGACAAATGGATCGAGGGTATGCTTGCTGCAGGTAAGGCTGCTCATCGCAGAGGAACTCCTATAGTTCTTGATCCGGTCGGAGCCGGCGCTACAAGCCAGCGTACAGCAGCTGCGATGAAGATCATAGAAGAATGCCATCCGGACATCATCAGGGGCAATGCAAGCGAGATAATGGCCCTCGTGGATGCAAGTGTAAAGAGCAAGGGCGTGGACAGCAGCGCTTCCAGCGATGATGCACTTGAGTCGGCAAAAAGGCTGGCAGAAGACACAGGAGCTGTGATTGTCATCAGCGGAGAAACAGATTATATCACCAACGGATCCGAAGTTTACACAGTAGAAGGCGGTAGCCCTGTCATGACATCTGTCACAGGAATGGGCTGTACCGCTACTGCAATCGTTGGCGCCTGCGCGGCCGTTGTTGCGGACCGTATGGTCGCCGCAACGGCTGCCATGGCGCTGATGAGCCTTGCAGGCGAAAGAGCAGCTGCATACTCTCGCGGGAACGGCTCTATGCAGATAAATTTCTTGGATGAACTTTATAAAATATGTCACGAATGATGAACTCTAATCCTTACCCTGATCTTAAACTTTATCTTGTGACTGACAGAGAACTGTCCCTCGGCCGCAGTCTTGAGGAGGTTGTTTCAGAAGCAGTTGCAGGAGGCGTCACAATAGTCCAGCTTCGAGAGAAAAATGCTTCAACCGGAGAGTTTGTGGAGCTTGCAATCAGACTCAAAACCATCCTTAAACCTTATGGTATACCGTTGATAATCAATGACAGACTAGATGTAGCTCTTGCTGTCGATGCAGAAGGACTCCACATCGGCCAGTCTGACATGCCATATGAAATCGCCCGCAAACTCCTGGGTCCGGAAAAGATAATCGGACTCTCAGTAGAGAATATGGATGACCTGCTCAAAGCTAATGAACTTGATGTGGATTATGTCGGCATATCTCCGGTCTACGGCACACCCACAAAGACCGACACGGCAGAACCGTTCGGTCTGGATGGCCTTAAAGAGGCCGTAAGATTGTCAATGCATCCGACCGTGGCCATAGGCGGTATGAATAAATCAACAGCAGCCGACGTTATATCTACAGGTTGCGACGGCATCGCTGTCGTCAGCGCCATATCATCTGCCGAAAACATCAGGGAAGCAGCGTCTGAACTGAAGAAGATCGTGGAAGATAACCACAGCACGAGCTGGTGCCAGCAGATATGGCGTGCCTCTGACCGTATATACAAGAAGATTCTGGGCCTTGAATTCATATCTGATCTGTCAGACGGAACCCTCGATGTGGATATATTTTCAAGGTACATAGCCCAGGACGAGATATATCTCGGAAACTATTACCGAAATATGTTCGCCCTGGCGGATATGATGGATGACGAAGCAGACAAGGAACTGTTCCTTTCATTCGCGCAAAGCGGCATGGAGGGAGAAAAGGCCATGCATGACCTCCTTATCGAAAGATATGGAATGGATATGGATGTGAAGGCATCGGTCGTTACAGTTGGATATAACGATTTGATCCAGAACGCAATAAACAGCGGCAACAAGTACTGCGCTCTAGCTGTCATACTCCCTTGTATGTGGATATACAACCGCGTAGGTCTGCATATTCTTCAGATGTCACAACTGGAAAATAATCCATACAAAGAGTGGATACTAGAATATGGAAACGAGGAGTTCTCAGAAGGAGTCAACAGAGTTCTAGACATCATCGACGCCTGGGCAAAGGAGGTTGACCAAGAGACCGCAGATGAAATGAACCGCCTCTACCTGATGGCAGCTCTGTACGAATATGCGTTCTGGGATTATGCCTATTACGGCGAAAAGAAGTCCTACGAATACACAAAATCACTGGAAGGATGGATATAAGGAAAGCAGGTGAATTCGGTTTCATCGAATATATAAAAGAACATTTCGATGTGCCCGAAGGGGCACTCGGAATAGGCGACGACTGCGCCATATTGCCAAGCGCTGAAGGTGAACTTATATATTCCACTGATATGCTTTTGGAGGGCGTGCATTTCCTTCGCACCGCCGCTTCTCCGGAGGACATCGGCTGGAAGTCACTTGCCGTGAATCTCAGCGATATAGCGGCAATGGGCGGCGTTCCGGTCGCGACCTTTCTTTCGATTGCCCTCCCGGAGGAGGCCCAGGGAGAATGGGCCGAGAGATTCATTTCCGGCTATGCCGAACTGAGCAGGATGTTCAATGTACCGCTTCTTGGTGGTGACACAACTTCATCCCTGCGTGATGTAGCTATAAATGTTGGTGTCTTGGGATGTGCACCTTATGGAAAATCTGCCAGACGAAGCGGTGCTGTGGCTGGACATTCGATTTATGTTACAGGTAATCTCGGCAGTTCTGCAGGAGGGCTGCAAGCCATATTGAAGGGCTGGGAAATCACACCGGAAGTTTCTTCTTTGATCAGTTCCCACATGAAGCCAATGCCTCGTCTGAGCGAAGGACAGGCTTTGCTTGAGACCGGCCTGATAGGTGCAATGATGGATGTGTCGGATGGTATTGCATCAGATCTGAGACATATACTAAAAGCCTCTGGTATAGGAGCTTCGGTCGATCTTGACAGCCTGCCGATGGCGGATGAATTAAGATCGGTGTGTCTTAAATATGGACAGGACGCACATAAGCTTGCTGCTTCAGGAGGAGAGGATTATGAGCTGCTGTTCACTGCTCCGCGTGAGATTGAGAATCTTCTGGATTTTCCTGTGTACAGGATAGGGGAGATCGTGCCGGGGGATTCGTTGATATGGATGTGGGATGGCAACGCCATGGACTTGGATATTAAAGGATTTAACCACTTTTAGAGATCCCCGATCAGGTCGGGGATGACAGATGACTATGAAAAAGAAATATAACAAAGTGCTTACTATCGCCGGCAGCGATTCCGGCGGCGGTGCGGGAATTCAGGCCGATATAAAGGCCATCAGTGCAATGGGCTGCTTTGCGGCCTCAGCTATTACAGCAGTCACAGTGCAGAATACAGTAGGAGTGCAGGCTGTGCATCCGATTCCTCTGGATATATTGGAGGGACAGATCGATGCAGTTCTCTCGGACATAGGAGCGGAGGCGATCAAGATAGGTATGCTTCACTCGGCAGAGGTCGTCAATCTTGTGGCTGATAAGATTGAACAATACGGAATCCGTAATGTCGTTCTTGATCCGGTTATGGTGTCAACATCAGGACATAGACTTATTGAGGAATCAGCTGTGGAAGTCATTAAGAAAAGACTGATCCCGCTGTCAAGGGTGCTGACTCCTAATGTGCCTGAAGCAGAGATTCTTATTGCCAGAGAAATCTCAGGAGAGAGTGACTTCAAGGTGGTCGCAGAGGAATTGGCTAGCAGTTACAATGTGTCTGTTTTCCTGAAGGCAGGCCATCTGACAGACGAAACTCTCACCGACTACTTCTACAACGTGGAAGACAAATCACTGACCTTGCTGCCTTCGAAAAGAGTTCAGACAAGAAACACTCACGGCACCGGCTGCACTCTGTCGTCTGCATTTGCGGCTGCCCTTGCAAGAGGGGAAGAGCTGACTGTAGCTGCAAGATCAGCTAAGAGATATATCGAACAGGCTGTAATCTCTGGTGCAGAATACGAAATCGGCCACGGGCACGGTCCGGTGGATCATTTCTTCGCCTTCCGTCAGAAGTAACATTTTTGTTAACAGAGCCGGATTCTATGCAGTGAACAAGATTATGAATCCGCTTATGCCTATATATGCATAAACGAGGTAGGTGAACAGCTTGCTCGGTATGCGGCTGAATGCCCAGTTGCCGGCCAGAACTCCGATTGCCAGACCTCCCAAGGCATATAGATATGTCGTGCCGACTGCCGGTGTGACATAGCCGTTGAATGCCCTGACTGCAAGCATTGTGATGTTTGTGATTACAGCATAGGTCTGGATCATTCCCATATAGTGATCCTTAGACGGCTCAGCCACAATTAGATACAACACCACTGGAGGGCCATGCATGCCGAACAGACCTCCCATGATTCCGCTGACGCTGCCCGTGCCAAGCTGCCATCCGGTTGTCGGTCTGATGAACTTCTGAAGCCTGTCCTTGAAGAAACTGAAGTAAAGACTCAGGATGATGAGCATTATGCCAAGAATCATCCTCATAGTCGGGCCCTCAATCCTGTCGAGGAGGTTGATCGCTATAGTTGAGAATATGACAAAAGCACCGACCATCGGCAGAAGCCTCTTCCAAGTCACATACTTTATGTACTTGATCATCACCACTGTAGCCGAAGTCAGCGAAAGCAATCCTGAAAGCGTCACAGCCTCAGCATACGAAGGCATAAGAAAGGGGAGCGCGGTCATAATGAAAATACCGAACCCAAAACCTATCGTCCTCTGCACAAAGCTGGCTCCGATAGCCAGAAGGAATATTTCAACACTGAATTCCATACCCTAAAAGCGGCCCAAAGATAGTCATATTATTCAGAAATACTAACGGGATCGGCTGCTTCTCCAAACCTTAAGCCACAGTGATATGCCTCTGAGTGCCCTGCAAGGTCATTTGGTGTGGCCCAAGGCTTTGCAAAGGCATGAACCAACGAGCATTGAGTAGAAAATATTCATGTAGTGCTAAATGTTGACATCCAAAGCGCCTGTAGCAGCAAATACACATATCTCAGATAGTTCTAGTGAACTTTGATAGCCAGATCTTCACTAGAACTATTACATTTCTGCATACTAGTCATAAACCACGAGTTCTAGTGAACTTTGAAGAGCAAATCTTCACTAGAACTATACAGTATTCAGCAATATTGTCGCAAGACATGAGTTCTAGTGAACTTCGAGTGCGAAATCTTCACTAGAACTGCTCAATCTTCGGTCTTATTGTCCTGAACATGGACTTCTAGTGAACTTTGAAGGGCAAATCATCACTAGAACTATACAGCATTCAGCATATTGTCGCAAGACATGAGTTCTAGTGAACTTTGAGTGCGAAATCTTCACTAGAACTGCTCAATGTTCGGTCTTATTGTCATAGACATGGACTTCTAGTGAACTTCGAGTGCGAAATCTTCACTAGAACTATACAGCTATTGGGGAAGTTGGTGAATCAAAACAGGCACCCGAGGTGGGTGCCTGGTGGTTAGAATATTTCTGAGATCAGGTCGTTGATCTTTTTGTTGAGCTTCTTCAGGATTGGGAGGAGGATGAGGAGGATTGCTGCGAGTATGCCGTAGGTCAGGCCTGTGCTGAAGTCGGTCAGCCATTTTGCGAAGCAGCATCCTGACAGATGTCTTCCGAGAGGCATCAGGACGAGGAAGGCAAATGCGGCGATGAGTGTGAGACCGATGAAGCTGTTCAGGTGATACTGGAATGCCTTGTTGGTCAGGCGTAATTTTGCTGCAATGTTGTTCTCTGCCTCAAATGGGCCGGCTGCTGCGTTACGTTTCCAGTAGATCTTGCTCTTCCACTGATGTGCAAGCTGATCTTCACACGAGCTGCGAAAGGATATGTAATCAGCAACTTCATCCTTGGACTTCTTCTCCTTGAAGTCGATCTGGTAGATGAATTCTCCGGGTGTACACTTCTTGAAATAGTAAATGACTCCACTGGTGCGATAGAAGTCCCATCCTTTCACAGCCATATCGTTAAGCCACTTCTCCTCTTTGTCAAAATCAACAAACCAGTTTACTGCTATCTTTCGTGTTTTCATATTCATTACTTTTTAATATTTAACCTACCGTTTTCTACAAGCTCCTCAAGTCGCTGAAATTCAGCCATAAGGACTTCCTGGCCATTGTCTGTGATCTTGTACATCTTTCTCCTTCCCTCAGTTTCTGATGTCTCTCCGCATGGAGTTATCCATCCTTTTTCCAGAAGATTGGAGATCGCGCCGTACAAGGTGCCGGCTGACAGGACAAGTCTGCCTTTACTCATTGCTGAAGTCTTCTGCATAATCCCATATCCATGCATCGGCTCCTGCAAAGCCAGAAGGATGTAGTAGATTGCTTCCGTTAAAGCTGCGTTTGTGTTCTTCATATGTTATATCGCTTATTGTTATATCGTATTCCGATACAAAGGTAGACGATATATCCGAATTTCCAAACAGATTTTGAAAATATTAAAGAGTAAGGTGATAAGCATCGCGTGGATCCCCAGATTCGAGGTAGATGACACCACATTCTGTGAAACCATACTTGGTGAGGATGTGTTTCATTATGCAGTTGTCGCGATGAGTGTCGATTCTTATTGATTTATAGCCCTTTAGGGCGATATATCTATATGCCCAGTCAAATATCTGCGAAGCGATGTTCCTTCCTGGTGCTGCCGTTGCCAGCCTGTGAATGACATAGTACGGCTCTTCGTCAGGCCAGCAGCCTTCGATGTAGGTATATGTAGGATCAGGTCCTGGAATCAATGCCATTGTAGCGATGATTTCACCTTCCTCGCAGGCTACATAACAATGTCCGTCATTGATGTCCCTAAGCACGACGCCCTCAGCAGGATAGCCGTCAGTCCACTGAAGCAGATTGCCGCTCTTGCGCATAATCTGCTTGGCATTTTCGAATATCCCCATAAGGGCTTCAAGGTCTGATTGTACTGCAGGTCTGATCTCCATATGCTTAAAGTGTACTGAGAAAGGAGTCCAGGCCGTTGTAGAGCGGCACGTTGTAGTAGTCGCATGTGATGCGGACGTTATCGTAGCGGTAGAAGTCAGGTTCGCATATGACCGTCATCTTTGCGCCTTTGGCGTGGAGACCCATTTCGAGAAGGGATATAGGAGATTTGCTGGATCCGAGGATATACATTATTATCATATCCGCCTCTTCGAGGTGGTCGAGTTCCCATCGCACCTGGTAGTCCATTTCGCCTGGTCGGGTGGCGTCCCAATGCTCCTGACGGGGGTTGAAAAGGATATATCTTCCGTTCATTTCGGAGAATCGTTCATATATCTCTTTCTGCCAATCGCGGCTGTTGCCCATATCGATAGTGCCGGCGAGGAATATCTTGGTGAAACTACGGTCGCCTGCGACCTCCTGCGGCAGTTCCTCGTGAGGGCGAAGCATGTAAACAGCCGCTTCTTTCGTGCCACACGCCACGCACATGAACGCTGCAGCAATAAGGGTAAATATATATTTTTTCATAGGCTTTGTCATTCTCTGGCTGGTCGGATAGTCATTCCCGACTTGATCGGGAATCTCATACAAATATAACAACTTATCCAAAAATCATTATCTTTGAAGAATAAAGAAATATTGCATTATGATTCCAGAGTGGGCAAAAGAAATGAACTGCGCAGTTACAGTCTGCGATAAGGAGGGAGTAATCCTTTATATGAATGACAAGGCAAAGGAGACCTTTGCAAAACACGGTGACCTCATCGGCAAGAGCCTCATCCCTTGCCATAACGAGAATTCAAGAGCAATCATCGCAAAACTCCTCGAGACAGGAGGCACCAACGCCTACACCATTCAGAAAAACGGTCTGAAGAAGATGATATACCAGACTGCTTGGAAGGAGAACGGCGAAGTCGAAGGACTGGTCGAGATATCAATGGTAATCCCTGAGGAAATGCCGCATTATATCAGGTAGTTTCATTATAGGCATTGTTTATGGACATCATTTATCTGGCAGGTGGTTGCTTCTGGGGGACTCAGCACTATATGAGTCTGATTGAGGGCGTAGTCGACACTGAGGTGGGATATGCTAACGGCAAGGTGGCAGATCCCACCTATAAGCAGGTATATACGGATCTGACTGGCCATGTGGAATGTGTCAAGGTCGTGTATGACAGGGATATGATATCCCTTGAAACCCTGTGTCGTTTCTATTTCAGATCGATTGATCCGCTGCTTGTCAACCGTCAGGGAGAGGATGTCGGAACTAGATACAGAACAGGCATATATTGGATAAACGAGGCGGATAAAGCACCCGTAGATCAGGTATATGAGGACGCGCAGGCTGGATATGAGTCACCATTGGCTGTCGAAAGGACACCTTTGGAGTGCTTCTACAGTGCAGAAGAATATCATCAGAAGTATCTGATAAAGAATCCCGAAGGGTATTGTCATCTGTCTCCTCAGCTGATGAAGACAGTGTCTGTGTACTCTCAGATCATCAGGGATTTGAGAGCCTGCGAGGACGAGGAGAAGAAGATTGTGCTGCCGAGGTTTTTCAAGACCGGGAAAGGGGAGTATGGCGAAGGTGACAGATTCATCGGAGTCATTGTGCCGAATGTCCGTAAGGTGGCGAAGGCATATAAGAACTGCCCGCTTGATGTCGTAGAGATGCTTCTGGAGAGTGAATGGCATGAGTGCAGACTTTGCGCACTGCTGATTCTCAGGGAGAAATATAAGGCTGATCCTGAGGCGGTTGTCAGCTTTTACCTAAAGCATACCAGAGGCATAAACAACTGGGATCTGGTGGATCTTTCTGCTCCATATATCTTAGGCACCTACCTGGTGGATAAGGCCGACAGACAAATTATATATGACTTGGCGGCGTCGCCTCAGATGTGGGAAAGGCGTATTGCTGTCGTTTCCACGCTGATGCTCATCAGAAACAATCAGTTTGAAGACACTGTCAGGCTTGCTGAAATCCTGCTCTTTTCAGACCATGACCTTATGCAGAAGGCGGTGGGCTGGATGCTGCGCGAAGTGGGCAAAAGAGATGAAACTCTTCTAAGGAACTTCCTGGACATTCACTGCCAGGAAATGCCTCGCACAATGCTCCGCTATGCAATAGAAAAATTCCCGCCGGAAGTCCGACGGGAATATATGGTTCGAGATCAGATCTGAAGGTGAGTTTATTCGACACCTTCTTCGATAGCTCCAAACATTACATCCAGGTCTCTCTCATGAATAGAGGCGAGTCGTTCATAAGCGAGGTGAGTCAACACCGAACTGTCTGATGTGTTATTCTCACCTTTGAATGTACCGGTTAATTTACCATCTTTTATATATATAACTCTGAATTCAGGGTGTTTGTCAAGCACGCCTTTGAAATATATGATTCCGGTTGTGGGGTCATATGAATATGTTCCATCCTTATATTCATATGTCTCTTTTACCGGATCCTTTATATACTGACGGATAGTGTTACCCTCCTTTATTGCAAAGCACAATACAGGTTCGTCAGCTGGCATTTCTGCAATATAAATTTTACCAGTGCTGGATAAAGTGCGCACATCATAAAACGCCCAGGCACCATAGAAGCCGGCATCGAACGCTTCCTGAGACATAGGTGCTGATTTAGGACTATATTTTCCGTCTGCATAAACAAGTTCAACGAAAGGGCCAATCTCTCCCCAGTCAAAATACTCATAAACCGGGTCCTTTTCTTCACATGAAGTTGTGCATGCAGCCAATACTGCAATAATTACGGGTAAAAATTTTCTGATAGCTTTCATGTCGTTATTTTTAATATTCGCATATATGACGACAATTATCAGAAATAGTACTATTCAGATGAAGACTATTTTGTGTGGGGATGCGATTATTTGAATGTCAATGTGAATATAGTGCCTTTATCGTCACTGCGGGTGAGGACCAGAGTTCCGTTGTGCAGGCGCATTATCTGGCGGGATAGGCTCAGACCGATGCCGGTGCCTTCCTGCTTGGTGGTGAAGAATGGGACGAAGATCTCGTCCTGGCTCTCACGACTGATAGGGGTGCCGTTGTTATATACATTTATCACAGTCTGTTCGGATGCTGTGATCTGTGCGCTGATGACGATCGTACGAGCCTCTGCCTGGACAGCGTTCCTGATCAGATTGATAAGGATCTGGGTTATCTGTCCTTCGTCGGCATATAGAATTATATCTTCGGATTTTTCTTCATATGTGCAGGTCGCTCCGCTCATCACTGCCTGTTCGCGTGTCAGACCAATCACTCTTTCAGCCAGTTCCCTGAGGTAGAAGGCCCTTTTGACAGGCGGCGCTACACGGGTGAGGTTCCTGTAGGATTCGACGAATTTGATCAGGCCCTTTGAGGACTGTGATATTGTGCTGAGGCCGTTTTTCACATCCGTATTCACTCCTTCAAAATTCAGGAGGGTTTCGCTGAGGGATGCAATAGGAGTGATTGTGTTCATGATTTCGTGGGTGAGTACCCTGATGAGCTTTGACCAGGACTGCTGCTCATTCTCGGCTATCTCGCTGCTGATGTCGTTGAATGCAATGATTCTGACTTTTTCTTTGCCGATGGTCGCTTCTGAAGCTGTAAGGGATATGGTCATTTTTCCACTCTCGTTGTAGTAGCTGGCCCTTTCTTCTGAGCCGTCAGCAATTGTGTGGAAGGCTCCGTAGAGTGAGTCGCTTACCGCGCGGAGCTGTCTTATATGTCCGAATGTGGCTATGCCGAGGAGACTGAGGGCTGTGTTGTTGGAATAGGTCACGCGACCGTCTTCCTCGATGACTGCGATTCCTGTCTTCACATGGTCGAGCATCAGGCCGAAGTACTTCTCCTGCTCTATGATCTCATGCCTTTCCTTGTCGAAGATGTTGCGCAGACGGTTCAGGGTCCTGTTGAACTTTCTTCCTCTGAGGCGTTTTTCGTCGAATCTGAAGTTAAGTTCCTTGTCCTCAAGGGCATCGAGCATATAGGCTACCTTTCCTCTCATCTTTCGCGAGGTCAGAAAAGAGGCGATGACGGCGGTTATTGCCGCTGTCGTAAGTACGATGAATATGATGGTCAGGTGGCTCATTGCTCGGATCCCCGATCATGTCGGGGATGACTATATATTATATTTTTTCAGTTTTGCGTAGAGCGTCGGTCTGCTGATTTCCAGAGATTTAGCGACCATTGACAGGTTGCCGCCGAATTTGGCCATCGCCGCTCGTATTGCCTTTTCCTCTGTCTCCTCCAAGGAATCTGTGCCTGAAAAGGCATCTGCGCCCCCTTTTGGCCTTATCGGTGAAAGTTGAAGATCGTCGATACCAAGTGTTTCTCCGTCCGACATGATCACTGCCTTTTCAATACAGTTCTGAAGCTCGCGGATGTTGCCGCTCCAGTACTGGTTCTTCAATGCATCTTCCGCTTCCGGGGTCAGTCCTGACACCAGGCGTCTGTATTTTTCTGCATATTTGGAGATGAACATCTGAGCAAGCGGCACGACCTCGTCTGTCCTTTCGCGTAGGGCAGGGAGGTGGAGATGCATTGTGTTTATTCTGTAGTAAAGGTCCTCGCGGAATTCGCCGTCACGTACCATCTGTTCAAGATTCTTGTTGGTCGCGCAGATCAGTCTGATGTCCACAGGGATAGTCTTTGTGTCTCCGACTCTTGTGACAGCTCTGTTCTGGATGGCTCTGAGCAGCTTTGCCTGGAGATGTGGAGGGATGTTTCCGATCTCGTCGAGGAAGAGTGTACCGCCGTCTGCCTGTTCGAATTTACCTATATGATCGGCGTGAGCGTCTGTAAAGGCTCCTTTTACATGACCGAAGAGTTCGCTTTCGAATAGTGTTTCTGTCAAGGCACCTGCATCGACGCACACAAGGGGCTTCAATGACCTGTCAGATCTTCTGTGGATCTCGCCTGCAAGGACATCCTTTCCGGTACCGTTCTCACCTGTAATGAGGACGGAGGCGTCTGTTGCTGAAATCTTTTCTACTGTCCTGTGGATTGCTGACATCTGCGGGCCTTTACCCCAGAGCATTTTGAGAGAAGAAGCCGGCTGAACTGAAGCATCGCGGGCTTCCTTGCTTCTGTTTGCATAGGCGGCCTTGAGTACTTCTATGAGTTTTTCGTTGTCCCATGGCTTCACGAGGAAATCAAAGGCTCCACGCTTCATTCCTTCTACTGCAAGCTGTATGTCAGCATAAGCGGTGAAAAGCACCACTTCGATGTCAGGACTGCGCTTCTTGATCTCAGAAAGCCAGAACAGACCCTCGTTACCGGTGTTTATGTCAGTGTGAAAATTCATGTCCAGCAACACAACATCCGGACGGAATTCGAGAAGGCGTGTAACCAACTCCTTCGGTGACGGAATCAGCTCGACCTGCGCGAAATGCATAGGAAGAAGCAGCTGCAGCGCCGCCCTGATTCCACTGTTGTCGTCGACAACCAATATCTTTGCTTTACTCTTTGCCATACAGACTCTTTATCCTACAAATGTAGTGAAAAATCTTTATTCTACACCGTTGAAATATCGATTTTACAGTTACTTTACACTCAGAATTTTCATATCAGATTGAAGAATTCTTTAAAGAAAAAGCAATAATTATAAAAAAGAGAAAAAGTTTCCTGATTTCGCCACATAAATTTCCTCAGAGATCGTTTCTTGCTGAACTTGGATGAAAAAATGGAAAAGTATCGTCTGGCAGTCGATGAGAACGGATCTCCGTTCGTCTTGAACAGTAAAGGTTCGATCGATTTCGGTTACATTACAGAAGAGATGAATCTTCCGGCGGCTCCGATAAGGATAGCTGAAGGATTCAATGGACCTAAAGGATATGGATTAAAGCATATTATAGAAGGACATGAGAAAGAAATCCTGAACTATGGTTATGAATCAATCAACGGTTTTATAGAAGATGTTGCAGGTAACTTCACTGATATTAAAGAAGGGAAAAATGGTACGTATCTTTTGGAGAAAGGAGATATGTACCACAATACGCTCTTTATTGCATTGTCAAAAGAGGGGGAGTATTGGAAGATAATCAGTGGAGGTGTATTTAGAATGAGGTATTCTAAAAATAAAAAGATAATCCATTCTGCCTCCGAAGTGCCGACATCTTCTCCTGTTGAAGACGATCCTTTGCCATTTGAAGAAGGAATCTGACAGGATTCTTCAAACGCTACCGGTAATAGATCTGGACTATCCTTTCAACTGCAAATATATCAAAAAACATTCAATATCAATTGATTTTGGTACTTATATTCACTTTTCCCGTCATAGCCGGCCACAACCGGCGATCACTATTCCTTCTTCAAGGCGTCCACCGGATTTTCAGACGCGGCTGTGTAGCTGCGGATGATGACGACAGCTGCCGTTAGCGCTGTGATTATGAGATAGGCGAGCAGGAAGAGCCAGATTGGCATGTCTGTTCGGTCGGCAAATCCGGAGAGCCACCATTTCATAGTCAGAACGCTTACCGGAACTGCTACAAGGAAGCCGGCGCTGCTGATGAAAAGATATTTGCAAAGAAGACTCTTTATGATCTCCCAGGTTGTCGCTCCGTTGACCTTTCTTACTGCAATTTCCTTTCTCATTACCTGGGTCTCGAAATAGACAATGCCAAGCACTCCGATCAAGGCGATCAGAAGACAGAGGATAGATGAATCAGTAATGAGCTCCGACTGTCCGATTTCCTTGCTGTACATGTTTTCGATCTCATCATCAAGGAATGACGCCACCCACGGAAGATTGTCGCCATTGAACGAGAACAGGCCACCTAAGGTCTCTGTCACCCATTTGACGGTTTCTTCGATATTGTCGCCGCTGAGTTTTATATATATGTCAGCATAAGTGAACTCATCTCCAATAATATACAGGACAGGTTCAGGTTTATGCATCAAAGGTCTTGCGTTGAAGTCCTTTACAATTCCTATGATTTCGTGTTCTGACGGCCAGGTCAGCTTGCTGCCTATTACGCAATCAGGATAGGTAGAAGCAAATGTTTCATTAACTATCGCCTTGCCGTTCTCACCTTCATTTGGAAATCTGCCTTCCACAAGTTCAAATCCGAAGAAATCAAGGTAGCTTGTGTGGGCATTTCTGACACTGTACCACTCGTTTACATTATCCTTCGACATCATCTGATTTCTGGACATTAGTCCTTCTGCCATAGGGGAGTCGCCAGCTGTAACTTCGAGAACCTGTGGGTTCTCCTTAAGCATATAAAAAAAATCCTGCCAGTTGTTGTAATATATTGTATTCATATGCAGGACGTTCTGCGATTCGAAGCCGTTGTCCTGATTTACCATATAATCGGTCTGTCTGCTTATCATAAGACCGCATATAAGGAACACGCATGAGAGGATGAACTGAAGGAGCATAGTCGTTTTACGGAATGCTGTTCCTCGTCCGGAAATCGCGAATTCACCTTTCAGGACCATTCCCGGCGCGAAGGAAGTGCTGTAGAGAGCAGTGACGAGTCCGCCTGCTGCTGCCGCAATGACTGCGACAATCAGGCATATAATGATAGAAGTCACATTATCCTTCACTGCCAGTGAACAGACGCTGAATGCGGCAAATCCGGAACCGGCTACAATCTCCATCAATATGACAGCAAATGCAAACGAAATCAGACATATCCCGAGATTGATCTTGAGCTGGTTCAAAATCAGTCTGACACGGCTTGCACCGTAAACCTTTTCTATGTTTATCTCGTTGATCCTGAATGGAATCGAAGCAATGGCAAAGTTGATATAGTTGAAGATCGCAATAGCCAGGAAGAGCAAGGATATTGACAGGAGTATCAACGCCTGGGCCCTGTTGCCGGTCTGTTTGATGCCCGGCCTTAAATCACTGAGGAAATGACTCTTGGCGATAGGGGTGAGGCGTGAGCCTGGTTTAGCGCCTGGCAAATTTTCAAGTACTTCTTCAGGGTCGGCTCCATCTCTCAGACGGAAGAACGCTGAATGACAGGCGATGAATGTGTCCTGGATACCACCGTCATTGATGAGCATTCCGTTGATGACGGTACAGTTTTCAGGCAACGTCTTGTAAACACCCACGATAGGGTACTCGTACTGAAACATCTCTAGTGAGAGCACCTCTCCGATCGGATTTCTGTCTCCGAAGATCATCCTCGCATAGTCTTCAGAGATGAGCGCAGCATTCATCCTGTTGTAATCGTCTGCGGAACCTGCAATGATCTCAAGTTCAAACACGTCTGTGAAATCAGTATCAGTATTCGTCCAAGGAATATCATACTTCTTGATCTCTCCGTTGTCATTGTAGCACATCTTGAAGTCAAGAACCATTATCTCAGCATCCGCATAGTCACAGACTGCAACAATGTCCGGCGAAGAGGACTTGAACATTTCGATAACATCCTTCTTGATGACATGATCGTAGCTGTACTCCCACACATCATTTTCAATAGGGACATCATACCTGTAGATATTCCTGTAATCATTGAAATTGCGGTTGAAGCTAAAGTCGAACCACACCTGTGCAAACAGCACAAGGAACACCATCAGCGACACACTCATGCTGACGATGTTCAACACTGTACTTATTCTTGATTTTTTCATATTTTTCCTAAATTTCTTTACATATTTGTAAAATATGGATCCCCGGTCGAGCCGGGGATGACTATGTTGTCATGGCTGGCCGCGACCGGCCATCTCTCTATTCCTTCTTCAGCGCCTCAGCAGGGTTGGTACGTGCTGCACGTAGGGTCTGGAGGAAGACTGCCAGCAGGGATATGAGGATGGCAATCGTTGTTGCAATGACATAGATCCACCAGCTGTTTCTTATCCTGTAGACAAAATCTTCCAGATATCTGTTGCTGGCCATGACTGCGAACGGAATTGCAGCGAGGCTTGAGATCAGAACTATTTTCATATATTTCCAGACACTTGATGCTGTTTCCTTCCGGATCGTGCTTCCATATACCTTTCTTATGGCTATGTCACCGATGTTTTCAGATGAGTAATAAGTACTCATCGCAACAAGACCCATAAAGGACAGGAGTACTGAAAGTAACATAAAGAGCGTCATTATATGCATATTGCTCCTCACGTCTTCCAGCTTGTCTGACAGCAGGTCCTCTATATATCCATATTCATAAGGCTCTGTGTATATATCTTCCTTTGCTACGATATATCTGCGATAACATTCCATTAACGCTTCATCATTCCTTATATGATTACCTGTGGTCTTGATCAGAAGACCTCCTCCACCTGACATAAACGGCTTGAAGCCCTCTGTACTGAACACCTCTACATAAGCTATTGTGTTCTGAGTGTCCTTCAAAGCAGAAAAGACAGCATAGTCCTCTATAATGCCGCCGAATGCAGTGTTTTCATCAACAGTCGGAAGATTCCATCCAGTTTCAGGTGATTGCTCATCAAGTCCGGCTGTGTTGAAAGAGTCCTTGGTCATCCATACAGAATTGAGCACCGGATAGCCTCGATCGGTCACCCTTTTGAAGTTGTACATACTGAAGGCTGTCGAATCACACCTGAGCATTCCATAGGTGATGTAGCCGTTGTCAGTCACCTTGAGCATTTCAGTAGAATTGCCGGGATATCCTTCAGATATGCCGACCGCCTTTACAAACGGTAGTTCAAGAATAGATTTCTTCAGTGACTCACATTCTCTAAGATCACTGACATACAGATAATAGATGTCATCTATCTCAGCACCTACCGGCTTCTGTGCAAGATGTTTCATCTGCAGTTCCATTGTCAGTGACAGGGCGATCAGAATGACTGAAATCATATTCTGCAATGAAATGAAGATCTTGCTGAATATACGTTTGTTCTCCTGTCTGGCCTTTCCTTTAAGGATATCCATCGGTTTGACCGATGTACCGACTGTGGCAGGAATGAGACTGGCGATGAGGCCTACGATCGAGCATATTGATATATATATGACTATGGCAACAGGGGAGAGACTGATCTTGATCGGTACGTCACTCTTTATCAGAGTGTTCATATATGGCTCCACTGCCTTGCCTATGATCACAGCAATCACACCGCAGATAAGGCAGAGGATTATGGATTCAAGGACATATCTTCCGAACATCATCTTGCGTCCGGCACCTGAAACCATTCTTGTCGCAACCTCCTTCATCCTTTTGCCGGATAGGGCGGCATTCAGGTTGATGAAATTGATGACTGCGGAAATGAGCAGCAGAATCACCACAACCAGCATTATCCTCAATGACCTCAGATCGGATGTGTTCATTCTGGTCGAGCATTCCGCGAAGAAGAGTTCTTCATAATTCAGTATTATGCTTCCGTTGTATGGGAAATATATTATGTCCTCCTCGACCATCCTTTTCACTTCCGCCTCAATCTTGGAATAAGCCTCATCCACATCTGCATCCTTCCTGATCTTGATGAATGGCGTAGTGTCGCAGACATATTTCCATTGTCTCCTCCTTGAAGTGATCTCTGAGTCAATATTGACGATGAAGTCGCAGTAGGGGATCACCGTATTACGGAAATCTTCCACTACCGCGGCCACTGTGAATTCAAAGCCGTCCACCACCATCTTCTTGCCGATGATGCCATCAGGCCCTCCGTTTCGGTTGGCAAATGATTCACTGACGATTGCATTGGAGTGATCTTTAAATATATATTTCGACCCGGCAATGAACTCAGGGACGAACATATCAAGAAAACCCATATCCACACAGACGCCATTTGCAAGTGTCTTGGAGCCATCCAGAGTGATGGGGTGAGGATATAACTCGTGATGACTTGCAACCGCCTCAATCTCCGGTATCTTATCCATCATCACATCAGCAGCTCCCATATAAAGGCCAATACGAGGATAACCCAGATCGTCCAGCCCGACACTGTATATACGGTCATAATCCTTCACACCTCTTGCTGTGGCATATTGCTGCCACACATAAGTGCCGATCACAAGCACAAAAGCCAGAGCAACACTCAATCCCACCACCTCGATGGTGGTGTACAGCTTGTTGCGGCTCAGGAATCTCAGATAGCTTTTCATTTACTATTGTATTTTTTGTTCTTGTCCACCGAAATGGGCCTGTTTGGTGAACAAGGGCCTTGTTTTGGGGATGACTGAGGAGATTCCTCGACAGGCTCGGAATGACAGTGCTGACGTCCTTCAGCCCGTACAGTGGCCAATTCCCGTCATGTCCTGCCCAATCCCGTCATAGCCAGCCCATTCCCGTCATGGCCGGCCCCGACCGGCCATCTCTCTATTCCTTCTTCAGGGCTTCCGACGGGTTAGTGCGGGACGCACGAAGGGTCTGCCAGAGGACTGTAAGGGTGGATATGGTCAGGGTTATGAGGATGGAAACTGGGAATATCCACCATTTTTCGGTAAGGGTAAATCTGTAGGAGAATTGTTCGAGGTAGCGGCTGCAGAGCCATATTGAGGCAGGTACGGCTACGATTGTCGCGACTCCCATAATCTTGAAATATATTACCATGTTACGCACCAGTTCGCTCTGGGTTGTTCCTCCGAAGACCTTATGTATAGCAATCTGTCTGGTAGATCTGTTGGCGTACTGCATGCTCATTGCAAGGAATGCAAGGGAAGACAGCACGATGGCTATGAACATGAACAGTTCTATCATCCATATATCTTTTCTGGTCTGTTCGTACTGATCTCTTGTCAGGTCGCGGATAAAGCCATGACCGGTCATTTCTTTACCGAACGCGTTGAAGGCAGTTGTTGAGATGAGGCTGTCAAGAATCTCTCTGTGCTCTTTTGTCTCTTCCACCTCCAGAATTATCCAGCCGGCAATTGACTCATTATTTTCCACTGAGACAAATGGCGATGCCTCCAGATCTGTTCTCACTATGCTTGATGACGGAAAATCCTTTATGACACCGGCAATATTGTCCTTAAACAATGTCACATAATAATCGTCTGAAACTATCTCCCTGTTTTCGGAATTCACCCCATAGCGATTGGCTATGGATTCGCTCAGCCAGTTGCCGTATGGAGCCGAATTACCGAAATCTTCAACAATTTCAAATCCGAACATCTGGAAGGCGGCAGTGTCACAGGACATCCACGATATATCATCGAATTTTGCATATACCCACCCAGGATAAGCGGATGTAACCCCTATTCTGCGTACAAACGGCAGTGCCTCGATCTTTTCCTTCAGTCCTGGAACAACATCGTTTGCATTGGTAAAATAGATGTTGTCAATATTCACATTCATATCCCTATATACCATATGCTTCATCTGCGTCTCCATTGTGATCGAAACGCTTATCATTATGAAGGACAATATGAACTGAATGACGATGAAAAGTCTTGACAGAGTCCTGCCGCCGGTGTTGCTGCTTCGTACTTTGTAGTCGGAAGTAGCCGCTGACACCGCGATTCCACATATCGCCGCAATCGTCACGATTATAAGAATATATATGAGGATATAATCAAGTTTATATGAAACCGATATAGGAATAGGGGACTGCAACAGATAATTTACCCAGTCAGTTACCAGGGAGGTCGCCGCAAGGGCAATGGCGAATGACACTGTGGTGAATGCCAGGGATTCGATGAATGTGCGGAGTACTATCCTTCCACGGCTTTCACCTACAACTCGTCTGATTCCCAATTCTTTAGCCCTTCTTTCAGCGTTTGCAACACTTAGGTTTATATAATTGAATATAGCAGAAACAAGAAGGAAGAACACCACAAGGACGAAAATAGTCAGTCTGTCACCATTCTCCTTCTTAATGGCCGTTGTTTTGGCGCCGAAATCAGAAAAATATAACCTGTCAAGTCTTTCAAGCTGGAGTGTGATCTTCCTGTTCAGCCCGTCATTATATACTTTCGACAACTTTTCTGTCAACGGCTCTATATCTGTACCCTCCTTGACCTTTATGAATGTCAGTATGCCATTTCCTTGCAATATTGCTGAGCTCTTCCGCTCATCAAAGTTGGCGACAATCTCAAAATCGGGAAATATAGTGTTTGTGAAGTCCTCAATGATACCAGCAATTATGTAAGGCTCGCTCTCATCATCAGTGGCCAGCCAACCCATCTGAGAAGGGATGAGTTGTTTTCCTATGATTTCCTCCATTCCGTTTCTGCGGGCAAAACTTTCTGTGACAAAGGCACTCCTCTTGGGCTCAAAATCCTCAATGTTTCCAGCCACCATTCTGGTCTGGAACATTTTGAAGAAATCACTGTTTGTGTACAATGTGAGTTGTTTGGAAGCTGTCTCGCCATTGTATTTCATTGCACCTATGGATATTTCTCCTCCCACAACACCTTCCAATTCCGGAATGTTCTCTGCGAACATCGTCCACATCCTGCTGTTAGAAGCTGCAGTTCCTTCCATGCCCACAATGTATATACGGTCAGAATCAGGATAGTGATATCCGACCTCAAGCTGCTGCTTCAGATAGCATGTGAAAACGATCACAAAAGTCAAAGCAACACTCAATCCCACAGCCATTATGGCAGTGTACACCTTGTTTCGACCTAGGAATCTAAGATAGCTTTTCATAATCATCACAAATTTAAATTTTTTGTTCACTCCGTCCATAAAAAGGGCCTGTTTTATGGATAAGATCCCCGATCAAGTCGGGGATGACGGGGTGCAGTCATGGTTAACGATCCCATTCCGTCATGGCCGGCCCCGACCGGCCATCTCTACTCCTTCTTCAACGCTTCCGCAGGGTTGGTTCGGGCAGCTCGGAGAGTCTGCCATAGGACGGAGGCGAGGGAAGTGGCGAAGATAGCGAGGGAGGCGACGATGAATATCCACGGCTTGAGGTTCATGCGATATACGAATGTCTCAATATAGCGGCCGGAGATCCACACGGCGACCGGTACGGCCGCTATGACGGCGATGAGGCAATATCCCATATATTCGAATATATTCCTTATGCTTTCGGTTCGTATTGTGCCTCCAAACACCTTGCGAATGCCGATTTCCTTTTCCTTTTCGGTCGCGTAATATGTGCTCATTGCTATCTGGCCGAGGGCAGACAGCATAATTGCGATGATCATGTACAAGGTGACCATAGTCATCTGCTTAGTGAGGCTTTCGTATGTCTTTTCTATGAGTTCATCTATGTATCCGGACATCATTGGTGCATCGGGTCCGTATCTGAGCTTGATTCGCTCTTCGCAGAGGCGGTCAAGTTCGCGGATGTTTTCAGAAGAAGCACCCTCCAATTTCACTATATAATCAGCATAATCCGGATCTGGATTTGTCAACATGACGATGCCTGTTACATCAGTATTCAGATTGAGAGCCGGAGCGAACGGCACATCCTTGATAATTCCTGCGATTGGCTTGTTTCCGATAACCCAGGAATTAGCATGAGGAAAAACAGGATTTTCCGGATCAATCTCAAGTTTCTTCATGGCACTTTCTGTTATCCAGGCACCTTTGCCTTCCGGCACTCCATAATCTCTGACTATCTTGAATCCATAGAGGGTAAAGGCAGTTGAGTCACAATAGCACAATCTTACTGTAACAGACTTCTTGATGTCATCGTTGAGCAAAAATCCAAATGAAGTGGACCCATCGCCAGGTCTGCCAACAGCTCTTCCGATCTGACCTACATATGGCAGTTCCCTTAGTGTCTTTTCAAATCCGCCACTGTGTGTCCTACATAGATATAGACCTTCTGTGGTAGCGTTTAGAGGCATATCTATCATATGGCGAATCTGTGAGTTCATGACTAAAGTCACTGCCACGATGATGATTGCAATAGCATTCTGGATTATTATGAAGACTTTGCTTAATGTCCTTTTGCTCCTGTATCTGAAATGTCCCTTGATTATCTCTACAGGCTTGAACTTGAGTGACAGAACGGCAGGCATTATGCCGCAGAACAAGGCCACGAGTCCGAGAATGGCGAGGTACATATAGATATATCCTTGCGTAAACCTCATCTTGACCGGGATAGGGGACTCCAGGAGGTCATTGATATAAGGCAGACTGATTTGTGCGAGAATAAAGGCAGTTGCCATGCAGGCCGCCATAAAACCGAGAGACTCATAAAGAATACGGCCGAATACCCTGTTGCCGCTTTCACCAAGAATCATTCTGGTTGCAGTTTCTTTACTTCTTCTTGCACCTAGAGCAATGCTGAGGTTGATATAGTTGAAGACCGCTGAAATCAGAAGGAATATGACTATAATGCTGAAAGCTGTCATCAAACCTGCGTTGCCTTTCTTGAAACCGGTGTATCCTCCTTCGTTGTTGTCGGAAGTATATATTTTGTCAAGGCGTGTGAGTTCAAGATAGCTGTCGCGTCTTCTGTTTTCGGCGATGTCTTTCTCGTACACTCTGTCCATCTTATAGAGCAATTCAGACTCATCAACACCTTCTCTCGGTTTGATGACTGTTATATATCCACTTGCTGATCCGTAAAAGTTGAGATTAGTCGACTCGACCAGTTTGTTGTCAACATTGACAATAATCTGTTCATTAGTGAATATGGTGTCGTCAAAGTCATCGATGATTGCAGATATAGTCATATCACACGGTTCCATCTCAGAATTTCTCCTGAAAGTAAGATTTTTGCCGATAATATCATTACCTCCGAACTTCTCAGCCAGGCTCCTGGTGACAATGGCATTACTGAGATCATTCAGCACTTCAGGGGAACCAGCGTAGAACTTCATCGGAAACATATCAAAGAAGCCTGCTCGGACACCCATAAATGATTTGCCTTCAATTACATTTCCCTCAATCATTGCCGGTTCCATAGTCTTTACGATAATAGAAGTCGCGGATTCAATCTCCGGGACCGCATCCAGCATTTTCTGAGCAAGAGTAAGGTTTGACATCACGTCATCCTTGTTGCCTACGGCATACATCCGATCCTGGTCAGGATAGTAACTGTTGACACTTAGATTCTGCCACACAAAGCAGCTCATGATTATCACAAAAGCCAACGACACGCTCAGCCCCACCGCCATGATGGCAGTGTACAACTTATTTCTTCCCAGAAATCTCAGGTAGCTTTTCATTGATAAAAAATACGTGTTTCTTTAAGTGTCCAGTTGTTAGGGAGATCCCCGGTCGGAGCCGGGGATGACGGGGTGCAGTCATGGTTAGCGGTCGGAGCCGGGGATGACGGGTGAAGTCATGGTTAGCGCTCGCATTCCGTCATGGCCGGCCCCGACCGGCCATCTAATTAGAGTTCGTTCTTTACGTCGCTTACGATCTCACCGTCAAACAGGTTGATGATGCGCTGGGCACATGAGGCGTCCTTCTGGGAGTGAGTTACCATTACTATGGTTGTGCCTTCCTTATTAAGTTCTGTGAGAAGATCCATCACTTCCTTGCCGTTCTTGGAGTCGAGGTTACCTGTAGGCTCATCGGCGAGAATCAACTTAGGGTTGGAAACTACTGCACGGGCTATAGCGACACGCTGCTGCTGACCTCCAGAGAGCTGCTGCGGGAAATGCTGGGCACGGTGGCTGATGTTCATTCTCTTGAGCATTTCAGTCACACGAGCCTTGCGATCGGAAGAACTGATGTTCAGGTACTTCAACGGGAGCTCGACGTTTTCATATACATTAAGTTCGTCGATGAGGTTGAAGCTCTGGAACACGAAACCGATGTTGCCCTTACGGAACTTGGTGCGGTCCTTCTCCTTGAGTTTTGCCACTTCATGGCCAAGGAGCTGGTAGCTTCCGTCAGTCGGATTGTCGAGAAGACCGAGGATGTTCAGCAGGGTAGACTTGCCGCATCCTGACGGACCCATGATGGCTACAAATTCGCCGTCCATAATCTCAAATGAGACCTTGTTCAAAGCTGTGGTTTCTATTTCCTCTGTGCGGAAAATCTTGCTGAGGTTGCTTACTGTAATCATGGTTGTTTGTATTGATATTGTTCAAATTAACTGTTAAAGATTCCTCGACTTCGCTCGGAATGACAAATGCGTTGATTCCTCGACAGGCTCGGGGATGACGGTGTAGGGATATATTCTCGTCATTGCCGGCTTGACCGGCAATCTTTAGAACACCAGGACTTCATTATCGCCGAAGTTGTCATATCCCGAAGTTATGACCTTTTCTCCTGGCTCGAGGCCCTCCAGGACTTCGTAGAACTGAGGGTTCTGTCGGCCGATCCTGATCTCGCGCTTCACTGCCTTGCCGCCCTCCGGCGCTACGACATATATCCATTTGCCTCCGGTCTTCTGATAGAAGGTGCCTCGTGGGATAAGTATGGCACTTTCCGGCTGACCGAGCTGTAAATTAAGGTAATATGTCTGACCTGAGCGAATATTCAAAGGCTGCTCGCCGCTGAATCTGAAGTCTGCCTGGAACTTGCCGCTGCGGACTTCCGGATAGACCTTTCTGATCACAGCGTCGTAAGTCTCGTTCTGACGCTCGAATGTGGCTGTCAGACCAGCGCTCACTCTGTCGATATAATGTTCGTCGATCTGTGCCTCGATCTTGTAGCTTCCTGTCGCATTGATCTGGCCTATCTTCGATCCGCTGCCGATTGACTGGCCCAGAGCTACCTCCAGAAGTCCAAGCTCGCCGTCGATAGGCGCCTTTACCGAAAGATTTTCCTTTCTGCGACGGATTCTCTGCATATTCAGCTTCATATTCTCAAGGCTTTCCTCCATCTGCTTGATCTGCACCTTTCTGTACATGCTGTCCTGCTCTGCACGGGCCACAGTCACCTCAAGTTTCTTGCAGAAAAGGGTGTAGTCCTCTTCAGAACGCAGGAACTCCTCCTTGCCAATAAGGCCGTCATCAAACAGTCTTCTCTGTGACTCCAGAGCACGGCCCTTCCTCTTCACTTCTGTTTCAAGTTCGAGGATATTGAGGCTAAGCTGCATCTTCTCCTGCTCCATCTGGATCATGGTATTACGCAAAGCGTTCTCCTTCTCTGCAAGGTTTGCCTCAGAGTTGAGAATCTCCAGATCCAGGTCGTCATTGCTCAGTCTGATGATCACATCACCAGCATTGACCTGTGTTCCTTCCTCGATCACGATCTCCTCGACGATACCTGACTCGCGTGGGCTCACCTGAATTGTAGTCATCGGCTGGACCTGTCCGCTGATACGGATGTAGTCATTGAACTCACCGGCCCTCACTTCGCTTACCGAAAGAGTGTCAGCGTTGACCCTGAGGGTGCTTGCGTCGTCGCGTAAAATCAGCCAAAGGATGAACGCCGCCATCATTGCACCGAACCAATAGGGGATTGCCCTTTTGCTGAATATCAGGGCGATGCCCTTTTTCTTTTCTAGTACTCTATCCATAATTTTATGCATTTACATTTTTAAGATTCCTCGACAAACTCGGAATGACATTGCCTGAAACTACATTACCATTTCCTTAACGTCCACTTCCAGATCATGACCTGAGATGAAGTCATATAAAGTATGCTGACGAAGAGTGTAATAATACATCCAGAAATTGCTCACATCATTGACATACTGCCTTAAGGCTGTGTCGTTTTCTGTCTGTGCCAGGTTCAGCTCTGTAACGGAGGACTGTCCTTCCTTGAATCTGTGCATTGTAAGTTCATATCTCTCTGAAGCAATACGCATGGCCTTCTGGGACATCAGGCACTGCTGGCGCTGATTGTTGAACTGACTGACTGCAGTAAACATCTGTCGCCTGTAGTCATTTTCATATTGCTGGACCTGAGCCCTCACGACCTCCTGCGCTGCCTTGGCCTTCTGCACCTTTCCCTTGCCGAGGCCCCAGTCGAATATCGGGATGCTGAATGTGATTCCCACGACCTCCTGATCCAGGAGATTCTTGTAGGCCTGAGGGAATTCAGATCCTGTCTTAGACATGCCAAAGCGTGCGTTAAGAGCGAATGAAAAACCTCTGGAAGCCTTTGCCTGAGCCACACCGGACTCTGCATTGAGAAGGTTGATCTCATTGTCCAATGTGAAGCTTGAATTAGTCAATGCCTTCTCCATAACTACATCATAATCCATCTGAATGTCCGGGAGCTCGTCCTCCACCCTTGGATTGATCTCGAATGATTCGTCATATCCCAGAAGCGAATTCAGCTGCATCTGTGCCTGTCGAACCTGCACCGCCGTCTCATTTATGGCAATACTGTCATTTAGCATTCGCAGCTCAAGCTGAAGGTATTCTGCTTTAGTCACATCTCCAAGGTTATATCTCTCTTTTGCGATGGTGAGCATGTTCCTTGAGTTTGTGAAGTTGCTCTGGCTGATCTCGTTGTTCATCTTTGCCAGCAGAAGACTGTGGTAGGCATAGACAACATTGATGGTGATTCCCTCCATAGTCTCAAGATAGTCCCTCTTGCCTTTCTCGTACTGCTTCGGCTCAATCTTCTTGTCCCACTTGAACTGGTTATATGTGAAAAGAGGCTGATAGTAAGACACTGTGACAGGTCTTGAGTACCAGGTCAGACTTTTGTTCATTCCGAACTGGTCAATGCGTGAAAGATCTGAAGCTACAGAGAGAGTACCTCCTGTAAAAGTGATGTTCTGATTAACCTCAAGGCCGATTCCGTTCTGAAGATTGTTCGAGCCGACATAATTCAACGAACCATCTTCCGGGCTCTGGAGAAGCGTCAGCGAACGGTCGAAATTCATAAGGTTTCCATACATATATACGGAAGGAAGGCGGCTGGCCCGATAGGACCTGTACGCCCAATATGTCGAAATGAAAGCCTGCCTCGCCTGAAGCGCCTCGACAGACTGAAACCTCGCGGTGCGGATAACCTCCGAAAGACTCATATCCTGCTGCGCAGAGCACACACCAAGGGATATGAACACATATATAAATATAAGGCTGATCTTTTTGTACATAATAGGGTCATTTGTTCGTGCCAAAACAGAACACTACCCGTGCCATAATATTTAATATATTAATAATCAATGATATAGGGGAATCTGCTCTTCTGACCTAGTGTAAAGAAACTTTACACTTTTGTAAATGTGCAAAACGTTTTTACACAGACACTCAAATCACAGATCAGCACTATCGCGACGCAGTTATTTCGCCCCATTTCCCTGCGTCGCGTACGGAAAAACGCCGTTCACACTGGAAGATTGAAGGATGAGAGAAGGTGAATGCTGAAAAATTTTATATTTGTGACAAAGATTGGCCCTATGAAGAAGATTTTTCTCTTTGCGCTTGCGGCTGGTTTGACAGCTTGCGCGACCCGCACTACGACTATTGAAGGATTGACATTTGACCCGACTGTATGTACTGAAAAGACTCTGACTATGCCGAACGGGGAAAGCGTGGTCTATGACGCCTACGAAGACATATATTTCGTTACAAATGTCGAGGATTCGACCTATCAGACTCTGAATTTCTATGTGCCGAAGGGTGCTGGTCAGGACACTCCGATCTTCTTCCGTACATATGTCGGAGGCTTTATGGCGGCAGCTGCCTGCGAACCTAATCCGCACGATGCGACCGGCCGTGCATTGAAGGAGGGATATGTGCTCTGCATTCCTGGTGCGAGAGGTTGGAACTCCAAAGTAGGGGAAACCTTCACCGGTCGTGCACCTGATTCTATTCTTGATCTCAAGGCGGCTGTAAGATATCTCCGTCACAATGACAAGGTAATGCCGGGAGATGCTGAGAAGATCATTACAGACGGTACAAGCGCTGGTGGCGCGATGTCTTCGCTGCTGGGATCAAGCGGAAATTCGGAGATTTTTGAGCCATATCTGCAGGCAATGGGCGCTGCACCTGAGCGCGATGACATCTATGCAGCCGTGTGCTATTGTCCGATTGTGGATCTGGAACACGCAGACGTTATGTACGAGTGGTTATATGCCTGCACAAACACAGGCGTCCGCGGCTTGAATGAGGATCAGATCCGTGTGTCGGAAGAATTGAAGGGGATGTATGCTGACTATCAGGACAGCCTTGGCCTTAAACTGCCGGACGGAACGCCTCTTACAGCAGAGAATTACACGGATTATCTCAAGACCTTCCTCATCCAGTCAGCTCAGAGGGCTCTTGATGAAGGCTATCCAATGCCAAGAAATATAGGTGTAGTCAGAAGGAGACAGACTGTCACCGACATTGATATGCCTGCATATTTAAGTTATGTGGCCGGCACAACTTCATTGAAGAATCCGCCTGCATTTGACCCGATGGGAGTTTTGAGCGACTTCCAGTCACCTGAGAACCTCCTGTTTGGCGACTCGACCGGAAGCGCCGTAAATTTCACACCATATTCGTGCTCTTGCACTGGATCCCAGATCGATAACGCGCTTCAGGAAAGAATCAATATGATGAATCCAATGTTCCACCTCGACCAGCAGTCAGACAAGGCTCAGCACTGGTACATCCGCCACGGAGCACGCGACCGCGACACTGCCTTCCAGGTGCCTGTGAACCTTGCGACAAAACTGATGAACCAGGGTTATGAAGTAGACTTTGCACTACCATGGAATAGAGGTCACGAAGGCGATTACAACCTCAATGACCTCTTCTACTGGATAAATTCTTTGTAAATATAAGGGATTACTCCGCCTGTTCTGCTTCGACAGTTACATCAGCGGCATAGGTTCCTTCACACCATCCACTGTCTGCGTCTTTGATCTTCTCAAGAGAAATGACATAGACAGTGTCTTTGTAGTGCCCGTCCGTAGCCGGATCTTTATCGGTAAGTTTCACTTCGAGCTTGTTGTAGTCGGCACCAATGTTTTGATGACCTGCGATTTCAAAAACTCCATCAGAAATCTCCGAAGAAAGTCCGATCTGCTGAAATCCTGACATATTTCCATTTGAGTAAGTGAATCCCGGTGTCATCTCGACACCCTTTACCGGGTTACCTGTGACCGAATCCACCACCTTGCACTTGACCTCAAAAGCAGCATAGGGCACTCCGTATTCAGGAGCAGAGATCAGATCATCAACAGAGTCGCATGAAGCAGCCACTGTAACTCCAATCATCCCGGCAATCCATCTAAAAATCTTAAAAATCAGATTTTTCATAACAATAGTTTTAAATGTTCTGGCATTATAACGCAGCAAGACTGTAAATACTTCTTCAAATCTAATGATAATTTGTTGATTTCTTTACCCAAAACATTAACTTTGCAGAGATAACGTTAACAAAATCATTATGGCTTTACACATCATAGATCACCCGCTTGTACAGCATAAGCTCAGCATTATGCGTAAAAAGGAAACTTCGACAACCGAGTTCCGCACACTCCTCAGAGAAATCGCAATGTTTATGGGCTACGAGGTAACCCGTGATTTTCCTCTGACATATGAAGAGATCGAAACTCCTCTTATGAAGATGAATGCACCTAAGATCGCTGGTAAGAAGGTGGTCATCGCACCTATCCTCAGAGCCGGTCTCGGTATGGTGGATGGTCTTCTTTCACTCATTCCGGCAGCAAGAGTCGGCCACATCGGTATGTACAGAGACGAAGAGACCTGCCAGCCGGTGTTCTACTACTACAAGATGCCTGCAGAGAAGGACCGTCTTGTGATCGTCACTGACCCTATGCTCGCGACAGGAGGAAGTGCAATCGATGCAATCAGACGTCTCAAGGAGGACGGCTACACATCTATCAGACTTATGTGTCTTGTAGCCTCACCTCAGGGTGTGAAAGCAGTGTCAGAAGCCTATCCTGATGTCGAGATCTTCCTCGCTGCCCTGGATGAAGGACTCAACGAAAAGAACTACATACTTCCAGGCCTTGGCGACGCTGGCGACAGAATCTTCGGAACAAAATAGAGGATATATGAATATATAAAATTGCTCCCGGAGCTGATGAAATCAGTGCCGGGAGCTTTTTCTATATTAAATCATATCGTCAAGACGCTTGAATATGCTGTTGCGGAGCCTGCGTAATTCCTTGACTTTCTTCCTGTTCTTCGGTGCTCGGAAGTTCCATGTGCCGAGGAACTTCATGAACAGCCTCATGTAGTTCCATGCGAGGAAGAACATCATAGGGAAGGTAATAAAATAGCCAAGTGCCCACCAGAAGCCGACATAGATCCAAAGGAGAACTACAGGGAGGATGAAGCACAAAGGAATGGTCACCAATGCGCTTACAGCTACTCTGAATGTGCTGACGAACATCTGATCCTTGATCATCTTCTTAAGGAAGATCTCCGGCACGATGAAAAGGAGTCCGGTCGGGATGATCGACACTATAAAGAGCGGGAGAAGGATCAGGAGACCGAGTCCTCGAAGCAGCAATGCCTCAAGATTAGGATTGTATCTGAAAAGCCAGTCTCTGATGTTGAGTTCCTTGATGCCCTCGATGAGGGTTGCTGTGTCTTTATAGACTTCTTCCATCTCTTCAGGATGCTTCTCGTATGCCTTTTGAAGGTCGTTTACAAGGGCCTGGTCTGAAAGCAGTCGGGAAGGGAGGTAGTTCTTCTTGTAGCCGTGTTCACGGGCATATTTCTTTCCATATTCATTCTCGCGAAGCCAGTCGATCTGGTCATAATGCTCAATGTCTTCGATGTGAAGCATCATGTCCTTGATAGTGCTGTGTACCAGCGAGTTGATTTCCATCATTGTAGCGCGGGGTTCCTCTTTGTAACGCTCATAATAAGGCTTGAGCGAGATCGGCTTGCCGAATCTGATGAGCATTTCTGTCCTGGCGTGGAAGTAGTTCGAATAGTGGTTGCAGGACGGTAAGATCATTACATCCTGCTCGAAGTTCATCTTCTCTGCAGCCGCAAATGCTATTCTCAAGTAGCCGAGCTTGAAGGTGCCGAGCCATCTCTTGTCCTGATGGCCTCCTTCCGGATAAAGCATCACAGTCTCTCCACCCATAAGGGCGTTTCCTGCATCCTCAAAGGTTTCTGAGTTCTTGCGTACGTGCGACAGACCCTCATAGCCCATTCTGTAGGCAGGAAGAAGGCCCATTGCACGTAAGGTCTTGTTGATGATGGGATTATTGAAGACATTTGCCCTCGCAAGGAAGTTCATCCTTCGGTCTGTCAGTTTGAGGCAGACGCAGAGAGGGTCATTCAGACAGTTCTGATGATTGGATACAATTACTGTAGGAGTACCATTTACAGGTACGTTCTCAAGTCCGAGTATGTGCTCCTTCTTGAAGTAGAGCCCTGAGTTGACGAACTGCAGATACGTTCGGAAAGCCTTGAGAATAAACGGGTGTTCTCTAGGTACGGTTCTGGTCATATTTCTAAGGTTTTGTACACAATGTCAGGCCAAATGCCTGAACGAAAGCAAATATAGTAAAAATATATGAATTTGCAGTCGTTATGAGTTCAGGAATGCATCGAGCATATGCTTGGTCTCCTCCGGCTCCATTGCTACAAGAGAAGGATCCATCATCTCAATCCTGTTTATAAGGTAGAAGAGATTGTCGTAGGTAAGGTCGAAATCAGCCTTGTGAGTCAGCAATGTACACACGACTATCAGTCTGTCGACGTTAAGAGCCGCTTCTGCAAGGTGCTTGTTGTCAATAAGATAGTTGTTCAGAGGTTCAGACAGTGATTCTGACTTGAATCTAAGGTGGAATTTATTTCTCAGCATTGCAGTGTAGTCGGAATGCAGGAAGTTATGTCTTGCCATATCCGCGAATATGGCCTTCATGTTCCATTCTGCAGTTTCTAGGGTTGCTATGACACCGTTAAGAGCACGGGAATATGGCTCACAGCCGGCCCAATCCTCTTTACACTTGTACCTCAGATCGTGCTCCACTTCATGCCATCCTTCCGAGAATACGGTTCTGATCTGCAGCTCATAAGTCGGCTCGACACAATCTCTGATCTCCTCTGGTATGGCAGAGACGAACTCCTCAATCATATCCGATGGTATGCGGCTGGTGATGTTAAGTCGCTGCGGACGGAAGGTCGACGAATCGAGTTCGTCGATTGCCTTCTTCACGACATCACCGACGCTGTAATATAAAGCCAGAGCATCAACATCATCCTGGAAATATGCGACAATACGGATGCCTATCATGTCCTGAAGCTTCGACTTCTTGCCAGCATATTTCACCTCCAATTTATGTCTGATGGAAGATTCGGTCTTTACTCTTGAGAATATTCTGTACATCAATCCGCATCTTGACAGCGAATTGGAAATCTCTGAAGTCAGCTGAGCTGCAATCTTTTCAAGTGTATTCTGCATAACCGGGATATTTATTTTACAAATATAGATTTTTATTACCTTTGTCCACGTTAGATAGCTGATATATTTTATCGGCAGAAGAAAGGAATCGCATATGATCAATATAAAACATCTGTTTCTGGCACTAATACTGGCCATAATGCCGACCCTCCTGAAGGCTCAGGAAAATGACATCAAAGTCGGACTCCGCGCCGGTCACAATGCAGTCTTCGGTGGCTTTACAGCCGCTTCGCTTGAGACCACTCAGACCTTCTGCAAGGACTTCTCCCTCAGCGGAGGCGTTCAGTATAACAGTATAGGAAAAACGGCTTTAGAAGCACGCCCAGGCTATAAAATGGACTTTGATTGGGGTAAACTTACAGCAGAAATGCTGGCTTTTTACAGCAATCTTTCTAACACAGACAACTTTGCCGCAGGAGCCGGTGCCCGTGCTGAAATAGGAAGAACAAGCATGCAGCTTGGCTATTACTATCGCATCTATGGAAATGACGACAACAAACTGACTGAGCCGTTCAATCTCTATTATTCGCTCAGAGTCCGTCTGCTTCAGAATAACGAGGACTGGGACCTTGACCTTATCCTGACCAACAACGAGATCTTTGAGTTGGAAAGACACTATCAGCCGACCTATCTCGCAGAGTGTTTCTATTATCCGACAGACAATCTTGGCCTCACCCTTGGCGTAGGCTACAAACCCTCAGGCACCTTCCATATAGCCGCAGGTTATTATCAGACTTTCATTAAGACAAGCGTATGTTACAGATGGTAAAAAGGATATGCATAATAATGGCATTTGCGGCTTTCTACAGCTGCAACAGGGCTGATGTAAAGGGTATGTTCGTGCCTGTAAGCGAAGGCGTAGATAAGCGTTTTGAGCAGAGTGCGGCGATGAACGAAGACCTGAAAAATGGGGTAGTCGAGGCACAGGAGGAATATATGTTCTACGTCGCCACAGATCCGCATATACATAAGACCCACAAGAATCTTGATATATTCAACGACGAGTTCAGAAATGACGCTGAAGCCTCATTCGGCGTTGTTCTGGGTGACTGCATCGACTCCAAGAACAATTTCCCTACCTATCTTGAAGCACTCGGCTTCAATTCGGAGCGTCATTCATATGACCGCGACATATTCCATATCCTCGGCAACCACGACCTTTTCTTCAACGGCTGGGTCGGCTTCAAGGAGCAGGTAGGACCTTCGGTATATTGGTTTGAGGTCGCTTTCCCAGGCGGAAAGGATATATTCATATCCCTTGACACTGCTACAGGAACCTTGGGAAACAAGCAGAACAAGTGGTTCAGATCATTCCTTGAAGAGAATCGAAAGAACTACCGTCACTGCATCATTCTCACCCACACAAACTTCTTCTACACAGACAATTCGCAGGTAACTTCGGGTAATATGCCGATAGAGGAGAGCTTCGCGCTTATCGATTTTCTCGGTAAGCAGGATGTTTCGCTCGTTCTTCAGGGACACGACCATTACAGGGAAGATTTGACATATGACAATGTCAGATATACGGTACTAGGTGCAATCAATGACCATATGGCCGACCCTGAGTACCTTAAAGTCTATGTAAATCAGGATGATATTCGTCTTGACTGGCGGTCGATTTCCAGCAGATAATTTGTGAAATCCTGCCATTTTGACTATCTTCGCGCGCTAATTATAAGGAATGGTCAGATTGGACAGAATTTTTAAATATCTCTATTTCATTTTGCTGTTGCCGGTATTTGCCGGTTGCAATAGTAACCGTACACTTCTGCAGACTATAGATGACCTGAGTGGGGAGCATATCGCAGTACTCGGCGAGTCAGTCAGTGAAGATGATTTCGAGCAGGTCTTGCCTGAATCCAAGATCGTAAATTTCAAGTCAGCTTCCGAGTTTCTTCTTTCGTTGGCAATAGGAAAATGCGATGCCGGCATAGCTGAAAAGGAGGTCGCACAGATTCTTCTAGATAGAAACAATGACTATCTACCTCTTGATTTTTCTGAACTACAGAACGATTCTACGCTTGTCATAGCGCACAAAAGCATACTTCCTGGCAGGAATGTGAGTGCTTACAGCGACGGAGTGATCGACAAGTCCATTGAGCGCATAAAGGGCAGCGTCATATCAAATCAGTACTGGAAGCTTATCCTCAGAGGATTTGGCGCGACCGTGTCAATGTTCCTATTGGGCATAATGATAGCCTTCGTCTTGGCTGTGCTTATGTTGGGGATGAACACAAACAAGTCGCTCAGATTCATATCGGAGCCTGTTTCGTATTTCATCAAAAAGATCCACGATGTACCTTCAGTAGTGCTCATATTCTTCTTCTACTATGTGGTTTTCGCGACAGTTCATGTGAGCGGAATAATAGTCTGCTCTCTGGCTCTCGGTGTCTACACTTCAGGCTCATTTATGAATGTATTTACAGTTCATCTGAATCAGATAGACAAAAATCAGCATGCGGCGGCGGAGATGTTGGGCTTGAAAGGCTGGAATAAGTACAGGTATGTGATACTGCCTCAGGCTGTAAAGCCTATGCTTCCATTTATCGCAGCCGAATCTAAAGTGTTGCTCAGAGCGACAACATACGCCGGATATATCTCCGGACTTGATCTTGTAAAGGTGACAGAAATCATCAGGAACGAGACTTATGATGTCCTCGTACCTTTGCTTTTGGTGTCTGTCGTATTCTTGATCCTGTCTGAAATCATTGTTGGAAGCCTTTCTGCAATTTATAACAAAGTGTTCAAGTATGATTAGAATTAACCAGATCACAAAGTCATATGAGGGGACAAGGGCACTGGACGATGTGTCTTTGGAGATCGGCCGCAATGAGGTAGTATCAGTTATCGGGTACTCCGGTTCCGGCAAGTCTACTCTGATCAAATGCATAGCCGGACTTGAACCTTTCGAATCAGGTTCCATTGTTACGGACATCCAGCCAAGAAACGGCTACAACGGAATAGGAATGGTCTTCAGCAGAAGCAACCTGTTCCCACACCTTACAATACTTCAGAACCTTATGCTTGCTCCTGTAAAGGTTCTCGGCAGACCTAAGGAAGAAGTGGAGGAGGAAGCGATTCAGATGCTTGACAAAGTTGGTATATGGGCTGTCAAAGATGCCTATCCGGACACTCTGTCAAGTGGACAGCGTCAGAGAGCCGCTATAGCGAGAAGTCTGATGATGCACCCTGAAATCCTCCTTCTGGATGAGCCTACATCGTCATTGGACCCTCTGTCTACCAGGGAGGTATTCAATGTCCTGACTACACTCAAGGACCAGATGACCATAGTTCTTGTGACTCACAATACAGATTTCGCAAGATCTATAAGTGACCGTATCGTGTTTATGAGTAACGGTAAGGTCTGCGAGGAGGGAACACCATCGGAAATCATCGACCATCCGAAGGAAAGGCAGACAAGATCATACATAAATCATTGTATGAATATGGTTTATGAGATCACATCTCCTAAGTATGACCACCCCGAGTTGAATGCCAGGATCGAAGTCTTCTGCATGAGATACAGACTCCCGTTCTCTGACACCTACTCACTTCAGCTTGCCGTCGAGGAACTTCTGAATCTGATTCCTCTTGACGAGGGCGTGAATCTTCTCGTAGCCAAGTCTGAGAAAGGATTGGAAATAGAAGCTGCCTTACCTAAGAGCGAAGAGCCTTATCTTTCTAAGGAATCTATAAAAGATGATCTCAGCTACAGCATTCTCGAAGGATTATGCGAAAGGATCGAGGAAGGCACAAACGAATCGAATGACACTGTCATACGAATGACATTAAAACAGAATACAATTTAAAAAATCGTGAATATGAACGTAGAAATCACACAGACTGACAATCAGGTAACAGTTACCCTTGAGGGACGACTTGACACCGTGACATCATCGGAGTTCGAGAAGAAGCTCACTCCTTATCTTTCAATGCCGGCAGTTGAGCTTATCATGGACTGCAGCGCAATGGAGTACATCAGCAGTGCCGGTCTTCGTGTTGTTCTTATGGCACATAAGAGTATCACAGCGAAAGGCGGACGTTTCATTGTACGCAATCTCAGCAAAGAGGTCCGTTCTGTATTCGACATGACAGGCTTCTCAAGAATATTGACAATAGAATAATTATTTACAGCAGTAGTGTATTGACATTGGTTAGATTATGAATTTTACTTACAACTTAAATGACGGCGTTCTTACCGTCGCACTTGACGGAAGGCTTGACACAGAGGCTTCAGCAAAGTTTGAAGCGGAGCTGGCAGAGATCTGCAAGACTAATCCTCACAGCAGTATGGTGTTTGACGCCGAAAAACTTCAGTATGTTGCTTCAAGCGGTCTGCGTACCATTCTGAAGATGGTAAAGACAGAGAAGGATTTCAGCCTTGAGAACGTTTCAGACTCAGTATATAATGTGTTTGAGATGACAGGATTCTCACGCATCATGAAGATCAGAAAGGCTCTCCGCAAGATCGATCTCGAGAAATGTGAGAAGATCGGTTTCGGTGGAAACGGAGCCGTTTATCGCGTGAGCGAGGACGAAATCGTGAAGGTGAACTACAATCCTTCAACTTACGCGACTCTCGACCTTGAGCTTTCCAAGGCAAAGGAGGCCTTCCTTCTTGGTGTTCCTACAGCCATTTCATTCGACCTTGTAGACTGCGGTGAAGGCAGACGTGGAGTCGTTTATGAGACAATCAAGAGCAAGAGCCTTGGTGAGACAATCCAGAGCAATCCTGAGCTTATGGAGGAGTTGACTGACGGATACATCGAGCAGATCAACAAGCTACATTCAATCCGCACAGACAACCCTGTGTTCGGAAGCATGAAGGACAATTACAGAACTCAGGTTGAGAACGCTTCCAAGTACCTTACTGAAGAGGAAGGAAAGATGCTCGAGATGATTCTTGAGGCTCTTCCGGAAGGAGATGTACTCGTACACGGTGATGCTCACCCTAAGAATATCATGATCCAGAACGATGAGATGCTTTGGATCGACATGGAGGGTATGTCAGTTGGTCACCCGATCTACGACCTTATCTCTATCGCTGTCGTACTTAACGGAATGAGGACTGACGAGATGGCTCTCGGCATCTGCGGCATGGACAACGCGACAGTTCTCAAACTCAAGGACTGCTTCATCAGAAAGTATTTCAAGACAGAGGATCCTGAGTTGATTCAGAAATATGCGGGAATGCTCGATGCGCTCCGCTTGATCAGAGCTGTCTTTGCAATCGGCTTCACAAGCAAGAACACAGCGGAATACCGTCCTGCAATCATAGAAATGGCCCGTCAGGTGTTCTTCCCTAACATCCAGAAGATCATTGGCGGAGTCAAGTACTTGGTTAACAGCCTCTAACAGATATAATTATGAACCGCATCCTATTATTCGCATCTATGATGATCTTATTCTCTTCATGTGGAAATGAGAAAAGCAGCGTAACTCTGGATTACCAGAACCAGCAGTTAGGTCTTACCAGCATACATAACGCAAGACAGCTTGGAGGATATGTTATCGGCAACAAGCAGATCAAGCAGAATCTGCTGCTCCGTACTGCAAGCCTTGCTACGCTCTCTGGAGAAGATTCAGTAGTTTTGGCTGACAAGTACAATGTTCAGCGTATCTATGACTTCCGCGGTCAGAAAGAGGCTATGAGCGCTCCTGATGTAATCCCAGGAGATGCATCCCACCTTTCTCTTGCCATTTCTTTTGCCGGCACCGAGAACGCTTCATCTGCAAAATCAGAAGGAAAGGACATGCTGATGATGCTCGTGGAAAACGCTGATAATCCTGCCATCCAGGATATGTGCGAGAATATGTATGACCAGATTTTCTTTGACGAAGTTTCCAATGATGCTTACAGAAGGCTGTTTGCTGACCTGGTTACTCTCGATCCTGAAAATGGCGCTGTGATCTGGCATTGCACACAGGGTAAGGATAGAGCAGGTTCTGCTTCAGCCATGATATTGGCTGCTCTTGGAGCTGACAGAGAACTTATCATGGAGGATTACAAGCTCTCAAAGGTCTACTTTGATCCATTCATCCAGCACATTCCTGTCCAGAATGAGACTCAGCGTAATGTACTCAGCACTCTTATCAGTGCGAACCCTGTGCTCTTCGAAAAGACTTTGGATAAGGTGGACGCTACTTATGGTTCGTTCCGCAATTATCTCACAGAGCGTCTTGGAGTCACTCCGGAGATGATGGAGACCTTGAGAGAGAAGTACCTTGAAGAGCGCGCCTCTAAATAACTTACGACCATACATAGATAATGAAGAAATATCTGTTTTTAATATTCTGCCTGTCCGCACCACTGTTCCAGTGTTTCGGACAGCAGATTACATTTACCCCACAGTGGACCCCGCAAAGCCAGTTTGCTGGCTATTATGCCGCACTGGAGAACGGCTACTATGCTGAAGAGGGACTTGATGTGAAGATCGAGCATCCTACCACATCCTACAGTTCGATGAACATGCTCAAGGACGGCACATCAGACATCATTACCAGCGAGCTCATCCAGGCTATGATGACATCTGATGACAAGATCAAGCTTGTCAACCTTCTGCAGACAACACAGCATTCGACATTGGTGCTTGTTTCACGTGCAGAAAACGTAACCAAGCTTGCTGACCTTGCAGGATGCCGAATCGGCACTTGGAAAGTCGGTTTCAGCGAAATCCCTCATATGATAGACGAGGAGCAGCACTTGGACATCGAATGGGTCAAGCTGCTCAACTCGCTCAACCTGTATATAGCAGGAGCAATCGACGCGACATTGGCCAAAAGCTACAACGAGCTCATATTGTTCTCAATGGCGGGAATCACTCCAGGCAGCGTCCTTCATTTCTCAGAGCATGGCTATGACTTCCCGGAGGACGGTCTTTATGTAAGCGAGGACTATTATAAGAAGAACCCAGAGAACTGCCGTAAGTTCGCTGAGGCATCACGCAAAGGCTGGGAGTGGGTAAGAAACAACCGCGAACAGGCTCTCGAGATTGTCATGAAATATGTCAAGGAGGCAAATGTGCCGACCAACAGATATAACCAGAAATGGATGCTTGACGCCATTCTCGAGGCTCAGGAAGATGTGAAAGGCGGCAAACCGTCATATAAATTGGACGAAGACGCATTCAATCAGTTGAACGAGGCTCTCAAGAAATATGGATATATATCAAGAGAGGCTGTATATGAAAGATTTATAGGAGGGGAGCGATGAAGATCAACAAGATAACACATAAGAACTCCATTTCAGGACGTCTTACGCTGAGGGTTCTCATCGTCTCTGCAATCATCTTTACTTTGACCTTCACCCTCTTTGTCAGGATGGCGGCCAATAAGGTAAGGCAGGAGGCTACAAAGCACGCTCACAGTGAACTTTCAAACACCGTTCATCAGATTGATGCTGTCCTGAAAGCAGTTGAGACCGCTGTAGAAAACACAGCGTGGCTCGTGCCATACAGACTCAGCTCACCTGATTTCATGTATGCCATTACAGAGAGACTTCTCCAGAACAACAGGTTCATCTGTGGTTCTGCAGTAGCTTTCGAGCCTGACTACTACGCTTCAGAAGGACATTATTTCTCTCCATATTCATATAGAGACGAAAACGGAAAGATATGCTCAAAGCAGCTTGGAAATGAGACCTACGACTACCATTATATGGACTGGTATCAGATCCCAAAGCTTCTGAACGAGTCATATTGGAGCGAGCCGTATTATGATGACGGTGGCGGTGAGATGATGATGACCACCTATTCGAAGCCTTTGTATGACGAATTCGGCAACCTGTATGCAGTAATTACAGCCGACTTATCATTGGAATGGCTTACTGAACTGGTAGAGGGTATCCACGCATTCGATAACTCCTTCAACCTGATGGTCAGCAGGAACGCGTCATACATCGTGCATCCGAATCACGACCTCATCCTCAATGAAACCATATATTCATCTACATATGGAGACGATGACGAGTCGTTGAAGAAGATGCAGTATGACATGGTGCATTGCAAGCCTGGTGAAGTGCTTCGTGACATGGCGGACGGCAAATATTTCGTGTTCTATTCACCTGTGGAGACAACATGTTGGTCTGTTGCTGTAGTGTGCCCGAGAACTGAACTCTATCTGGGTGTGAAGAGACTCAGAGGTATGCTCATCATTCTTGGTGTGATTGCGCTCATGCTGATGATCTTCCTAAGCTATTATGGTATCAGAAAGATCGTCGCTCCTGTGGAGGACTTCTCAGGAGTTGCCAAGCAGATTGCAAAAGGTGATTTCAATGCACAGCTGCCTGAAATCCAGTCTGAAGACGAGCTTAAGGAACTTCATGATTCATTCGAATACCTTCAGACATCTCTTGTCAAATATATTGATGAGCTCAAGTCAACCACAGCGAACAAGGAAAGGATTGAAAGTGAATTGAGAATTGCCCGCGGCATCCAGATGGGTATGATCCCTAAGTCATTCCCAGCCTTTCCAGACAGAGATGATGTCTCTCTTGTAGCTAAACTTGTTCCTGCAAAAGAGGTCGGAGGAGACTTGTACGACTTCTTTATCGAGAACGACAAGCTGTATTTCATTATCGGTGACGTTTCAGGCAAGGGTATTCCGGCATCATTGGTTATGGCAGTTACTTGCCGTCTCTTCAGATCTGTAGCATCGTACCTTGACAGGCCTGAGGAAATCATCACCTCATTGAACAACTCGCTTGCAGACGGCAACGACTCGAATATGTTCTGTACAGCCTTCCTCGGCATACTTGACCTGAAGATAGGCAGCCTTTTGTACTGCAACGCAGGACATAACGCACCATATATCATCGAAAAGGATGGCAAAGTTTCTGCAATGAGCGTGACACCGAATCTTCCTCTCGGATTGTTCTCAGGCTTCCTTTACGAGGGTCAGGAGACAAGAATCGAGAAGGATATGATGATATATCTGTTTACAGACGGAGTGAATGAAGCGGAAAACATTGAGAAGGAACAGTTCAGTGACGAAAGACTCATTTCGCTGTTGAAGAAGCACTCTTCCGACACTCCGAGAGTGATAATTGATGAGACATTTGCAGAGGTCGAGCGTCATGCAGACGGAGCAGATCAAAGTGATGACATTACAGTAATGTGTATTAAATACTGTTAGTGATATGGAAAAGTCTATAGTACTTGCAAACGAAATTTCTGAAATCAGCAGACTCAATGGTTTCATTGAAGAAATAGGAGAGGAATTCGGCCTTACACCGGATGTGGTCTTCAATCTCAACCTTGTCCTTGAAGAGGCAGTTGTAAATGTAATCAACTACGCTTACCCGAAAGAGGATCATCAGTGGATCTACCTTTCGGCTAAGCTTCAGGATGGTACAATCATCCTGGTCCTTACAGACACAGGTAAAGAATTCGACCCGACAATGGCTCCAGAGGCAGATATTACCCTCTCAGCCGACGAACGTGAAATCGGAGGTCTTGGCATCTTCCTCATCCGTCAGATCATGAATGAGGTAAAATACGAACGTATCGACGGCAAGAACGTCCTTACACTTGAAAAGAAACTGCAGTAGGGGATTATCCTCTACTGCTGTTCTGTAAGGACTATCCGTGTGTTGCCTTCCAATAGAGTGTACAGCTTGTCCAGATCGACGGTTTTCTTTTCGCCTCCCTCTATGTAGTTAAGGTTGTATACCTTTCCGTCAGTCTTGTCCTTATAGTAAAAATCTATCGGGTCATTATTCCAATCAAAACGGTACTCGTCACGAAGGTTGAGTTCAAACTGTCCGTTATCTGTGAGTGTGACTACACCGATACGTGCACCTGTTCTAAGACGTACAAAAGCCACGAAAGCGTCATGAGGCACAGGGAACTCTTCGTTATCTTTCTTATAATAGATTTGACCCAGCATATGTTCGGTCTTGACCTCAAAGGTCTTGTCCCAGAACACTACCTTCTCCTTGTTTGAGGTGATGCTGATGTCGCCTTTTGAGGTGATGGAAGTCTTTTTAAAAGGCAATCGCTTGCGTTCTCCGGTCTGATCTATAGTCACATTTGGCACGACACCACCATAATCATCGTAACGATAAGTTGCTTCGTCTTTGTTGTGGGCTTTAGCAAAACCGAATTCCTTCTCATCTGAACGCTTCTTGCTGACCGTATATATGAACCTGCCAGGTACGGAAGGATCCATTCTCAATTTATTTGCAGTCTTCCAGCTCTCCGGCAGACGCTCCTCGTCGATTTCGAGCATAGGAGCATCAATATATACCTCGAATTCTTCACCGAAAACTTCTCCGAAAGGATGAACTGAACGTCCGTCAGAGCCCTTGAAGCTTGTTATATCAAGTAAGATGTCTACTTTCTGACCAGGTTTATAACTAAGATGCACCTCATCTACATTCTCCTCCTGTGATGCGTGCACCTCATTGCTGAGAAGTTTGTCGGCAGCAGGAACAGTAACTTTTTCATCCACGTTATCATAGACTTCGACCTGAGCCGCAAAGCGGAACGGTCGATAGTGAGCTACATCGAAAATCACTGAACGGTACTCGTTGCCGTCATAATAATTTTCACTGTATGGATTCCCGTTTCGGTCTTTGGTGAACACATATGGACTATATGCATTGTTTGATGACACACGCACAATATCCTTGTTATAGGAACTGTTGGTAAGCATATAGATGTTATAAGCTCCATCTGCCTGAAGGCCGTACTTGTTTGCAGGATCCTGGTAAGGCTCGTATTCAAGCGTTCTGAAGGCCATCACTCGTCCGTTAGTACTCCAGGACTCACTGTTTACCATAGTCACCTCACCTTCCCAAGCCTGATCCTTGATGCCTTCATATTGTCCCGGATTGTGCTCGAAATATTCATCATAGAAGCTGAATGACTTGGTGTAGATAAGGAACTCGTCTCGACCGTTCTTATGCCATTGTTCTGAGCCTGGATTTGCCGCATGATTATATGCAATATACGACCCGTCACTCTGTCTTTCCTGAAGCTGAAGAGTAAAAATCAGAGGGGAAGCCTTCTTCTGTGGCACAAGCATATAGTACAACTCCTCATCTTCTGCATAGCCAGACTCATAAAGATGAAGACCATCTACGAAGATACGACGGTGAGTATTATTATATCCGCTAAAGACAACTGTCTTGGTGATAGTCTCAAAGAAATCAGCCTCAAGGTGGACTTCCTCAGTGTCATTGTCTTCGTGCTTGAGAATAGAACGCATGTGAAGACGGTGCTTGCCTGGCTCTGTGATTGTGTAGGCATATTTATAATTTATGCCTTCCCATTCCTGACCGAAATAGCCTTCTTCTCCCTTGATGTACACAGGAAGCTGCTGACCAGATTCGGAACGAACGTCGAGATGGTTAGCAGAAATCAGCACAGTGAAAGGGAAAAGGGCGTCAGGGCAGGTCTCCGGAATGGTAAACATCATTGTCACATGCTCATCTGCCACACCATACACCTGAGAAGAGATCCAAGACGGAGTGAAGTACTGAGTCCTGATGACATAGACACTCACCTTACGCTGAAGTTTTCCGTGCTTGATGATGAATGAACCGGCCTGTTGTTCGTTTCCTTCATACATAGGATATAAACGAAGTGTGATTGTGCCTTCTCCTGTGGAGGTGTTATACTGATTGCCTACGGCATTGTAAGCCACGTTATTGTCTACCCATGTGATTTCCGGGGCAGTGGACACGCCGTTGCCATTTTCTGTATACTTGTAAGGAATCACAAAGTCGGTTCCGGCATACTGGTCACTCGCAAGTACATATGAAGTCTTTTCGACCCAAAGTGTTCTGACTCCGTCAGTAATCTCGTTTACCCACTCGTCAATAGAAATCCAGGCATTGTTTGAAGCAGGGGCATTCAGAGCCTCCTCAAAGGTGTCACTCGGGTAAGTGAGCATACCTGTAATCTGAATGTTGTAGTGGTGATTTCGACGGATCATAAAGTTAGAACCGTCCTCTTTCTGCATCACAATACGGTAATACTTGTCATCTGCCGCCGTTTTTCCCCAGGCATGGCCTTTTATGATGACACTTACCTGCCTGTCACCAGCATTTTCTGTTTCAAATATATAATCTTCAGACTTAGTGTTGATGTCTACGATGTCTGACAACAGTGACTGGTTGTCGGGTAGGGTAATGAAGTCCTCAGTGCTCTCCCAATTGTCAACGATGTGGAAATGCTGCTGAGGATGGTGTGGAGCAACTGTACCGAAAGCGGGAATGTTTACTGTACGGAATCCGGTCACTACAAACTTAGGATCTGTAGATGGGTCCTGTCCCCAGTCATCTATAGTCACCTTCGCCTGATTACGGATGAGCTTGATTCCTTTGTAGGTGGTTCCAGCTATAGTATAGGTCAATTCCGACAATTGAGTGTGCATGTTCTTGCCGCTTGTCGCATCCATCTCAAAGCGAGACCAATATACAAGCATTCCTGATCCGCCTTCCATGTTGGCGATGACCATACTTTCTGTCTGTCCCGGGAAGTTAGTCTCATCATAAAGACCTTCACTGTGGTTTGCAAGGAAGTGAATGATGCGTGTGTGGCTTGGGATTGTAGCCTCATAGGTACCGCTGTCAGAAATGCCTCCCTGCTCAGGATTATGAGTTTTAAGCTGAGCTGTCTCTGTACTGATGAAGAGTCCGAACTCATTGAAGCAGAACAAGGTCATGTTGTTCACATCGAGTCCGTCCGGGTCAACCGCACGCGTAATCACCGATGTCAAGTCAGTGATGTTTGCGGCAAATTCTATTTTCTGATATCCTTCAGGCACATTCTCCGGAATCGGCTGCGTAAAATCCTCACGCACGCACGACACCGTAAAAAGCGCCATTATGACATTAAATATGTAGATCAATCTCTTCATCTGAATCATCGTTTAAAAAGCATCCCTCACACAACGGATGGCAACTCCTGTCGCCTGCTTAGGGTCGGCAAGTTCAACAGTACCATCATTGTTCTTGTGGTTATAGACAGGACCGCTTGCACTCATATAATAGCCTCCGTTAAGGAGGAAGTCAATTGCCACTGCATTGTCACCTGAACCTCCCTGAATGTCCATAATGATCTTCAATTCAGCCTCGGTCGGCAATCTCCAGTTATCATACACTTCTACAGGATCCTTCTTGTCATCATTCACATCGTCCACCTCTACATAATTCTTGCAGTGGTCTGCAAAAGCTACAAGCTTCTTGTCGTTTGTCATATTTGACAAACCACTGTATGTTGAAAGCACTGCTCCGAGTCGTGATGCGATCACAAAGGACGGAGAGACGAGTTTTGCATTATCTTCATCAGCCGCTGTATATCCATATTGATCAAGAGCTGGGCGTCCTACGGTGTAATCTTTAGAGGAGGCCATCATACGCACATGGTAGTTGCGGACATTATGTTGCTCACATTCTACGTTAGTAACCATGCTCCATCCTCTTCTGTAATTGAATGAGTAATACATTATCTTGTAATTCTCACTATTATTCACCTTATCACCTCTATATTTAGAGGCAGTCCAACCTGTTTTACTATCATGATTGGATGATTGGCTTGTGTAGGTGTACTTGACAGTTTTATTCGTAACATCAACTGATTTGATGGTGTGAACACTGACAATATGGTCACCAGCATAACGGTATGTAGTCGGCAAATCACCTGATGTAAGACCTGTAGTTGTATATCCGTCCCATCCGTGCCCTCCATCAGTACGATAATAATAATCATCCCTATACGAATACCAAGGCAGGTTATTGGTGATATATATCAACGGATATTGCTCCACATCAACAATTTCAGTCATTCCGTCCTGATTTGTGACTTTAAGCTGGAAGTAACGGATAGTATAGTTGTCCGGAATGTCGCTGTGTACAGAAATATTACCTGAAACGGCACCATTCTCCGTAGACGCGCTAATGTCCACTTCATTGTCTCCCAAAGTAATCTTCTGGTTGAACTTATTGTAGTAATATGCACTTCCGGGAACAAGCTGCACAGTAATCGGCGACGATGATGAGAAGTAAAGCGAAGTCTCGTCATCACTGATGTTGTACATATATATCTTCTCCTTGTTGACCTTGAGGTACTTGACAACATTCTCTCCTGAAACATGAAGATCCACCACTTCCCATGGCGCTGTGAAATATTCGATATTCTCAACCTTCTCCGGTGTTGTAATGTCCTCGGCACCAGGTGCATTGAGAGTGATCCTGAGGTCATAGACCGTATTTCTCTTTATCTGCTGATTCTTGGTCACTGACAGCTGATAATAGTTATTGATGAATTCAACTGGCTCAGAGCCAGGAGTTTCCCTATATATCATCGGCAACATCATAACTACGGATGTACCCTGCTCGAACACGTACTCCTTATCCCATTGATGAGAATAGCAGTATGCTGTCAGTTTGACACCGTCTTCAGTCAACTGGAAATATGGACTCTGAGATATGGTCGTAGAAGCCCAATATGGTCTGGCACCACCTTCATTCACAGGGTAGCCACCTTCTGCCACAAGAGTCGTACGGTTAGGCATATTTCGGATGAGGTAACCGTGTGACTTGGCCATAAGCTGTTGGGTGAGAGTGACTTTACTACCTGGGATGATAGTAATCATAATCTTGGCAGCCGCACGTCTCAGAACGACCTTAAGCACAACATCATCAGTATTGGAAGGATCATTCACCACAACATGTCCAGGAACTGCCGGCTCTGAGTTGCCCATATAGGCGACTCCGTCCATAAGGAACATCTGAGGATAATTGTCATTCATGATCTCATGGTCGACTCCTGAAAGATGAATCAGCCTGTCTGTCTGGTCCAGTTTCAGGAAATCATTATATCCTATAATGCTGTCTCTTATACACATCTCCGAGCCCACGAGACCCTAAGACATCTCGTATGCCGTATGATGC
>CANBDZ010000001.1 GCA_947367375.1 uncultured Bacteroidales bacterium | reverse complement strand
GGCCATCGGCGAAACATAGATCTGGAAAGGTACACTTCCCTTTCCCACCTCTTTCATCGCTTCAGGTTCACAAACACCCTGCACACATCCGCTCAACACAGATGTGACAGCAAAAAAGGCCGACAGCAGCAAGATTCTTACAGATGAACGTATCATATCTCACAAATATAATAAATCTATTGACAAATCCACCACACGGACAAAAAAATCATAATTTTTGATATATGGATATTGCAGATATGAAAATTATACCTATCTTTGCAGTCCATTAAACCAACATGGTGCCCTTAGTTCAGTTGGTTAGAGCGTCAGATTGTGGTTCTGAATGTCATGGGTTCGAATCCCATAGGGCACCCTAAAAATCCCCTGTAATCGTCAGATTATGGGGGATTTTGTTTTATATATCTTCAGAATCTACAGATACATCTACGAACCCACGGTTCGTTCTCTTTTTTTCCTTATATTTGTTCGTTTGTACGAATAAAACACTTGACTTATGAAACATAAAGGTATCGGCAAATACATCCCTGCCGGAGTTCCTTGCCTCCTCATCGTCGGAGGACTATTCACCTGGATCGGCTCAATCATGGGCACATCCAACATGCTGAACACCATCATGAAGACAGCTCACGACCTGCTTCTGAACACCGTGTTCTACCTTATGGCAATCTGCGTGATTACCGGAGCACTCAGCAAGATCTTCGTCGAATTCGGAGTCGTAACCCTCCTCGAGAAACTCCTCCGTCCTCTGATGAAACCTCTCTTCAACCTTCCGGGAGTTGCCTCACTCGGAGCCGTGATGACTTTCCTCTCCGATAATCCCGCCATCATATCCCTTGCGCAGGACAAGCATTTCAGCAGCTACTTCAAGAAGTACCAGTTCATATCCCTCACCAACTTCGGTACCGCCTTCGGTATGGGACTTCTCGTTATTGTGTTTATGGTAGGCCAGGGATTCTACGTAGAGCCTTTTATCGGACTCTTCGGAGCATTCTGCGGCTGTATCGTTTCGACAAGACTTATGCAGAGATTTGTAGTCAAGGCATATCCAGAATACCTTACCGAGAACGTATGTGAGCTCGAAAAGAATAATGGTGAGTCTGAGAAAGAGGACGAACGATCACTGTTTGTAAGAATCCTCGACTCACTTCTTGACGGCGGACGTACTGGAGTGGATGTAGGTCTGGCCATCATCCCGGGAGTGCTTGTCATCTCGACACTCGTGATGATCCTCACTTTCGGTGCCGGTCCTGACGGTTACACCGGAGCTGCATATCAGGGAATCGAGGCGCTGCCTTGGCTCGCAGGCAAAATAGATTTCGTGTTCAAGTTCCTCTTCGGATTCTCAGATCCCCATGTTGTAGCCTTCCCTATAACCGCACTCGGCGCAGTGGGAGCAGCACTGGGTCTTGTACCTGAGTTCCTGAGCAACGGTTGGATGGACGGAAATGCCATCGCTGTCTGCACAGCCATCGGAATGTGCTGGAGCGGTTACCTCAGCACTCACACAGCTATGCTCGACTCACTCGGCTACAGGAACCTCACTTCAAAGGCGATCATCGCCCACACAATCGGCGGACTTGTAGCTGCTATCGTAGCACACTGGGCATATATGCTCTTCGCACTTCTGTAGCGCAGTGTCTCACATTGTCACGTCGAGCGCCTCACATTGTCATGTCGAGCACCTCACATTGTCATGTCGAGCGAAGTCGAGACATCTGTTTTTGTTAAAAAAAGACAAAACTTTATAAAAAAAGAAAAACCTGCAGGCCTCAAGCCCAGATTTCAAGGTTTATACAGACAGGACATCTATCTTTGCCCGAGGGCATAGAAAGGTGTCCTGTTTTGGCTATGAAGGTGAAGGAAATGAGTTTGGACGAAAGGCCTCGTGAGAAGATGCTGGAGAAAGGCGCTGATGCTCTCAGCAATGCCGAACTGCTGGCCATAATGCTCCGCACGGGCACAGGAGGGATGAATGTGATCGAGACTGCCAGGGCTCTGCTGGCCAGCTGCGGTAACCGGATAAACGAAGTGGCAGGGCTATCTACAGACAGGCTGTGTCAGATAAAGGGCATCGGGCCGGGCAAGGCTGTGAGCATAGCGGCAGCCTTTGAGCTCGGCAGGCGATGCGCTGCGGAGGCAGCAAGAGAGGAGCACACGAGCGTATCATCACCTAAAGCAGCAGTGCGACTCCTCTTCCCACATCTGCGGGATCTGGATCACGAAGAATGCTGGGTACTGTTCCTGAACAGGGCCAACTACCTGATAAGCAAGGAGAGGATCACAACAGGAAGCGGAGACGCAACACTCATAGACATCAGGACCATAATAAGGAGATCCATAGAGAAAAAGGCATCAGGCATCATCCTGGCCCACAATCATCCGTCTGGAAACGCAATGCCGGGCAAGGCGGACATCGAAGAGACAGCCAGACTGAAGAAGGCCCTGAACACCTGCGACATAGTCCTGATAGACCACATCGTCATAGCCTCCAAATCTTATTACAGTTTCTCGGACGAAGAAATGTGCAGGTTCTGATTTTGTTATTAAAAATCTGTATATTTGTAACTCAACCAACCACGACAGAGATGAAGGTCATAAATCTTGGAGAAAAGAATTCGCTCCTCAACACATTTGTAGCACAACTGCGTGACAAGAAAGTTCAGAAGGACAGCATGAGGTTCCGCAAAAACCTCGAAAGAATCGGAAGCATTTTCGCATACGAGATCAGCCAGACCATGAACTACAGCCCCAAATCAGTTGAGACTCCACTCGGTATTGCAAACATACAGACCTACGACACGAAAGTAGTTATTGCAACCATCCTGCGCGCAGGTCTTCCACTGCACGAGGGCATCCTCAATTTCTTTGATGATGCACAGAATGCCTTTATTGCAACATATAGAAAGTACCACAAGGGCGAAGACTTCAACATCAGCATAGAGTATTGCAACACTCCTGACCTTACAGACAAGATACTCATCCTTGCTGACACCATGCTGGCAACAGGTTCATCCCTTGAAGTCACGTACAAGAAACTGTGTGAGGGAAGCGAACCGGTGCACACACACTTTGTGTGTCCTATAGCAAGCGCCTACGCTGTAGAGTATCTTCAGAAAAACCTGTTGAATGAGAACATCACGTTATGGGTAGCCGCAATAGACGAAGAGCTCACAAGCCATTCATACATAGTTCCAGGCCTCGGCGATGCCGGAGACCTTGCATATGGAGCGAAAAAATAGGTTCTGTCAATCGACAGAACCTATTTTTATAACTCTTTGCGAAGGCGGGCCTTCGGTATATTCAGCTGATCCCTGTACTTGGCGATGGTCCTTCTTGCGACCTTATATCCCTTGATGGTCATCTGGTCCACGAGCTCGTCGTCGGTGAGAGGCTTGTGCTTGTCCTCGTTTTCGACGCATTCGAGAAGTGCCTTCTTCAACTCGCGGGTCGAGACTTCCTCACCCTCCTGGTTTTCCAGTCCCTCGGAGAAGAAATACTTCAGTGAATATATTCCGAAGTGAGTTTCAATATACTTACTGTTCACAACTCGTGAAATTGTCGATATATCAAAGCCTGTCACTTCCGCTATATCCTTGAGCACCATCGGCTTAAGATTAGTTTCATCTCCATCCACAAAGTAGTCTCTCTGATAGTCAACAATGGCCTGCATTGTGGTCATAAGGGTGTTGTGACGCTGGCGGATGGCTTCGACGAACCACTTTGCAGAGTCGAGCTTCTTCTTCACGAAAGCCGCAGCTTCCTTCTGGGCTCGGTCTGACGAATGAGCAGCATCCATCAGGATGTCAGCATACTTCCTGTTCACCTTCAGTTCCGGCAATGAGAATCGAGGCATCGAGAGTCTCAGGTCACCGTCTGTGTAGTCGAGGATGAAATCAGGGACGATCTGCTGAGCCTGATCTGTGTAAGAATCATCGATCTGACCTCCTGGAGAAGGATTGAGCTTGAGGATCTTGGCCATAGCCGCCTTCAGCTCGTCCTCTGTGATGTTCATTCGGGTCATTATCTTATGGAAGTGCTTGCCGGTGAATTCGTTGAAGTAGTTGGTCAGGATCTTGATTGCCCTTTCCACATCCGGCGTCTTCTTGCAATGTCTGATCTGAAGGAGGAGACACTCACGAAGATCGCGGGCTCCTACACCTGCCGGCTCGAACTCCTGAATGACCTTGAGCATCTGGAGCACTTCTTCCTCGGTAGTCTCGATGTTTGCGCGGAACGAGATGTCATCCACGATGCTGTCAACACTTCTGCGGAGATAACCGTCGTCATCAAGGCTTCCCACGATGAAGGCAGCCACCGAGTACTGATGCTCGGTAAGGTTTCTGTAGCCGAGCTGTTCGAGGAGGCTCTGGGTGAAGCTTTCCTTCACAGAGAATGTGTTGTACTGTGGACGCTCATCCTTAGAGTAGTTGTCTGCTCTAAGTCTGTAGCTTGGTATCGGATCATCATCCTTGTACTCCGACAAAGAAACTTCTCTTGGAGCCTCTCCATCCTCAGACTCCGAAGACACATCCTCATCCAGAACAGGATTCTCTTCAATCTCCTTACGGATGCGCTGCTCAAGTTCCATCACAGGCATCTCGATGAGCTTGATAGTCTGAATCTGCAGAGGCGAGAGCTTCTGGGTCTGCTTCAATTCCAAACCTTGCTTTAACATCTCACTGATAATTAATTATTTACACTCTAACCAACGTGCTGTTATTTACGTCTCAGCACTTTTATTGTATCTACAATTACAGCATGCTCGCTGTCAACTGCCGGATATTCTATATTCTCTTTCACCACGAATGCGCTCGGGAAGCTGTACTTGATGCGGCTGAGCATCTCCATCGCCTCCGATCTTGTCCTGAAGTCACCGACTGTGACCTTGAAATATGGGTTGGCATACACTCTATATACCGCAATCTCAGGATAAGCCTTTCTGAATTCCTTCAATATCTTCTCTGACTCTGTGCGGGCAGTCTGCTTGTTGTCAAAGAAAATTCTTACTCTATATCCCTTCAGAGTCCTGCCGTTATTCGAATGTACATGCTTTCTGACAGCCGCCGCCACTTCAGGTGACTGGTTTATGCTTACATCCGCACCTTCACCATCCACAGCCACCGGCATGATAGCAAATATATCCTTGCCTGCAAGAGTTGTGTCTACAACCTCTACCGGTCTGTACACGAGCGAGTCTACAAGTTCATAGCCTTCAGGGATTTCGGTAATTTCCTGAGCTGAAAGCGGGAGGGAAAGCAATGCGGCGAAAAATGCCACGATTACAATTATAGGTTTTCTCATTTGATCAGTTCTAAAAGTTTATTCAAAGGTATGTCCTCAAGTTCCATAGTCCTGACTTTGCCGTTTCTGACGCGCACATCTGCCTTTACATCCACTACGCACTGCTTCAGGACAGCCTTGTCCATATACTTTGCGAGTTCGAATATGCCTATGCCATCAGCCACTTTTGCATCCGCACGCAGGGTGTATGTCTGCTCTGATTTTGCACTCAATGTAAATGGGTCGACGGCGATGCTACCAATAACCTTGCCATTGTGCTCCAAGACACCAGAAATTTCAGAAAGAGACACTTCTGCTGCAGGATTGTCGACAGTCACAGAGCCTGTCACGATGTACTGCTTCAGGCTTACAGGCGAAAGGCTTTCTAGTTTTGCATCCACGATCTTGATCTCCTGTAACTTCTTGACATTCACACAACCAGTCATGCAAAGAAGGGTTGCAAGAAGAGCAATCAGGGTAAATCTGCTTGTAAATTTTCTCATAATACTATCATTACATCAACGCAAAGATAACTATATTCAGCGAAAAATCCTATCTTTGTATTTCATAGGAAAAGAGGTAGAAAAATGCGAAATATCAAACCAATAATCGACCCTTCAAGACCGAAGGTATATATAGAAACCTACGGCTGTCAGATGAATGTGAACGACAGCGAGGTGATTCTTTCCATTCTGCAGGAGGAAGGTTATGCCCTGACAGAATCAATGGACGAAGCAGATGTGATTCTTGCCAACACATGCTCGATCAGAGACAACGCAGAGCAGAGAATATGGGGACGCATCGACCAGTTCAAGCTCCAGAAGAGAAAAAGAGACGGAGTGATAATTGGTATCGTAGGCTGTATGGCAGAAAGACTCAAGGACAAGCTTCTTGAGGCTGTTGACCTCGTGGCAGGACCGGACTCTTACAGATCCCTTCCTGAGCTGCTCAGGGCCATCAGACCAGACAATCCTCAGATCAATGTACTGCTCTCGCACGAAGAGACATACGCAGAGATCTCCCCTGTCAGACTTGACAAGAACGGAGTGTCTGCTTTCATATCCATCATGAGAGGATGTAATAATGTGTGCTCGTACTGCGTGGTACCTTACACCCGAGGAGCAGAGCGCAGCCGCGAACCTCAGTCTATCCTCCGTGAGGCTCAGGAAATATATGCAAACGGCTATAAGGAGGTTACACTCCTTGGCCAGAATGTGGATTCATATTTCTGGAAGGACAAGGAAAATCCGGCAAACAACGTGAACTTCGCCCAGCTCCTTGAGATGGTGGCGAAGATTAGTCCGGAGCTCCGCGTGCGCTTCTCGACATCGCATCCTAAGGACATCAGCGACGAGGTTATCTACACTATGGCGATGTATGACAACATCTGCAAGCACATCCACCTCCCTGTACAGTCAGGCAGCAGCATCATGCTGGAGAAGATGAGAAGAAAGTACAACCGCGAATGGTACCTCGAGAGAGTGAAGAAGATCAGAAGCGTGATTCCGGACTGCGGCATCACCACTGACGTCATCGCAGGCTTCTGCGGCGAGACTGAGCAGGACCACAAGGACACCCTCACACTTATGGAGGAGGTAGTCTTCGACTCGGCGTTCATGTTCGCCTACTCGGAGCGTCCTGGAACTCTTGCATCAAGAAAGTATCCTGACGACATCCCTTACGAGACCAAGACCAAGCGTCTGAACGAGATCATCGAGCTCCAGGGCCGCATGAGCCTCAAGAGCAACGAGAAGGAAGTCGGAAGAAGACTCAAGGTGCTCGTAGAGGGTCCTTCAAAGAGAAATCCTGACGAACTCTGCGGAAGAGCCGGCAACTACAAGATGTGCGTCTTCCCTTCACGCGGAGAAAAGGCAGGAGACTACTGCGAGGTCGAGGTCACAAGCGTGACTCCGGCAACCCTCCTTTGCAAGCGAATCGACTAACAACCACATAATTATGGAGAAGTATATTCTTGCCCTTGACCAGGGCACAAGTAGTTCAAGAGCCATCGTCTTTGACCAGAACGGACAGACAAAGGCTGTATCACAGAAAGAGTTCACCCAGATCTTCCCGAAACCGGGCTGGGTAGAGCACAACCCGATGGAGATCTGGTCATCTCAGGCGGCAGTGATCGCCGAGGCCATTACCTCTATCGACATCAACGGACTGAACATCGCGGCGATCGGTATCACCAACCAGCGTGAGACCACCATCGTGTGGGATGCCGAGACTGGTGAGCCTGTGTACAACGCGATCGTATGGCAGGACAGAAGAACATCAGAGTACTGCGACAGCCTCAAGAGAGACGGACGTACAGATCTTATCCGCAGCAAGACAGGTCTCATCATTGACGCCTACTTCAGTGCAACAAAGATCCGCTGGATCCTTGAAAACGTGCCTGGAGCACGCCAGAAGGCAGAAGAGGGCCGACTCCGCTTCGGTACAGTGGACACATGGCTGATCTGGATGCTCACCCGCGGTGAAGTACACGTAACCGACGTCAGCAACGCATCAAGAACAATGCTCTTCAACATCCACACCCTCGAGTGGGACAAGGAGCTTCTTGAACTCATGAATATACCGGCATCGATGATGCCGCAGGTGAAGTCATCAAGCGAGGTATATGGCTACACCAAGACCACACTCTTTGCACACGAAGTTCCTATCGCCGGTATCGCTGGAGACCAGCAGGCAGCGCTTTTCGGACAGATGTGTACAGAGCCTGGTTCAGTGAAGAACACTTACGGAACCGGCTGCTTCCTTCTTATGAACAGCGGCGAAAGACCGATAATGTCACAGAACAACCTCCTCACCACCATCGCATGGAAGATCGGAGACACAGTGAACTATGCACTTGAAGGAAGTATCTTCGTAGCAGGATCTGTAGTTCAGTGGCTCCGCGACGGACTCGGCATCATCAAGTCATCTTCTGAAGTGGAGGCATTGGCTGCCAGCGTTCCTGACAACGGAGGAGTCTATTTCGTGCCTGCACTGACAGGTCTCGGAGCTCCACACTGGGATCAGTACGCACAGGGTAGCATCTACGGCTTGAGCCGTGGCTCTACTGCAGCACACATCGCACGAGCAGCCCTCGAGGGAATCGCATTCCAGACTATGGACATCGTCAACGCGATGCAGAAGGATGCCGGAGTGACTTTGAAGGAGCTCAAGGTAGATGGAGGAGCATCACGCAACAACCTGCTCATGCAGTTCCAGGCTGACGTGCTCGGAACTTCGGTCATCAGACCGACAGTGACCGAGACCACAGCCCTCGGTGCAGCTTACCTTGCAGGTCTCGCAGTAGGCTACTGGGAAAGCATCGATCACATCAAGAAGCAGTGGGGCGTGGAGAAGGAGTTCCAGCCTTCAGCTGATGTTGAGACAGTTGCAGCCCTCAAGGACGGATGGAATGACGCAATAAGAAGAACACTAACCGGTAAATAACCAATATCACTATGTTTGAAAAATACCTATTCGAGTTCATCGGCACCATGGTGCTGATCCTCCTCGGCGACGGAGTGTGCGCCGCTACAAGTCTTAACAAGAGCAAGGCTCAGGGAGCCGGCTGGATCGTGATAACAATGGGATGGGGCTTCGCCGTTATGGTCGGAGTGTTCATCGCAGGATCGGTTTCAGGAGCGCACCTGAACCCTGCAGTCAGCCTCGGTTGCGCCCTTGCAGGCACAATGGCTTGGTCTGCGGTTCCAGGCTACGTGATCGCACAGATGCTCGGAGGTTTCGCAGGAGCTGCCCTTGTATGGCTTTTCTACAAGGACCACTATGACGCTACTGAAGACCCTGATACTAAGCTCGGTACATTCTGTACTATGCCAGCGATCGAAGGGCACAAGATGCGCAACTTCTTCTGTGAGGGTCTTGCAAGCTTCCTCCTCGTGTTCGTGATCCTCGTGTTCGGAGTGGATGCAAATGTAGCTCACCTCGACCCAGACGGACAGCATCTCCACATCGGTATGGGAGAGCTTGGAGCGCTTCCTGTAACCTTCCTCATCATGTCTATCGGTATGTCCCTCGGAGGAGCAACAGGCTACGCAATCAACCCTGCACGTGACCTCGCTCCACGTATCGCACACGCAGTCCTCCCTATCAAGGGCAAGCGCGACAGCGGCTGGGGCTACAGCTGGGTACCGGCAATCGCCCCTATCTGCGGAGCTGCCGTAGCAGCACTCGCATATATCCTTATCTACTAAAGGTAGGACATATATATAAACCTAAGTGGGTGACTGATTAGTCGTATGAGACTATTTTAGTCACCCTTTTTTATTATGCAATACCCTAAGACCTCTCATAACGGTAAGAAAAGGGTACCATTGTGAGAGACAAGATAGCTTCAGTGTAGATGAGATAGCGACAGCCTCTCATAACGGTAGCTGATTTTTACTGTTATGAGAGCAGATACGGCACTTGAGTAACTGGGAGGGTGATGGAGGCTCACAATGGTGAAACAGACAGACTGTTATGAGATGTCAGCAGATCAAATCACCCAAAGTTCCAATGACTGCTTTATATCTCAAATTCACTTAAACTAAAATATTCTCACTATAATTTGGTGGCATTTAAGTTCACGAATAACATCACAAAAAGTTCTAGTGAAGATTCTTGCCTTCAAGTTCACTAGAACTAAGGTTTTGGTGATGATTGGGCTTATTTACAGCAGTTCTAGTGAAGATTTTTGGTCTAAAGTTCACTAGAACTGTCTAGCTGAAGTTCACTTTTGGTTAGAGAACTTCCAGTAGGGCTGGGAGGACTTTGTAGGCCTGGATCGAGTCGATCTGGGCCTTGTATTTTGCTGAGGTTTCAGCAAAGACTTTCTTGTTGGAGTCCTTGATTGGTTCTGCTGGTGGGGACTCCATTTTGAGAGGGTTGATCGGTGTGCCGTTTTTCCACACACGGAAGTCGAGGTGCGGGCCGGTTGAGCGGCCGGTTGAGCCGACGTAGCCGATAACCTCGCCCTGGCGGACGCGCTGGCCTGCCTTGAGGCCTTTTGCGTATTTGGAAAGGTGGAGGTAGGCTGTAGAGTAGACTGAATTATGTCTGATTCTCACTGTGTTACCACCGGCACCTTCATATTTCACACTTGTCACGACTCCGTCTCCGATTGTCATCACAGGGGTTCCTGTAGGAGCTGCGTAGTCCACTCCTGTGTGCGGCTGGACCTTGCGGGTCACAGGATGCTTGCGGGAGTAAGAGAAGCCTGAGCTGATGCGAGAGTAGTTGAGCGGAGCTTTGAGGAAGGCCTTCCTCATGCTCTCTCCTTTCTCATTCCACCACATGTTTCCACCGTCCTTCTGATCGAACATCACCATCGGGAAGTCATCTCCGCCGTGGCTGAAGACTGCATATCGTACGGTGTCGACGGCGATGACTTCACCGTCACACATTCTCTCTTCGTAGAGGACCCTGAAGCGGTCGCCTTTCTGAAGAGCAAAGAAGTCTATTGTCCAGGCATATATGTCAGAGAGGCCCACAATTAGAAGCGGCGAAACGCCTGCTGCCCTCATATCCACCCAAAGCGAGCTGCTGATGGTCACATCTGCATAACGCTGTTCTACTGTCACAGGCTTTTCATAAACCCAGGCATCGTACGGAGCAGTGCAGTCAAAGACTATGCTGCTGGCCTTGTCACGATCGTAGACAAGGTACTTCAGAACCGAGTCCTTATAGTAAGCTCTATACTCCTTTCCGACACGGAGAGTCTTCACATCAAAGACCTCTTTTGTCGCCTCAGTAAGGTTATATGCCTCCTGTTGCGAGAGACCCAGCCCTCCAAGAAGAGTCGAGAAGAACTGGCCGTTCTTCACCTCACCCGAACGAACCTCAAGGGAATCAGGACTAAATCCCATAGCAGGGACTGCTACTTCTTCAACATCAACCACTTCCACAACCTCGGCTGCATCCTTTCTGCTGCAGGCCACACAAAGGCACAACAGAACTGCAAAAGCGTATATATATCCTCTGTTTTTCATAATTTTCATTTTAAAACCGTGCAAATTTACGAATAATCTTATTCGTTGCAATATGCCCTGGAAGCACGTGTGGCAGGGTTGTTGAAATCGTTGTGGAAAAAAATGGGAAAAAGTGGAATAAAATGGAAAATAATTTCTATTTTTGCACCTCGGTATCAAAGGTTTGAACGATGAGCGGATTTTTCGGAAAATACACAGCAAAAATAGATGACAAAGGAAGACTTGTGATTCCTTCTGCCATCAAGAATGCCGTGCCTGCCGATCAGATGGAATTCGTCATCAGAAAGGACCTTTATTCGAACTGTCTTGAGATGTACACCCGTCAGGAATGGGCCATTATGTCTCAGGCTGTAAGATCCAAGCTCGATCTGGCTTTCGATGAAGACCACATGAAGTATTGGAGAACATACATGAGCGACACCGTGACTGTAGTTCCGGATGCCAAGCTCGGAAGAATCACCATCCCCAAAGAACTGCTTGACAAAGCGGGAATCGCCAAGGAAGTCGTATTCCAGGGCGTTGACTTCAAGGTCGAAATTTGGGCAAAAGAAGAGCTGGAAGGCGGATGTTTCTCAGCCGAAGAATTCCGCAATATGGGTAAGAAATTAGCTGGACGTATTTAACCGATAGGAGGCCACCAATATGTCCGAGTACCATATTCCAGTTTTACTCGACGAAAGCGTTTCTGCTTTAATCGATTCAACATCAGGAACATACGCAGATGCCACTTTTGGCGGAGGAGGTCACTCACGTGAGATCCTCAGCAGACTGTCTGAGAACGGCAGGCTCATCGCTTTCGACCGCGACAGCGACGCGATAGCGAACCGCCCGGACGACAGCCGTCTGACTCTCATCCGCAGCGACTTCCGCTGGATCCACAACCACGTCATCCATCAGGGCTACAAAGACGGAATTGACGGAGTGCTTGCAGACTTGGGAGTTTCATCCCACCAGTTTGACACCGCAGAGAGAGGTTTCTCGTTCAGATACGAGGCTCCACTCGACATGAGAATGAATCAGGAGGCTGAATTCAATGCGGCTGACATCGTGAACACCTACGAGCAGGCAGACCTTGAAAAGATCCTCAGACTCTACGGTGAGGTGGACAACAGCAGAAGAATCGCACAGATGATCTGCAAGGCAAGGGAGATTTCAAAAATCGAGACTACCGGAGACCTCGGCAAGGCTATCGAAAGTGCACTTCCAAAGTTCGCTGAACACAAGTTCCTGGCAAAGGTCTACCAGGCGCTGAGAATAGAGGTGAACCAGGAGATGAAGTCATTGGAGAAGTTCCTGAGCGGAGCAGCAAAATCCTTGAAGCCAGGAGGCAAGATGGTCATCATCACCTACCACTCTCTTGAGGACAGGATGGTGAAGAACTTCATCAAGGCTGGAAACATCGAGGGAGAGGTCGAAAAGGACTTCTACGGCAACTCTTCAGCACCGCTCAAGGCGGTAAACAGAAAACCTATCCTCCCGCAGGAAACAGAAATTGCAAGTAACACCAGAGCGCGAAGCGCAAAATTGAGAATAGCTGAGAAACTATAATGGGAAAGCTTAAAGACATCGGTTCAATGATAAAGAACGTCGCCAAGTCAATCATCAGCGGTGACATTCTTGTCAGGATGAGGCTCCACAAGGGCTTTCCATATATCCTATACTTTTTTGTTCTCGGATGGCTCAGCATCTGGATCTCATACAAGGCCGAACAGGCCATGGTTCAGGTCGAAAAGAACAAGAAGGAACTTGAAACCTTAAAGATATACCATTCGCAGAAGACCTGCGAATATGTCAGCCTCGACCGCATCAGCACAGTGCAGGAGATGCTCGAGCAGAAACAGTCAAAAGTGACCACACCACAAAAACCGGCAGACATCATCATCAAGAAATGAGTACACACGAATCAGAAAGACGCAGAGCGAGTAACTTCCTCACTGTTTTCCACGCCATATTCCTTGTGGCGGCTGTGCTCATTGTCATTGAGATCGTGAAGATCCAGTATTTCTGGGAACCGGACCCAAGATATGTGGAATATTTTCAGCCAAAGAAGGACAAGAAGGAGATCGAGCCTTTGCGAGGCGCGATCATAGACCATAACGGAAAGCTGCTTGCGCTCTCCACTCCTATGTATCAGGTCCACATGGACTGTTATGTCCTCAAGGAGGAGCATGACAATGATAAGGAGAAAGGAGAAGCAAGGGAGCAGTATTGGATTGCCCAGGCAGAAGAGCTTGCGAAGGAACTTCCAAAAGTGCTTTGCGAGGAAGGCAAAGACGCAGCATACTACAGAGATCTCATCTTCACAGGAAGAAGGCTCAAGAAGAGATACGTTTCCATTGCCAAGAACATTGACCATGGTACACTTGAGGAGCTCAGGAAGCTCCCTCTTTTCTGTAAAGGTACCTACACCAGCGGTATGATTGTGGAGAAAGAGGAAACACGACAGTACCCTTACGAAGGACTTGCAAGAAGAGTAATCGGCTATGTGAAACACAACAACGACACCAACGCAAGACACATCGGCATCGAAGGAAAATACGACTACATCCTTCACGGCAAGGAGGGAATCGAATGGCAGAAGGTGACCGACACCAAGGCCATGATTCCGGATGTGGACAGCAGCGTGGTTGACGTTACAGATGGAAGCGACATCAGAATCACCCTTGACATAGACATCCAAGACATCGCCGACAAGGCTCTGAGAAAGAATGTTGCTGTAGAACAGGACATCGTGGGAGGTTGTGTTGTGGTGATGGAAGTTGAGACTGGTGCAATCAGAGCTATGGTTAACCTGCAGAAAGACAGGAAGGGCGAGCTCAGAGAGGTGTTCAACATGGCAGCAGGAACTCCTGCAGAGCCAGGTTCCGTTTTCAAGACAGTAACGCTCACTACCCTCATCGAGGATGGTCACATCCAGCTTGAAGACAGGATCAAGACCAACCACGGCCGCATGGACGACATGAGTAAAATCAAGCAAGACGACTACATAACAAAATATGAGAATCGCACCGGCAACAACACCATATCAGTGGTAGAAGGTTTCGAGATCTCATCGAACTATGTATTCAGACGTCTTGTGAAGGACTACTACGGTGGAAGGGAAGAAGAATACTTCAATCGTCTCCATGAGTACAACTTCGGAGAGGCTTACGACTTCGATCTGACCGAATCTGGAAGTTCTAAACCTTCATTACCTAACATAAAGACGTCAGCTTCGCCAGCATACGACCTTGTCTCTGTAGCTATCGGTTATTCCGCAAGGGTAACTCCGCTTCAGGTGGTGACATTCTATAATGCAATCGCCAATAATGGAAAGATGATGAAGCCATATGTTGTCGAGAGTGTTGAAAAGGACGGCAAGGTTAAGATCCCGTACAAACCGTCTATCCTCAACGGATCAATCTGTTCAAAGGCCACAGCCGACACTGTGACAAGGGCTTTAAAGATGGTGACATTGGAGGGTACTGCGAAGAGCTTGAAGAATGCCAAATGTCAGGTCGCAGGTAAGACCGGAACATCCCGCATACACCTTTCAAAAGAGGAGCGCAAGGGAAGTAACGATCCATACGAGGACAATCTCGGAAGAAAGAAACATCAGGCGACATTCGTAGGTTTCTTCCCGGCTGACGAGCCAAAGTACACAGCTATCGTAGTACTTTATACAGACCTCATCCACCACAACGTTTATGGAGGAAGCATTCCTGCACAGACATTCAAGGACATCGTAGATGGCATTTGGGCACACGACAGTCAGTGGGGAGAAGAGCTCAAGAAGAGAGGCGAAGTGCCGCAGATGAGAGCTGACCACATCAGCACATCGGAATCTGGCGAATCTCCGGTGCCTGACGTTTCTGGATTCGGATTGAAAGACGCCATCTATGCCATTGAGAACAATGGCTACAAATGCAGCTATAGCGGAAGCGGCCACGTGGTTTCACAGACTCCAGAGGCTGGTGCAAAAATAAAGAAGGGAACAATTGTAAATATAGTTTTGAAATGATACTGGAGAAAATCATAGCAGGATGCGGAGTGACTGCCGTACAAGGCAGGACAGACATAGAGATTGCATCCGTTTGCAACGATTCAAGGAAAGTGACCTGCGGGGCGCTTTTCGTTGCTGTCAGGGGGTATGCCATTGACGGCCACAGTTTCATTGCTAAGGCAGTAGAGCTGGGAGCCTCTGCAATAGTATGCGAGGACCTTGAGCTGGCAAAGGCTCAGACCGAAGGCAAGGATGTGACCTTGGTACAGGTCGAGTCATCACGCTACGCTCTCGCAATAGTTTCAGCAAACTTCTACGACAATCCGTCCCACAAGCTCACCCTTGTAGGAATCACAGGAACCAACGGTAAGACCACAACAGTGACCCTCCTGCACAGAATGTTCACAGCACTGGGTTACAACTGCGGTCTGCTTTCAACCATAGCCAACTACGTAGGCAACAGAGGTACAGAAGCGGTCAACACAACATCCGACCCTCTCACAATCAACTCACTCCTTAACGAGATGGTGGAAGCCGGATGCGAGTACTGCTTCATGGAGGTAAGCTCGATCGGAGTGGAGCAGGACAGAGTGGCAGGCCTGAAGTTCAAGGTCGGCATATTCTCCAACCTCACCCATGACCACCTCGACTACCACAAGACCTTTGCAGAGTACCTCAGGTGCAAGAAACTCTTCTTCGACACCCTGCCGGCAGATGCTTATGCAGTCACAAACATCGACGACCGCAACGGAATGGTGATGGTGCAGAACACAAAGGCCGAAGTGGTGACATATTCATGCAGAAAGCTCGCAGACCACACCTGCCGCATCATCGAGCAGAGCTTCGAAGGAATGCAGCTGAGGATGGACGGATATGAGAGCTGGAGCAGCCTGATCGGCATCCACAACGCCTACAACCTCCTCGCCATCTACACGACAGCCATCGTGCTCGGAGCTGACACACAGGAGGCACTCGTAGCCCTGAGCAGCCTCAGACCAGCACCGGGTAGACTCGAAAACATAAGGGGACCAAGGGATATATCGGTAATTATCGACTATGCCCACACCCCGGACGCCCTTGAGAACGTGCTCAAGACCCTCCGCGAGATCGCTCCCGACAGAGAGCTCATCTGCCTCTTCGGCTGCGGCGGAGACAGGGACAAGACCAAGAGACCGGAAATGGCCCAGATCGCCCAGAAGCTTTCGGACAGGATCATAGTGACGTCAGACAACAGCCGCACTGAAAAGACATCCGACATCATGGATGACATCAAGGCAGGCCTTGACCTGAGCGGAAGATCGAGATCACTCTTCATCGAGGACCGCGAGGAAGCGATAAGGACGGCGATAATGGTTGCAAATCAGGGTGCCACAATCCTTCTGGCAGGCAAAGGACACGAGACCTACCAGATCATAGGCACCGAAAAAAGACATTTTGACGAGAAACAGATAGTAACGGACATATTTAAAGAACAGCAGTAAAATGATATATCACCTTGTAGAGTTTTTAAAGGGAATCGGCATCGACCTTCCGGGACAGGGCCTCTTCGGCTACCTGTCTTTCAGAGCTATGGCCGCATTCACCACAGCTCTCCTCATCTCTATATTCGCAGGCAGAAAGATCATCAGATGGATCCAGAAGAAGCAGATCGGAGAAGAGATCCGCGACCTCGGACTTGAAGGACAGATGCAAAAGAAAGGCACCCCTACAATGGGTGGCATCATCATATTCATATCCATCATCGTTCCGATCCTTCTCTTCGGAGACCTTACCAACATCTACAACATCCTCCTTCTCGTGAGCACAGTGTGGTTCTTCCTGATCGGATTTGCAGATGACTACATCAAGGTCTTCAAGAAGAACAAGGAGGGAATGAGCGCAAAGATGAAGCTCGCAGGACAGGGACTTATGGGTCTTGCAATCGGCCTTGCAGTGTGCTTCAACAGCGACATTGTAGTCAGAGAGAACGTACAGGTCAGCGAGACCGTAGTGATCGAGGCACTCGCGGACAGCACATCCATTGACCATGCAGAGATGCAGGAGGTCGAGAAACTGGACGTGATCAAAAGCACAAAGACAACGATTCCGTTCATCAAGAACCACGAGTTCGACTACAAGTGGCTCTCTCCTTTCAAGGGCACATTCGGATGGTACTGCAAATGGGCGATCTACGTGCTGATGATCATCATCGTCATCACAGCATGCTCGAACGGTGTGAACCTCACAGACGGAATGGACGGACTTGCAACAGGTTCATCTGCGATAGTAGGAGTAGTATTGGGAATATTCGCATGGTTGTCCGGCAACATCGTCAACGCCGACTACCTTAATATAATGTACATACCTGGAAGCGGTGAAGTGGCAGTGTACATGTCGGCCTTTGTCGGAGCGCTGATCGGATTCCTCTGGTACAACTCATTCCCTGCACAGGTGTTCATGGGCGACACAGGAAGTCTCATGCTCGGAGGCATCATCGGAGTGACTGCAGTGCTCATCAGAAAGGAACTCCTCCTTCCTATCCTCTGCGGAATCTTCTTCGTCGAAAGCCTTTCGGTACTCATGCAGAAGTTCTATTTCAAATACACGAAAAAGAAATACGGTGAAGGAAAGCGAATCTTCAAGATGGCTCCTCTCCATCACCACTACCAGAAGGAAGGCATCCCAGCCTTGATCACATGGCCTAAGAAGGCCCTTCCTGAAGCGAAGATCGTAACAAGATTCTGGATCGTGGGAATGATCCTCGCAGTCATAACAATCGCATTATTGAAAGTAAGATAGTAGTCAACATATGTCAAGATTAGTAGTTCTCGGTGGAGGTGAAAGCGGAGTCGGCTCCGCTGTCCTCGCAAAAGTTAAAGGTTATGATGTATTCCTCTCGGATATGGGTAAGATTTCCGAGAATTATGTAGCTATGCTCAACAAATGGGAGATTCCATTCGAGCAGGGCTGCCACTCTGAAGAGCTCATCCTCAACGCAGATGAGGTGGTGAAGAGTCCGGGCATTCCAGCAACAGCTCCTATGGTAAAGAAAATTCTTGCCGAAGGTATCAACGTGATCTCGGAGATCGAGTTTGCAGGCCGTTACGACACTGCAAAGAAGGTCTGCATCACCGGAAGCAACGGCAAGACCACAACTACATCACTTATATATCACCTCCTGGAGCAGGCCGGCCTCAACGTAGGTCTTGGCGGAAATATCGGCAAGAGCTATGCTTTCCAGGTAGCTACAGAGCAGCACGACATCTATGTGCTTGAGCTCAGCAGCTTCCAGCTTGACAATGTGTATGATTTCAAGGCTGACATTGCAATCATCACCAACATCACCCCACATCACCTTGACAGATACGACTACAAGATGGAGAACTACGTGAAGTCAAAGTTCCGCATCACAAGGAACATGTCAAGCGAGGACTGCTTCATCTTCTGCTCGGACGACGACATCACTGTAAGACATCTTGACCAGATCGTAATGAAGGCTCAGAAGCTTCCGTTCACACAGAAGGAGGAAGTAAAGCAGGGTGCCTTTGTCAAGGACGACAGAATGATCGTCCGCTACAAGGAGGAAGAGTGCGACATGTACCTTCAGGAGCTCGCTCTTGGCGGAAAGCACAATGTATATAACTCAATGGCTGCAGCTATAGCTGCCAAGGCTATGCACATCGACAACGAGGTCATCAGAAACGGTCTCGCTACATTCCAGGCTGTTGAGCACAGACTTGAGAAGGTGCTCAGCATCAAGGACGTGCTTTACATCAACGACTCTAAGGCGACAAATGTAGATGCAGCCTGGTACGCTCTCGAGTGCCAGACAAGACCGGTAGTCTGGATCGTAGGAGGAACAGACAAGGGCAACGACTACAGCAGTCTGATTCCACTTGCAAAGGAGAAAGTAAAGGGAATGATCTGCATGGGTCTTGACAACAAGAAGCTCCACGACTCATTCGAGGGAGTGGTTCCGGAGATACACGATGTGACATCAGCGAAGGACGCGGTAAATCTGGCAAGCCAGATTGCAAAGTCCGGAGACGTGGTCCTTCTCTCCCCTTGCTGCGCAAGCTTCGACCTGTTCAAGAACTATGAGGACAGAGGCCGCCAGTTCAAGGAAGCTGTAAGAAACCTATAATATATGGAACACACAGAGAGTAATACACCAGAGACCACCAAGAGGGGTCTCTGGAATTTCATTGATAATATAAAAGGAGACAAGGTGATCTGGATCATCGTTCTCCTTCTTCTCATATTTTCAGTACTGACCATTTTCTCTTCTACCTCTACCCTTTCGGATGAAAGCCGAGTGGAAATAATGAAAGGCCATGCTGGAATAGCTATTCTTGGTCTTGGAATCATTATCGCGCTGCAGGGCATAAAGAAGATCGGATGGTTCAGGATACTCTCTCAGTTTGGTTTTGCCATCACATTCGTACTGTTGACCATCCTTGTGCTTGACATGGATCTTGGATTCATGTCAGCGATCACCCTCAATGGAGCAAGAAGAACCATCATGGCATTCGGACTGCAGATTCATGTCTACGAATTTGCCAAAGTGGCCATGGTGATGTACCTGGCATGGGCTCTTCACGCATATAAACACGACAACTTCACGATCGCCAACGCCCTCGCTCAAAAGAAGGGCTTCGAATTCATGGGCAAGGCCTTCTGGAAAAGGGCATTTTATATATATGCCCCAACCTTGATAACTTGTGCTATGATCGCGGTCGGAAGTAACTCCAGCGCCATATTCACATTCATTATCCTGGTCGTGGTGATGCTGATGGGAGGAGTTCCTTTCAGGGACATGCTGCTGACCGGTGCAGTCGTTGCAGCCTTGTGCGTAGCAGGATATGGACTTCATAAGGCAACTGACGGCAAGTTTATGCCGCGTATCAAGACCCTAATCAGCCGCGTGGGAGCAGACTATGACACAAGGACTCTTGAAGGACTTAAGCCACGCTCGAGAGATTTCTACGACGCATTGGACAAGATCAGGCAGCCTTATGGTGCGAAGTTGGCCATCCACGAAGGCAAGGGCATAATCTGGGGCAAAGGCATCGGCAACAGCACACAAAAGTACAGCGTCACCCACATCTATTCCGATTATATGTTCAGTTTCATCATTGAGGAGTACGGTCTTTTCGGAGCGCTTATGATACTGATTCTCTACACCAGCCTGCTGGCACGAAGCTCGATGATAATCAGAATGTGTGAGAATGAATTCGCCAAGATAGCCATCGGAGGACTTGCCTTCCTGATCACCGGACAGGCCTACCTCCATATGCTTGTAAATGTGCAGATCATCCCGATGACCGGACAGACGCTTCCAATGCTCAGCGACGGAGCATTTGCCTTCCTGACATTCTGCGTGGCCTTCGGAATCATCCTTTCGATAAGCAAGATGGCAAGAACGAAGATGAAGGCCATAGAAGAAGTGGAAGTGCCGATAAAGGACGACATTCAGGCAACACTTGAAATAATAGAACAGATAGACGACGATATACAATAATATGAGTGGATATAGAAAAATACGTGCAATCATCAGCGGAGGCGGAACAGGTGGACACATCTTCCCTGCCCTTTCGATTGCAAACAAGCTCAAGGAGCTGAACCCTGAGACAGAAATACTTTTCGTAGGTGCAGAAGGCAGAATGGAGATGGAGAAGGTACCTGCAGCAGGCTACGAGATCAAGGGTCTTCCTGTAGCGGGACTTCAGAGAAAGCTTACTCTGTCAAACTTCGCCCTGCCTTTCAAGGTCATCAAGAGCGTGAATATGGCAAAGAAGCTCATCAAGGAGTTCAAGCCAGATGTAGCTATCGGAGTAGGCGGCTACGCAAGTGCTCCGCTCCTTTGGGCAGCGACACGCATGGGCATCCCAACACTCATCCAGGAGCAGAACGGATTCGCAGGTCTCACAAACAAGATCCTCGGCAAGAAGGTCGACAGCATCTGTGTGGCTTACGAGGGCATGGAGAGATTCTTCCCTGCTGACAAGATAATAATGACAGGCAATCCGATCAGAAAGGAGATCATGCCTGCAGACGAGGCCACAAAGGCTGAAGCAATGAAGTTCTACGGACTTGACCCGCAGAAGAGACACATCTTCATAGTCGGAGGAAGCCTCGGAAGCGGCACTCTGAACAACTCGATGAAGAAGTGGATCGAGGACGGATGCCCAGGCGGAGAGAACATCGAGATCATCTGGCAGTGCGGAAAGTACTACAAGCCGTCAGTGGATGCATTCATGGAAGGACGCGAGCTTCCTGCAATCCAGTACTCGGACTTCATCAAGCGCATGGATCTGGCATATGCCGCAGCTGACCTGATCATCTCCCGTTCAGGAGCAAGCTCCATCTCGGAGATCTGCGCAGCCAGCAAGGCCTGCATCTTCGTGCCGTCGCCTAACGTGGCAGAAGACCACCAGACCCACAACGCAATGGCCCTTGTAAACAAGGATGCAGCTATGATGATCAAGGACGGCGAAGCTGTCGAAAGACTTATGGCAGCAGCCTGCGAACTGATAGAAAACCGTGAGAAGATCGCTCTATTTGAAAAGAACGCAGCAGCGATGGCAAAGATGGACGCAGCCCAGACCATCGCAGAAGAGATATACAAGATCATAAAGTAATATGGCGGAGTACAGCAACATATATTTCATCGGAATCGGCGGCATCGGAATGAGCGCCATCGCCCGTTACTACCACAAGAAGGGACTGAAGGTTTCAGGATATGACAAGACACCTTCCGAGCTGACCCATGCGCTCGAGGCAGAGGGAATCGAAGTTCATTACGAGGACAATATCGATTACGTTCCGAAGGACATCGAGAACACTCTGGTAGTTTACACTCCTGCCATCCCTAAGGATATGGGAGAGCTCGTGCACGTGCAGCAGGCTGGCTACAGAGTCATCAAGCGTTCCCGCACCTTGGGTGAGATCGCGAGAGGACAGCACTGCCTTGCAGTGGCAGGAACACACGGCAAAACGACCACCAGTACACTCCTGGCCCATATTTTTGCAGACAGCGAAGAAGGTTGCTCTGCGTTCCTCGGAGGTATATCCAAGAACTATGACACCAACCTTCTTGTAAGCACCAACCCTGTGATCGTGGCAGAAGCGGACGAATTCGACAGATCGTTCCTCCAGCTTTTCCCTGACATTGCTGTCATCACCTCGATGGACGCCGACCATCTTGACATATATTCAGACATTGAGAATATGCACGCGTCGTTCCGCGACTTCGCCTCGCAGGTAAACGGCACCGTCATCACAAAGATAGGTCTTCCAATATGTGAAAGCGACACAGAAGCTACAGTACTCAGGTACTCGTACGACGACGCCTCGGCTGACTTCTACGCAAGCGACATCAAGGTGGACGAGTGCGGCTATTTCACATTCAACCTCAACTGGCCGGCAGGCGTCATCGAAGGCTGCAGGGTCGGCATTCCCGGCTGGATCAATGTCGAAAACGCAGTCGCAGCTTCTGCAATAGCCCTTACATATGGCCTTGCCCCTGAGAAGGTAAAGCACGCCCTCGGTACATTCCAGGGAGTGAAGAGACGTTTCGACATCCACCTCAACACTCCTGCTTGTTCATATATCGACGACTACGCCCACCATCCGAACGAGATTTCTGCGGCGATCAGCTCGATGAGGGATATATTCCCGGGAAGAAGACTCACCGCCATATTCCAGCCGCACCTCTACACGAGGACACGCGACTTCGCCGACGAATTCGCACAGGCGCTCAGTGCGGTGGACAAGCTCATCCTTCTTGACATCTATCCGGCACGCGAAGAGCCGATTCCGGGTGTGACATCAGAGATCATATTCGAAAACGTCACAGCTCCTGAGAAGGTGATAATGGTGAAAGAGGAACTCATGGACTACCTCAAAGATGAACCAATAGACACATTGATAACATTTGGAGCCGGTAACATTGACCGCTTCATAGGACCTATCACAGAAATGCTATGTCAAAGACAGTCAGACATATAATCAACATCTCGTCAGCTCTGCTTCTCGCAGCTGTCCTGTGTGTCGCATTCATTGCCGGTGTTTCTTGCCGTGCGCCTCTGACCTGCAAAGGCCTGAATGTCGTGATAAGCGACAGCCTCACCAACAGGTTCGTAAGCGCCGCGGATGTCAAGAAATATATTGACAACGAATTCGGCGAGTATGTGGGATGCCACATCGACAGTATCGACCTTCGCAAGGTGGAAGAAATCCTGGACGGCAAGAGTGCGGTACTGAAGAGTGAAGCCTACACCACACCTGACGGAATGCTTAACGTATCCCTCACACAGAGGACACCGGTGGCAAGGTTCCTCACCCCCGGAGGAGGATTCTATGCAGACAGCGAGGGATTCATATTCCCACTCCAGGCGAGCTACGCTTCAAGAGTGCATGTCATAGATGGAGAGATTCCTGTCAGAATCGGCAGAGACTTCAAGGGATGGCTTGAGGAAGGTCCTCAGAAGGTCTGGCTTGAAAAGGTACTTGACGTGGTCAGATATATGGAAGAAAGCCGTACTTGGAAGGACAAGATCGTGCAGATCAACGTAACCGAAGGTGGAGAACTGGTTCTCATCCCAAGGGAAGGAAACGAGAAGTTCCACTTCGGACAGCCGGACAGAATAGCTGAGAAGTTCAGCAAGATGGAGCTGTACTACACCAACATCATCCCTGCAAAAGGAGCGGACTGCTACCGAAATGTAAATGTAGAATACGAAGGACAGATAGTTTGTAAAAAATAACTCACTGTCATGTCGAGCCTGTCGAGACATCTTTCGCTGTCATGTCGAGCCTGTCGAGACATCTAAGAATAATTAAGAATAATATATATGGAAGAGAAGAACATCGTAGCCCTGGACCTGGGAACCTCCACCATTGCCCTGACCGTAGCAAAGGTGAACGGTGACGACGTCCAGATCATCTATTACAAGGAGATGCCTTCAGCCGGCATCCGATACAGCGGGATCTTCAATCCCGTAAATGCCAGCGATCCGGTCTCGAGGATCATCAAGGACGCAGAGGAAGCTCTGGACATCAAGATCACCGAGGTAGTTGTAGGTAAGCCTAAGTACGCTGTCCGCCAGGAAAGCAACAGCGGCAAGGTCATTGACAGAGGTGAGGACACTGACATCACAGCAGAGGACATCGCTGCCTTGAAGCAGTCTGCTGAGGATTCATACCCTCTTGAAGATGAATCAAAAGAGGCCATCTACGGAGCTGTGGCACAATCTTTCTCAGACGGAGAGAACTTCCAGATCATCGAGAACGACATCATCGGAATGGCCAGCGACACCCTCGAAGGCCACTTCAAGATCTTCATCGGCAAGAGCAAGGATCTGAAGAACATCGACACAACAATGAGAAAGAGCGGCATCACCGCAAGAAAGAAATATTTCACAGCTGACACAACAGCCAAGGCTGTCCTCAGCGAGGCTGAAATGGAGAACGGAGTTGCCCTCATCGATTTCGGAGGCGGCAGCACATCCGTTACCATATATCACGGAAACATCCTGCGTCACTACGCTTCGATCCCGTTCGGCGGAAAGAACATCACCAACGACATCAAGACAGAGTGCCAGATCTCCGAGAGACTTGCGGAGAACATCAAGCTTGCCTACGGAGCATGTATGCCTGAGAAGCTCCAGAACCTCAGCGAGAAGGTCCTCCACATCATCAGCAACAACGCTGAGCCTGACAAGCAGGTGACAGTGAAGTACCTTTCTGAGATCATTACAGCCAGAGTCGAGGAGATCATGATGGCCATGCTTTACGAGATCGAGCAGAGCGGATTTGCAGACCTTCTCAGAAGCGGCATTGTAGTCACAGGAGGTTGCGCGCAGACTGCCAACCTCGGCAATTTCATCTACGAGCTTTCAGGCTACAGAGTAAGGACAGGCTATCCTCAGGGCAAGATTTCAGCCATCGGATGCGACGGCATCAAGGACACGACTGCAGCCACTTCAATAGGACTCATCCTTGCAGCAAAAGAGGATGTGCTCAACTGCGAGATCATCGAGGAGGAGACTGTGGAAGAGTACATTGAAGAACCTGTGGCACCGGTTGTCGAGACAGTGACAGAGACTCCGGCAGCAGAAGAGGTTCCAGTGACACCGGCAGCTCCGAAATCACAGCCGAGGGACGGTGAGATCTTCGCGGATGACGAGATCGAGACTGTCGCTCCGAAGCCTAAAAAGCCTAAGAAGAAATCATTCATCAACGTCTTCTGGGCAGGAGTGAAGAAAGTGCAGGAAGAGACAGGATCCCTTCTGGATGACATAAGCAGAGAAGAAGTGTAATCGTATAGATTCAGAGAAAATTATGGATTTCGAAACAAACGATATAGTACCTAACGACTGGACCCCCGAGAACTCGATCATCAAGGTGATCGGAGTCGGCGGCGGTGGATGTAACGCAGTCAACTATATGTACAACCAGCATATTGAAGGCTGTACCTTCATCGTGTGCAACACTGACGCCCAGGCGCTCAACAGCTGCGATGTCCCTATCAAGATCAAGCTCGGAGAAGAAGGACTCGGAGCAGGATGTAATCCTACAGAAGGACGAAACGCTGCCCTGAACTCTCAGGAGGAGATAGAGAAGATCCTTGACAATAATACCAAGATGCTTTTCATCACTGCCGGAATGGGAGGAGGCACAGGTACTGGAGCCGCTCCAGTGATTGCCGCAATGGCCAAGAAGAAAGGCATCCTCACAGTCGGCGTCGTTACAATTCCTTTCAAGAGCGAGGGCAATGAGTCGATGTCAAAGGCTATCGACGGCATCAACGAGCTCGAGAAGAATGTGGACAGCCTCATCATCATCAACAACGAAAAGATCTACAAGGAGTACGGAGAACTCCTTATCCAGGACGCCTTCCCTAAGGCTGACGAAGTGCTCGCCACTGCAGTAAGAGGCATCACCGAAATCATCAAGAAACGCGGTTTCATCAATGTAGACTTCAAGGATGTCAAGGCTATGATGACAAACAGCGGTATGGCGCTCATGGGATGCGGAACCGGCTCAGGTGAGAACAGAATTGAGGACGCTGTAAAAGCGGCTATGGACTCCCCTCTCCTGAATGACTTCGACATCAAGACAGCCAAGAACGTGCTCATCAACGTCACTGTCGGCAACAACTCCTCAGGTCTTCAGATGAAGCAGCTGGACGAGATCGACAAGATGATCAAGGAATATACCGGCAACGCCAACAACTTCAAGCGAGGAATCGTGTTTGACGAGACTGAAGAGTTCGGTGACAAAGTAAGCATCACTGTCATCGCGACAGGCTTCAAGATGGCAAGAATCATCGAGATCACCGAAGGAAATCCAGGCAACATCATCGTCGTGGAGAGCAACTTCGTGTACAAAAAGGACGAGCACGCAGCTGAAGACGGAATCGAGCTTCCTGAAGTGAGAAGCACCAAGATCGGCTACAACAACACAGCCATCAGGAAAGGTATCTCATTTGAAGAAGGCAAGAAGCCTCTCCTGCTCGTAGGCGAAAGAGACGACAAGAGTGAGCTCGAAAACACACCTGCAATCAAAAGACAGGCAGTCCGTAACAAGAAAGATTAGGAATTTTCTTATCTTTGACGCGAAAAATTTAGAATGGATATGACAAGAAAGACAAGAGTTAGATTTGCACCGTCACCAACAGGACCTCTCCACATGGGAGGAGTCAGGACGGCTCTTTACAACTACCTCTTCGCAAAGCAGCGTGGAGGAGACTTCATCATAAGAATTGAAGACACTGACTCACAGAGATTTGTACCTGGAGCAGAGAAATATATCATCGAAGCCCTCAACTGGTGCGGCATCGTGCCGGACGAAGGTGTAGACCAGAACGGTCAGATCGTGGAGACAGCATCAGAGCGTCATCCTCATGCACCTTACAGACAGAGCCAGAGAAAGGGTCTTTACCGTCAGTACGCTGACCAGCTCGTGGAAGGCGGTTTCGCTTACTACGCATTCGACACTGCAGAGGAGCTCGGAGCAAAGAGAGCTGAGATGGAGGCTGCCGGACAGACCTTCATCTACAATCAGACCACAAGAATGGGTCTCCGCAACTCACTCTCACTCCCTGAAAGCGAGTGGAAGGAGCTTCTCGAGACACGCACAGACTGGACTATCCGTTTCAAGATGCCAGAAAACAGAGTCGTGAAGATGGACGACCTCATCAGAGGTCACGTGGAAGTAAACACTGACACTCTCGACGACAAGGTACTCTGGAAGAGAGCGGACGAGCTCCCTACATATCACCTTGCAAACATCGTGGACGACCACCTCATGGAGATCACTGAGGTTATCCGCGGTGAGGAATGGCTCCCGTCTCTCCCACTCCACTACCTCCTTTATGAGGCATTCGGATGGACAGAGACTCAGCCACGCTTCGCCCACCTCTCACTCCTCCTCAAGCCGGACGGAAAGGGTAAGCTTTCTAAGAGAGACGGTGACCGCCTCGGTTTCCCTGTGTTCCCGCTTCAGTGGATCAACGCAGAGGGTGAGGTGTCAAGAGGCTACCGTGAGGACGGCTACTTTCCAGAGGCATTCGTAAACCTCCTTGCCATGCTCGGATGGAATCCTGGTGATGACCGTGAGCTCTTCAGCCTCGAGGAACTCGTTCAGGCATTCTCACTTGAGAGAGTCGTGAAGTCTGGTGCAAGATTCAATGCAGACAAAGCTAAATGGTACAACAAAGAGTACCTCCGCACCAAGAACGTAGAGGACCTTACAGACCTTTATATTCCTGTACTCGAGTCGAAGGGCATCAACATCGTTGACGAGGCTCAGGCTCCTGATTTCGCAGGCAAGACCTTCTCTAAGGATTATGTCAAGAGAATAGTGAAGCTCATCCAGGAAAGAGCGACATTCGTAGCAGACTTCTGGGACATCGCTTCTTACCTCTTCGTGGCTCCTTCAGCATTTGTAGAGAAGGATGCAGCCAAGTTCTGGAAAGAGGAGAACTACACTCTCGCCCTCCAGGTGGCAGACTTCATCCTCGGTTTCGAGGGAGAGTTCACAAAAGAGTCTCTCGAAGGACCGCTTGAGGAGTACATCCGCTCAAACGAGTGGCCTATGGGTAAGGTGATGAACTGCCTCAGACTTGCTCTCGTAGGAGCATCAAGCGGCCTTGGCATCGCTGACATCGTAACCCTCATCGGCAAAGAAGAGTTCGCAAAGCGCATCGACTTCATCAAAGCGACACTTTGCTAATCCAAAATTATTATATTGTAAAAGAAACAACATTTAACCAAATAAATTATGAAGAAGATTATTCTCATCGCAGCAATGGTATTAGGATTTGCAGTTGCTGCAACAGCTCAGCCAAGAGCTCTCGGTGCACGTATTGGAAACGGAGCCGAAATCAGCTACCAGCACAGCATGGATGCTAACTTCCTTCAGATTGACGGAGGACTTGGCATTTTTGGAGACAACACTATGAGCATCGGAGCGACAGGTGTCTACAACTTCATGATCTCTGAGTTCGGAGACGGATTCGGTTTCTATGCAGGTCCTGGTGCAAGCATTGGTCTTGGAGTAGGCGAAGCTAACTACCTGAACCTTGCAGTTGCAGGTATGGTAGGTATCGAGTACAACTTCGATTTCCCACTCCAGCTTTCTCTTGATTTCAGACAGCACATCGGAATCGGCAATGGCTTCTGGTGTCCATCAAGCGTTGGTCTTGGCGTACGTTACAGATTCTAATATCTGCTTGATATAAAAATGACGGCCGCTCAACAGCGGTCGTCATTTTTATGTACCTTTGGCACGATATAAGAACGCACACATTCAAAAAGAACATTCAAACATGAGAAGAATTATATTATGCCTGCTTGCCGTTCTAAGCCTGAACCTGGCAGCTAATGCCCAGCCAAGAGCTCTCGGTATGAGAATCGGAGCTGAAGGCGCCGAAATATCCTACCAACACAACATCCAGAAAAGGAGCTTTATCGAAGCAGAACTGGGATCCGAATTCGGAAGTGTTGAAGGTTTGAAGGCCACTGGAACATACAACTTCATATTCGCTCGTCCGGCCTGGACAAACAGAGGTTATTGGGGCATCTACACAGGACCTGGCATATCAGTCGGAAGTCTTGACAACAAGTTCCTGATCGCCTTCTCAGCTCAGGCAGGAATAGAGTACACCTTCTGGTTCCCTCTTCAGCTCTCAGTGGATCTGCGTCCAAGTTACGGGGTACTTGGAGGAGAATTCTACAAGAGAGGACGCTTAGGTTTCACTCCATCCCTGTCAGCGAGATACAGATTTTAGAGAATTACGATCTTTGCTGTAGAGTTGTCCATTCCCGGCATTGTCCTTCCAGCTGACGCATTCTTAAACGTAGGGTCACATATAGTGAACTGTGCTCCATTTACAGAGATCTTGTCTCCAGGTGAAGTTGTAGGGAAATGTACTGCTGTAGCAAGATGACCTGGATAGTGAACCAGCACAACGTCAAGTCCCAAGAGGTCTCTTACGATACGTGAGAAGAAGATTGAACGGTCCTCGCAGTCACAGTATGGATAATAAAGAGTCTCTTCCGGGAAGAAAGAACGCTCACATCCCCACACTTCATCATCAGTCTTATATTCAAATGCAGTCTGCACAAAGTTCAGAAGGATGTTGACTGCCTCCCAAGTGTTCTTGTCCTTGATGCTTTCTGAAAGTCTTGGATAAACCTCATCTCTTACCTTCTGGCTTACAGGAGCTGTAGCATAGTAATACCACTGGGTGTAAGGCATATCACGTCTGTATGTAGAAGGATAGTCATTGAGGAATGCCACGAGATTCAGATTGACCTCTGAAGACACTTCAAGATCAGAGTATCTTGTCGAACGGAGAACTCTCTGCTCAGACATCTGCTGTTCGAGATTCTGCTCATTATAGATGCCAAGACGAAGTGATTTCTCACCTGGGAACTTGGTGTTGAACAGATAGAGTCCCGGTGCCTTTTCGTCCTTTGCAAGATAGTAGTGAGTACCGTCAAGGTTCAGATACATTCTTCCGTACATATCATCGGCTGTCGAAATCAGTGTGTGGAGTCTTCCGTCTCTCGAACGTCCCATACGGATTTTGTAGCCGGACTGATTAAGGAGGAAAGACTGCAGTACAACTGCCTCATTCCTTTCTTTGCTTGAATCATAGATTGCTTCCGCAACGGCGCCGGTAAGCTTAAGGTAGCCCCAGTCACAGAGATTAAGGTTGTCACGGATTGCAAGACAGTCAGTCAGGATGTTGTCATAAGCCTTACGGGAAAGAGCTCTCCACATATTAGCCACAGCAGCTGACCAGGTGTTCTTCAATACTGCCTTTCTTGACGGATTGAAATGAACAGCACATTCTGCACCATAGAAGTCAAAGGCTATAGCCATCTCATCTGTCTGCTCTTCATAGACCATCGGAATGACCGGCTCTGGAGCAGGATCAACAGGAAGCGGCAGGAATATGTCATCAACCTCAATAGAGACTACTTCTGTCTCATCTATTTCACTGAGATCAGGAAGATCTACCGGTTCTGTTTCAGGAAGGACCACAGGCTCAACCTGAGGTACTGACTGCTTAGGATCCTCAACCGCCTCACAGGTCTCATTCCACACCCATTCCTTGCTCATATAGGAGGCGAATTCTTCATTCACTTTACGTCTGTACTCTTCAAATTCCTGTCTCTTCTGATCGCGGTAAGCATTGAACTGAGACTGTGCCTTCTGTCTGTAAGCCTCAAACGGAGTCTGAGCTGAGACAACTGCAGAAGAAGAAACCATAATGGCAAGAGCCATCAAGATAAATCTATTTTTCATATTATTACTATTTAACATTTAGATTACAGCACAATGATGTCAGCTGTCGCATTGTCACAATCTTGCATTGTCATGCCTGCTGACGCATTCATGTAAGTTGGGTCACATATAGTATATTTCCTGTCCTTGTAGATAAGTTTGTCTCCTTGACAATCATCATTCATACACACTGCGGTTGCAAGATGATTTGGATAATATACAAGAAGCACGTCAAGACCAAGAAGGTCTCTGATTATGCGGGAAAACAGAATTGCCCTGTCTTCGCAATCCGAATACTGGTAAAATAATGTCTCTTCAGGGTAGAAAGACCTCTCATCACCCCAGACTTTAGAATCGGCACGGTACTCAAAGGCTGTCTGGACAAAATTAAGAAGGATGTTCACGGCCTCAAGCTGGGTCTTTCCCTCTATGCTTGCCTGAAGGCCCGGATAGAACAGTTTCTTGACAGGCTCGCTGATCGGAGTGTTGGCATAATAATACCACGTCATCTTTGTCGATAAATTCCTGTATGGAGTAGGATACTCTGACCAGAACGCCATCTGATTCTCATTCACAGATGATAAGGTTCTCGCCTTTTCATATCTTTCAGCCTGAAGTATTCTCTCTGGGGAGGAGACAAGATCCAGATTCTGCGGTTTATCCATCAAGAGTCTGACTGACTTTTCACCGGGGAATGAAGCCTTGACCATAACCAATGCAGTGGCTCCACTGTCATCGGCCAGATAGTAATGGACACCGCCATAATTCCAATATGCCCTTCCCATCATATCGTCTGCGGTTGCGAACAGAAGATGAAGCTCACGATCATCATCTCTTCCAAGTCTGATCATATAGCCTGACTGATTCATCAGGAAGGCCTGCAGCACAACTGCGCAATCCGTCTCTGAAGGGCTGTCATATATCACCTTTGCAACAGCTTCCGTCAGCTTCAGGTATCCCCAGTCGCAAAGAGACAGTCTGTCCCTTATGGCCAAGCAATCAGAAACCACATTGTCGTAATCCTGATGCGAAAGATTCTGCCACATTGCCATTACAGATGGCTCTGAAGTGTCTGCAAGACCTGTTTTCTTTGAAGGATCGAAACGGACAGAACACGAAGAGTTGAAAAAATCCACAAACAGAGCGACCTGATCCGTACGTTCTTCGTACATCATCGGTACCACGGGCTGAGGTTGCGGAAGGACAGCATCTTCCATGTCAAAGACAAGAGAATCAGAGACAACAGTCTCTTCCCACTCTTGAGCAGATTCCTTATCGATGCATACAGGCTGCGGTTCATCAGGGACTATCATCTGCGGTGCCACAGTCTCGGGATCTGTACGGTCAACCGACTCCCACGGTCTGCCCAGGCATCTCGCAAACTCCGCATTTACCTTATCGCGGTACTCGCGATATTCACGGCTGAGCTGTGAAACCTGGCCGGCAAAACCCTCACGCATCTGTCTTCGCAATTCGTCAAATGACTGAGCGGAAACAGATGCGGGATATATCAGACATGCCACAAGGGCAAAAAATGGCAGACGACGGCCAGACATTACTGCTTCATTGTAGCAGTGAACACTTTACGCATTTCTTCCTGATGCACTTCAAGTGTTACCTTATCTTCTTCTGAGAGATTACGCTCGAGAACCTCAGCAAAACCTGTGAACATCTGCTCAGGAGTTCCCATGAATTCAACGCACACATACACCTTGTAGGTCTTGTTATCCTGGTAGTATGCAGATTTCTTTACAACATGGACGTTGCGGAGGATCTGTGATGAAATTGAAGACACCATGTCCTTTGACTGGCTCTCACCCTCGATAAGTGATGCTGATGAATTATTATTGGATACTGTCTGGCTCTTGAAAGTACTGAGGTATTCACTTGATGCCATTACAGCATTCTCTATTTTTCTTGCAAATTCAGCACGTGCATTCATCTCTGCAATGCTGGTAGCAGATGACTCGTTAAAGTGTTCACCTGAACCTGATGCTCTTCTTATCGGCTGCTTCAAAGCATACTTCACCACCTTATCCTGCTTAACCTTCTGTCCATTAGGGCCAGCATATGCATCGCAAGGAAGAATCATAACAGCAGCGCAGATAAGCACTAAAAAAGAAAAAAACTTTTTCATAATGATTATTGTTTAATAGGTTATTTCTTGTGATCTAATCAACAAAGTTATACTATTTTTCGCCAAAACCAACGAATATCTTGACTAAAACCACTTTACGGATTCAAAAGGTCCACGTTTACGAAGCCATTGATTTCCTGTATGAGCTCAACCGAGGCGAGGGCACGGCGACGGATTTCGTCTGTGGCGTCCGGTGCCGCAGCTGCCTGGCGATAGGCGTTTATGGCATCACCAAAACGGCAGGCCCTCCTGAGAGAGTCTGCCGTCTGGATTATTTCGATAGCTTTCATTATACGAGTCCTGAGAAGCCCATGAAGGCCATTGCAAGGATACCGGCTGTGATGAGAGCGATAGGAATGCCCTTGAATGCCTTAGGGACATCATTGAGGGCAAGCTGCTCGCGGAGGCCGGCGAAGAGCACCATTGCGAGGCCGAAGCCGAGCGATGTTGCGAAAGCGTACACGGTGGCCTCACCGAGGTTCATCATACCGTCTGCAGCAGCTGCAAATGGAGATGACTTCTGAACTACTGTCAAAGCGACACCGAGAACGGCGCAGTTTGTAGTGATCAGAGGGAGGAAGATACCGAGCGCCGAGTAGAGTGACGGGCTGATCTTCTTGAGGACGATCTCCACCATCTGCACGAGTGCAGCGATCACAAGGATGAAGGAGATGGTCTGAAGGAACTCAAGACCGAACGCAGCAAGAACTGAGTTCAACAGATAAGTCACCACAGTCGCGAGAGTAATCACGAAGCATACAGCCATCGACATACCTGTCGCAGTGCTGAGCTTGTTCGACACACCCAGGAAAGGACAGATTCCGAGGAACTGTGAAAGCAGGATATTATTTACGAATATCGCTGAAATGATGATAAGTATATATTCCATAATTACTCTGCCTTTTTAGTTGTTAATTTCCTGAAGATCACGATGAGGTAGCCAAGTGCAAGGAAGGCTCCCGGTGCAAGCACGAATGCGAGGATACCGTCACCCTCGATGAACTTCCAGCCGAATGCCGAGCCGCTTCCGAGGATCTCACGCACGAGTCCGAGAACTGTAAGAGAGAGGGTGAAGCCGAGTCCGATACCGATGCCGTCAAGAGCTGAATCTACAACAGAGTTCTTGTTGGCAAACGCCTCAGCACGGCCAAGCACGATACAGTTCACAACGATGAGCGGAATGAAGAGTCCGAGAGTCTCATACACATCAGGAACATATGCCTGCATGATGAACTGAAGCAAGGTCACGAAAGTCGCGATCACAACGATATATGAAGGGATACGCACCTTGTCAGGGATGAAAGATGCGATCGCCGAGATCACCATATTGGACAGGATGAGGACGAACATAGTGGCAAGTCCCATACTCATTCCGTTGATGGCAGAAGTGGTTGTGGCCAATGTAGGACACATACCGAGAAGGAGAACGAATGTAGGATTCTCCTTGATCAGGCCTTTAGTTATAAGTTGAAATTTTCCCATATTCTATTCCTCCATTAAAAGCATCGGAGTTTTTCCGATTGCGTCAAAGACTTTCACTGCAAGGGCAAGACCGTCAGCGTAGGCACGTGAAGTGATGGTCGATGCTGTGATTGCATCCACATCTCCACCGTCCTTCTTTACGGCAAGCTTCTTCTGAGAAGGATTGAACTGTCTGAACTGGTCAGCGAACGAAGACTCTACACACTTTGCTCCGAGACCTGGAGTCTCGGCCTGTGAAAGTACCTTTGTGTTCCAGATGACACCGTTGATGTCGAAGCCCACCTTGATTGCGATAGGGCCGCCGAAGCCGACAGGAGCCACATTGATGGCGCAGCCGACAACATTACCGAGCTCGTCATAAGCGAGGTTATATGCATAAGAAGCGCCCTCGAACTCAACAGTTCTCTCTTCCTCGATCTTCACTGCAGTCTCAGGAAGCACTTCCTTGATCGCAGCCTCGTTCTTCGCTGCGGCAGCAGCTGCAATAGGCTCAGCTGTAAGAGCATACACAGCAGCAAGAAGACCTGAGCACACAAGACAGATGGCAAGAAGGCACACTGTCATATTCACGAATGATGATTTAACTGCCATAACTAAGCCCTCCCGAATTTTTTAGAGTGGCACCACTTGTTGATGAGAGGAACCACAGCGTTCATAATGAGGATAGCAAATGACATTCCCTCCGGATAAGCGCCGAAGTAACGCACAAGCATAGTGATGAGACCGATGCCGACACCGAAGATGATACCTCCGACGTTGCTCATAGGAGAAGTCACATAGTCAGTAGCCATAAACACAGCACCGAGGAGCACACCACCGGTAAGGAGGTTGAACACCGGACCTGTGAACTCAGCAGGGTTGACTGCCCAGAAGATGCCTGAGAACACAGCCACAGTCGCAAGGATCGAAAGTGTGATGTAAGGCTTGATGACTCTGCGTGCAAGGAGATATACGAAACCGGCGAGGATGGCAAGAGCCGAAAGCTCACCGGCTGATCCACCGATGTTGCAGAAGAGCATATCCATATAGTCAAGGCCCTCAACGGCAGCTACGCCGCCTTCCTTAGCGATTCCCAGAGGAGTCGCGCCTGTGAAGGCGTCAACAGCGGCAGTGCTGATGAAGCCGTTTGGCTTCGCCCAGTTTGTCATATATGTCGGGAACGAGATCAGAAGGAACACACGACCCACGATTGCAGGGTTGAAGAGGTTCTGGCCAAGTCCGCCGAAAGTCATCTTGGCTACACCGATCGCTACAACCGCACCGATGAACACCACCCACCAAGGAGTAGTTGCAGGAAGGTTGAGCGCAAGAAGAACACCTGTCACAACTGCTGACATATCGCACACTGTGCAAGGCTTGTTCAAGAGATATTTTGTAATCAGATACTCCAGCAGCACACACGAAGCGACACTTACTCCGAGCACAAGCAGCTCCGCCCATCCGTAGAAGAGGACAGAAACGATCACTGCCGGGATCATAGCGATCACAACATCACGCATCAAAGACTTGGTGGAAGTCCTTGTGTGGAGATGCGGTGAAGGTGAAACTAATAGTTTATTCATTTCCAATGAGTTATTTTCTGGTTCTTATTATTCTGATAACATCACCTTTGGCGATGCGGATGATGTCAAGGAGAGGAATGTTTGCCGGACAGCTGTAAAGGCAGCATCCGCACTCGATACAATCCTGTACCGCATTCTCTTCAAGTTCATCCATCATGTTGTTGCGTGCATACTTGTTGAGAAGGAACGGCTCAAGTCCCATAGGACAAGCTTCCGCACACTTTCCGCAACGGATGCAGGCTGACTCGACACCTCTGACAGTCTGCTCTGCAGTAAGATACAGCAACGACGATGATCCCTTCACTGTAGTCGCATCAAGGTTGGCAATCGCCTTACCCATCATAGGACCACCGCTCACGATCTTCACCGCCTCCTCAGGAATTCCGCCTGCCACTTCAGCGATATATGAAAGCGGCATACCGATCCTGAACTTATAGTTATGCTGGTTCTCCATAGGGAGACAGTCACCGGTGATTGTCATCACATTGGTAATCAAAGGAATATTCTTCTGAACAGCCTCATAGACAGCGAGTGATGTAGCGACATTCTGCACTACCGCGCCCACGCTGATAGGAAGACCGCCTGACTTCACCTGGCGTCCCATCACAGCGTCGATGAGCTGCTTCTCACCACCTTGAGGGTACTTCTTCTTGAGAGACATCACAGAGATACCGTCATAGCCCTTTGCAGTCTTCTGGAGCTCAGCTACAGCCTCGCTCATAGCCTTGATAGCCTCAGGCTTGTTCTCCTCGATGCCGATTACAGCAGGACATCCTCCGAGCACCTTCTTCATGATGGCTGCTCCGATCACGATCTCCTTGCTTCTCTCAAGCATAATGCGGTAGTCAGATGTAAGATATGGCTCACACTCCGCACCGTTCAGGATAAGGCACTCTGCCTTGCTGCCCGGAGGCGGGCAAAGCTTCACATGCGCAGGGAATGTAGCACCACCGAGTCCTACAACACCACACATCTTGATCTTCTCAAGAGTAGCCTTGTCGTCCTCAGGGATCTCGGTCACGATTGTGTCAGAAAGGTCTGCGCCTTCAATCCACTCGTCTCCCTCTACGTCGATCTCGATGTGCACAACATTGTTGCCAGCGATGTCCTTGCGAGGACCTACAGACTTGACTGTACCTGAAACCGAAGAATGAACATATGCAGAAATGAATCCGGCTGGCTCTGCGATCACCTGACCGACCTTCACCTGGTCACCCGCCTTCACGATCGGAGTAGCAGGAGCTCCAAGGTGCTGAGCCACGGAAATATATACCTTTGAAGGAACAGGAAGCACCTCGATCTTGCAATCCTTCGAGATCTTGCTGTCATTCGGGTGGATACCACCTATTGAAAATGTCTTCATCATAGTACTATTCCTCCGTTTTAGGCGCAGCAGGAGCCGCAGGTTTGTTGATTACAGGGAAGTTCACTGCATGGATAGCAGCTGTAGGGCACTCAGCCACACACTTCTTACAGAGCTTGCACTTTGTAAAGTCGATGTAAGCCACGTTGTTCTCTACTGTGATTGCCTCGAAAGGACACACCTTTGCGCACTTTCCACAACCGATACAAGCTGCCTTGCAGGCCTTGCGGGCCACAGCACCCTTGTCCTTGTTGATGCAGGAAACATACACACGCATGTTGCGGCGTCCCTTGTTGCGAAGCTCGATCACATTCTTAGGACAAGCCTTCACACAGGCACCGCAGGCAGTACATTTAGCCTCGTCCACCACTGGAAGACCTGTCTCAGGATCCATAGCGATCGCACCGAACTGGCAGGCTGCAACGCAGTCGCCGCATCCGAGGCAGCCGAATGAACATCCTGTGTCACCGCTGTAGAGAGCAGCCTTCACACGGCAAGACTGATAACCGCCGTACTCGTTTGTACGCGGACGGTTCTCACAAGTACCGTTGCATCGTACCACAGCGACCATAGGCTCCTTAGCGGCAACCTGAACGCCGAGCACTCCTGCAACCTTCTGCATCACATCGTTACCTCCGACAGGGCAGAAGCAGCTGTCAAGGCTTTCTGATTTTACGCAATGCTGGGCAAACGCACGGCAGCCTGCCTGTCCGCAGCCACCGCAATTAGCACCAGGCAACACCTTCTCCACCTCGTCAATTCTTGGGTCTTCCTCCACCTTGAACTTTTCAGCCACCACGTAGAGGACCACAGCAAGCAAAGCACCGAGGATGGTAAGGATTGCAATAGTCCAGATGATTGTTTGTGTCATTATAGCTATAGTTTAGTTGTTATTTTGTCTTGATATAAAACACGAACTCGGTAGCGAGTCTGTCCCTCAACAACCAGATGATGAAGTAATAGACCGCCACGCCTGCAAGTGCGAATCCGCCTCTCGCGTACTCGTTCGCGACAACGGGAGACAAAGATAATATTATTATCATTAAAACAGCCAATGGAATCACATAAGATATCCACACGGCTTTCAACCCCATTGCCATCTTTGTAGCGACCTGCACTTCGTCCCCGATCTGGTACTCAGCATACGGGTCGGTAGGAAGCATGATGAGCTTCTCCTTGTCCTCTGACATTCCGCACATTGCCTTTGCCTGGCATGAGCTGCATGCAGACGACACCAAAATCTCGATTGTAGTGGCCTCCGGTGTGATGTCCACTATCTTTCCTGTGTGTACTATTTCGTTTTTCTTTGCCATATTGTTATTGTTTTACCAATGAAGTGAACGGGTGTTTCAGCCCTTCATAAGCCGTCATCCTTCCAGTTGCCTTGCCGACAAGAAGAGGAGCCTCAAAATAGACCGGCAGTCTGTTTTCATCATCTGTCACCCAGATCAGCATGTCCTCTTCCCCCTTGAAGACCTCTCCTTCCAGAAGCTTTGCGGCGAACTTGATCGTCTTCACCGTTCCAAAGCCCTTCACCCTGATGGTCTCACGTCCGTAAAGGATGAAATAGACATTGAACACATCGTCGTCGATCGCGAAGGTCATCGGATACTTCCTGCCGGGTTCAACGACGTCGAAATCCATGTTCCTCGCGAAGAAGAAAAGCGAAGGAAGGTCGAAGGTGCACGGAGTGAGCGGCAGTTCCATCGAACGCTGGCCGCGCTTTGAGGAATATAGATCCGCAGATATATGCGGCTCCGCAGAAGTCCTGTCATATAAATATGTATTCCTTGCCTCGTAGCCTCCCTCGTAAGTGTCACGGGTGAACTTCAACGGCACAAGTCCGTCGCGGGTAAACCATGACTTGAAATCCTCGCGGACCTTGAAGAACAGGTCAAAGAACTTAGTGGTCTTTCCGTAAACTGAGCAGAGGAAGGCATCCTTGCCGTTGAAACGGACATTATCGAGCTCTACAGTGCCGTGGCCTACATCAGAGTTGATCGCTCCCCACCTGTAATGAAGCACAAAATCCAGTTTCTCCCCTGCCTGAAATGCCAGTTTGTCCTCTGAAAGAGCCCTCACAGGCACACACGCCGTACCTTTTAAATCAGAATTCCCCTGTGCGTGCGCCGGACTTACCGACAGACGCATGCACAGGAGAACTGTCAAACATATTATTATTCTCATCTTCATCTTCCGATGAATCTCTATGCGAACTCATCAGGCATTCCGAAATCGCTCGGAGGCATAGGTCCCGGATAGTCGTCATTCATCGCAGAAGCCACTGACATCATGTCCGCCTGATTCACCAGACTCTCCTGCTCATCCACGAATCGTACCTCGTCTGCACGGAATCTCATGTCGACATCCGCAATCGCACCGTTACGATGCTTTGCAATGATGATCTGTGTTCTTCCGATGTCATCAGGATTGTCTGAAAGTCCCTGATAGTCATAACGATGGATGAAGATTACCATGTCGGCATCCTGCTCGATGGAACCAGACTCTCGGAGGTCGCTCAACTGAGGACGTCTGTTGCTTCCCTGACGATTCTCCGACTGACGCGAGAGCTGTGAAAGAGCGATGATAGGAACTCCCATCTCCTTTGCTGTCGCCTTCAATGTACGCGAGATCGCTGCAACTTCCTGCTCACGCATTCCACGGAGCTCGGCAGGTCCCTGCATCAGCTGAAGGTAGTCGACAACCACAAGGCGTACACCCTTCTGGTTCACGAGTCTCTTCACCTTCGAACGGAACTCCATTACCGGAAGTGAAGGAGTGTCATCTATATATATAGGTGCCTTCGCCAGTCGCTTGAGCTGGATGTCCAGCTGCTCCCACTCCCATGGCTGGAGCTTCACTCCACCCTTGATCTTGTCTGCGCTGAGCTTTGTCTCGGACACCATCATACGGTTGGCGAGCTGCTTTGCAGGCATCTCAAGAGAGAAGATAGCCACCGGCATATTGAAGTCCACTGCGGCGTTTCGGCAGACGTTCACCACGAACGCTGTCTTTCCGACCGAAGGACGAGCCGCAAGGATGATAAGGTCTGAAGCCTGCCATCCGAGTGTGATCTTGTCGATTGAAGGGAAGCCTGAAGGCACTCCGCTCAATCCGTCAGAGTCCTGACGTGCCTGGAGATCCTCCAACGCCTCATTGATGACCTTTCCGATCTCCTGGACATCCCTCTTCACGTTGTTCTGGATAGCCGCAAAGACCTTGGTCTGGGCAGTGTCGATAAGATCGTCCACATTGACAGACTCGTCATACGAATACTTCAGGATGTCGTAAGAAGCAGTGATGAGCTCTCTCTGGATGTGTTTCTGCTTCAGGATCCTGATGTAGTACTCGATGTGAGCGGCAGCACCGATCTTCTGTGAGAGCTGAGCCAGGGCTATAGTTCCGCCTACAGCCTCCAGGTTGCCTGAAGACTTGAGCTTCTGGGACACAGAAAGCAGGTCGAGCGCAATGTGCTCGCTCGTGAGAGCGGTCATTGCCTCGAAGATCATCCTGTGTTTCTCAGAGTAAAAACAGCTCGGAGTGAGCTCGTCCATTGCCTCATCAACACAGTTCGGTTCAATCAGAAGCGCACCAAGGACAGCCTCTTCAACATCAAGAGCCTGAGGCGGTCTGTTACCCATCTCAAGCCCAAGAGTGTCAAGATTGACTGACTGTTTCTTTCCTCTGACCGGTCTTTTCTTTACCTCGTCAGCCATATTATTTTAAATGCTGAAACTGCTGGATACAGTTTCTAAGATTATTCGAAATCCGGATTTACAAGAATTCTTCCGCAGTACTCGCAGATGATCATCTTCTTGTTTGAAGCGATGTCAAGAAGTCTCTGTGGAGCGATTGTGTTGAAGCAGCCGCCGCAAGCGTTGCCGTTGAACACTGGAACTACTGCGAGGTGGTTTGTGCAGCTGTGTCTGATGTGCTCGTATGCGCTCATTGTTCTCTCGTCGATCTTCTCTGCACAAGCGTCGCGGTTTGCTCTGAGCATCTGCTCCTCCTTTGAAGTAGCCTCAACGATAGTGTCAAGCTCCTCTTTCTTAGCCTTGAGGTCCTCGTTTCTTACAGCGAGCTTCTCCTTGATCACCTCAAGCTCCTTCTTCTTGTCGAAGATGCGCTCCTTAGTCTCTGCGATATGCTTCTCTGAGATCTGTCTGAGGAGGTCCTGGTTCTCGATCTCCTTGTTGAGTGAGTCGTACTCGCGGCTGTTAGCAACGTTCTCGAGCTGTGACTTGTACTTCTCGATGAGGTCCTCGCACTCAGTGATGCTCATCTTGTTTGCAGCGATAAACTTGTTGTACTCCTCGATCATTTCTGCAAGGCGTACTGATTTTGCCTTGATCTCAACGATCTCGTTCTCAAGGGCTTCAACTTCCATTGGAAGTTCACCTCTGAGCTGAAGAATCTTATCTATTTCAGTGTCTGCCTGCTGAAGGGCGTACAATGTCTGAAGCTTCTCACTTACACTCAGTCCTGAGTCTGCAAATGTCTTCTGAATGGACACGAAGGTTTCCCTCTTGTCAATCGGCGTTTCGATTTTCTTTGTCTTTTTAGCCATATCGCTTAAAAATAAAATATCGGGTTATTATATATATTCTGCGTAATGCGAACTGCAAAGGTAGGAAAATTTTTCTTTAACAATGAAAATAAAATATCAACTATCTCTATTTCACTTTCATAATGGCCTATATCCATAATCATGAATCCCTCTTTTGTGAAGAAATTGTGATATGAAATGTCGCCGCTGATGTACAGCTGCGCCCCTGAACGTGCCGCCGCTGAAATCAGCGAGCCACCAGAGCCACCGCACATGGCCACGCGGGATATCTTTCCCTCCAACGGCCTCGACGTCCTCATCGCCTTGAGCGAGAATCTGCCCTTCACCAGTGCAATAGCCTCTTCTGCGCTTATCGGCTCCGGAAGGTCTCCTACCACTCCCAATCCGGTGCCTTCGCCGTCCTCATCGAGGATCTGCACATTCTTCAAGCCGAGCCTTGCAGCCATTGCGCCGCTTACTCCGGCGATGACCTTATCGGCATTTGTATGGGCTGCATATATGCTTATACCAGCCTTTATCGCTTTTATAACAGCCTCGCCCACAATGTTTTCCGGAGTTATCTTTTTGAGTCCCGAAAAGATGAGGGGATGGTGTGTGACTATCATGTCCGCGCCGCAGGCTATCGCCTCGTCCACCAGCTCCGGAGTGCAGTCCAGACCGAGGAGTATAGAGGTGACAGGAGCCTCTGGCGAACCGATGCAGAGGCCGCTGTTGTCCCAGTTCTCCTGGATGGAGAGCGGGGCGAACTGTTCGATGACGGCTGTTATGTCTTTTACTTTGTGTTCCATTTAAAGGTCTTTGCGGATTTCTGTAAGCTGCTCGCGGATAGACTTGAGGGACTCAAGCACGCGGGCCTTGTTTATCACATCCTTCTTGTCGCCCTTGAGTCTTTTGGCCACACCTTCAAGTGTCAGGCCTTCGACATTCACAAGCAGGTGTATGTGCTTGAATGTCTCGACGTCATCCTTTGAGAAAAGCCTGTTGCCCTTGCCGTTCCTCTGAGGCTTGATGAACTTCGAGAACTCATTGGACCAGAAGCGCACAAGTGAAGGGCTTTCATCCAGAATTGCAGCGACTTCTCCTACTGTGTAGAAAAATTTTTCCATAAATACTTAATTTAGATCCTCACGTCGGCCACGCCTCCTCAGGATGACACTGCGTGTCAATCCATTGACTGTCCGGTTGTTACGGACATTACCAATATATTCATATATTCTTCCGGCGTCACTGTGGCAAACAGGTGGTTCACCGGGTCGAGCACGACAGTGTCGCGTATTACTTCATAGTGAAGGTGAGGCGCGAACGAGCTGCCGGACACTCCGACATTGCCGATGTGCGTTCCCCTGTTGACCTTGCGTCCCTTCACGGCCACAACATCCGCCAAATGGGCATATCTTGTCTTATACCCATTGCCATGGTCGATCTCAACGACGTTGCCGAGACCCTTTCTCGAGCGGGTTACCCCACTGATCACTCCGTCAGCGGCGGCATAGACAGGAACACCTGAAGAGGCTATCATATCCAAGCCGTTGTGCTGGATCTCGACCTTGTAGAACGGGTTGATCTTGTAACCTACCGAAGCTCCGGTCTGAGCAAACGAGAAATCCTGGAGCGGGTTATGCATAGGCGGCATGACAAAGCCGGAATCAGTCACAGCCTTCATGATGGCCTCGAAATTCGCATCCACCCTGCTGCCGACCTCGCTCAAAGAGCTCAGCTTCCTGTCAGTATATTTCACAAGATCCCTGTCCGGAAGGCTGTCCAGCCCCACAAGGAAATCAATCGATTCCATCGGATCTACATTCGGTGCGGCGGTCTTGAATATTTCCTCATATATACGGTCATCCTTCAGCTGAAGGCCCTCGATGACGTCGGAAAGAAGGGCTTCTTTCCTTGCCAGCTCGGGATACTCATTCGCGTACATGCGGTTTTCGTTCTTGAGCTTCTGCTCCTCCGCAGTGTTGAAGATGAGGGCGAAGATAAGGTAATATATCACCGCTACCGACATAGTAGCAATGAAGAACACCAGTACTTTACGCATAGCGACCCATACCGATGTCTTTCTTTTCTTGACCTTGATGTCGTTCTTGTCTAAGAAGTAGCCCTGTCTCATATGCGTCCCTTTTTCTTATGAGACGGATGCAGTGTTATCCTGCCGGAAGCATCAGCCGTGTTCTGGACCATTGTGGCATACTCCTCAGGAGTTATGGTCAGGTCAAAATAGTTCGCAGGGTTGACAGGAGCATCCTTGTAAAGCACCTCATAATGCAGGTGCGGTCCCGACGAGCGGCCTGAATTTCCGCTCTCGCCGATGCACTCTCCCCTCTTGACCTTCATACCTTCAACAACGCCTACAGACTTCAAGTGAGCATACCTTGTCTTGTAACCGAAACCGTGGTCAATGACCACCTGGTTACCATAGCCAAAGAACTCAAACTTGACGCTTTCCACCACGCCGTCTCCTGTCACGTAGATCGGATTGCCCGGCTTCATGGCAAAGTCCACACCGGTGTGACGCTTAGAGCGGCCGGTGAAAGGATCCGAACGATAACCGAACGAGCTTGAAAGTCTGTATATTGAAGGATCCGGATTTACAGGCGGGATTGCAGGGATGCACATAGCCATGTCGCCAGCCCTCTTCGAAAGCTGCGCAACCTCATCAAAAGAACGGCTCTGTACATAGGTCTTCTTTGTCAGGATGTCAAGTCTCACAGCCGTGTTCTTGAGAAGGCCGTCAGAGTCAATCATATCGAGGTGAGCGTACCTGTTCACTCCACCGAAGCCGGCATTTCGCACTTCTGACGGGATCTCGTTCATACCGAAGATCGAACGATAGATGCCGTCATCCCTCATCTGGAGGGACTCCAAGGCAGATTCATACTGATCCAGATGTCTGTTCATGACCTCCATTTTCGAGCACCACTCCGCGTTCTCCTTTTTGAGAAGCAGGGTCTTAGGAGGCTCGAGACCGAGGACTGACACATAGATCCAGAAATAGAATCCCGCCATCACCACACTCACGACGAAAAGTGTCGCGAGCATTACCACCCACGACAAACGAGAACGCCTTTTTACATCATATAAGAGCGTTCTCGGGTTCAAAATGTACCCAAAAGTTTTCGACATATGAATGCAAAGGTAGGAAAAAACCTTGATTCTGAAAGGGTTTTGATTTGGAATTTTACAGTATTTTTTTGTATTATTGCAGTTAGATTTCAAACATTTCATAAGATATGATCTTTAGCCAGGATAAGTTGCAGAAGAATGTAATCGGGGTGATCTTTGGAGGCAAGCATCTCAGTGCGGCAAGAATCGAGAACGGAGTCATCGCAGACATAGTCCACAGGGAGGTAAACAACAGGGAAGCTGAGGAAGTCATCCTGAGCGAGATCATCCACACCATCAATTCAGTCTACACAGACTCAGTCGCCGGAATCGGAGTCGGCGTACCGAGCCTGGTAGATGTCAAGCACGGTATAGTCATCAACCCCACCAACATCCCTTCCTGGCACAAGGTACACCTGAAAGACATCCTCGAGGAGCAGTTCAACGTACCTGTCTACATAAACAACGACGCAAACTGCTTTGCCCTGGGAGAGAAATATTTCGGAGTCGCGAAAGACTATGAAAACATCGCAGGGATAACCATAGCTACCGGTTTCGGAGTCGGCATCATAATCAACGGCAAACTTTATTCGGGCAGGAACGCCGGAGCCGGAGAGTTCTGTTCCATCCCGTACCGCGACCACGACTACGAGTACTATTGCAGCACAAAGTATTTCGAGGAGAAGTACGGCCTGAAAAACGAGATCCTGCTGGCAAGGGCAAAAAAGAAGGACAAGATAGCCTTGGCGATATACGAACTTTTCGGAATGGACCTGGGTAATGCCATCAAGACGATAATGTACGCCCTCGACCCCGATGCCATCGTCATCGGAGGCATAATGGCTGAAGCCTATGATTTCTACAAGGAGACGATGCTCAAGACAGTCAACTCGTTCATTTACAAAGGAACGGTGAAGAACATCAAGATCTTCAAGTCCACAGAAGCAAACATTCCGGTTTACGGTGCAGCCGCATTGTGCTTCGAATAACCTATGAACCTATGGCAAAGAAAGTAACAATCTACGACATCGCCGACAAGCTCCATCTGTCTCCTTCGACGGTTTCCCGCGCCCTCGCGGACAGCAGTCTGATCAACATAAAGACCAGGAACCGCATCCGCAAGGTGGCGGAAGAAATGGGCTACAGGGATTCCAGAAACATACAGACTGAGCCTGACACCATAGCCGTCATCGTCCCTGCAAGAGACAATGTCTTTTACAACAGCATCATACACACCATCCAGGGCAAGATCGAAGACAAGTACCTGCTCTCGGTAATGTGCTCGGACAACTCCGCAAAGAGGGAGAAGGAGATCGTGTCAAGGCTGTCTCCCGCCCACATCAGATGCCTCATCATATCCCAGAGTATGGACATAGATGACAACACCCATCTGGAAGAGGCACAGAAAAGAGGGATAAAAGTCATACTTTTCAACAGAATACACTACGCAGGAATCTGCCCTAAATTCCTGATTGACAACTATATGGGTTCTTACACACTGACCCGGCATCTTGTTTCTGCCGGATGCAGGAGGATCGCATTCGCCGCCAAGCATTACAAGTGTCCCGTCTACAAGGAAAGGGTGGCGGCATACAAAGATGTCATCAAGGAAAACGATCTGCCTTTCGACCCCAGACTCCTCATCTACAGCGAGCTCACTACCGACGACACCTCTGAGGTCATCAGCCGTTTCTTGAAGACAGATCCAAGGCCTGACGCCATCATACTGCCTAATTTCATTTCGGTACTCCAAGCAGTCTCAGCCGCCAAGCTTATGAACCTGTCGATTCCCCAGGACATCGCCATCGCGAGTTTCGACGAGGCGCCGGAATGCAAATTCTCCAACCCGTCAGTAACCTGCCTCAGCCGTCCTCTGGAAGAAATCGGAGAGGAAATCGCAGACACTGCACTGCGGCTCTGCAATGGAGAACTCACCGAAAAGGACATCACCCGCGTGTTCGGTTCCAGACTTATAATCCGAGGCTCATCGTTTTCCTGCTGACACACTTTTCCGGTACAGCCCTAATCAGACGCTCCGGCCTGAAACCATATCACCCCATCACCGCGATGGGGTGTTTTTCATATCCATATTATGCAACTTGTTGCAATCTTAAAATCATTTGCTCAAATATTTGCATTTGACATTTTAAAAATCTAATTTTGGCACAACACTGATAACCAAATAGAATAGAGCAAGGCCCGAACGGACTTTGCAACAAGTTGCAAAAGCACGCAAAAGGCCTATCCAACCAAAACACACAATGAAAAACATATTGGGAATAGACCTTGGAGGCACCTCCATTGAGGGTGGAAGGATAGAATCCGGAAACATCGTCAGCTATGCAAAGACTGACACAAAAGCATCAATCGGAGGCGAGACCACCATCGGATTATTGAAGGACCTGATCACCGGTCTCATAAATGAGGAGACTGCAGCGATCGGCATCGGCGTTCCTAGCGTCGTGGACAGAAAAAAGGGCATTGTATACAATGTGCAGAACATTGCCGGATGGGATGAGGTTCCGCTCAAGGAGATTCTTGAGGCAGAATTCGGCCTACCTGTGTTCGTGGACAATGACGCCAACTGCTTTGCATTAGGAGAAAAGATCTTCGGAGAGGGTAAGGAATTCGACCACTTTGTCGGAGCCACTTTGGGAACCGGCCTTGGAGCAGGAATAATCCAGAACGGCCGCCTTCTTGCTGACGCCAACTGCGGTTCCGGCGAATTCGGAGAGATTCCGTATATGAACGGAAAGCTCGAGGACTTATGCGGAAGCCGATTCTTCACTGAAGTTGCAGGCAAGGACGGCTACGGACTGTCGCTTGAGGCCCGCAGCGGAAATGAAGAGGCAAAGAAGATATTCGACGAATATGGCAGGCACCTGGCTTACCTTGTAAAGATCGTTGTTCTGACACTTGACCCTCAGGCTATCATATTCGGAGGCTCGATAGCGAAGTCATTCGACCTTTTCAAGGATGCGATAGCCGCAAATCTCGCCGACTTCCCTTATCCGAAATCCATAGAGAAGCTCAGCATCCTGAGTTCAGACAAGGAGAACTGCGGCATACTTGGAGCCGGAGCACTCTGCCTTGCATAAAGGACCCCCGAATAAAACAACAACCACATAGTCAAGACAATGAAACTTCAGAAAACAATCCTAATTCTCGCACTATGCCTCAGCGGCATAATGGCGCAGGCGCAGAAACTTTCCGTACAGTTGGAAGAACTTTCTGCCATCGAGTTCAAGGAGGCGGTAAAGAAGAGCTGCGAAACAGCTATCCTCCCTATCGGAGTGCTTGAGAAGCACGGACCGCATATGCCTCTTGGAACTGACGTCTACACAGCCAGAGAAATGGCCCTCAGGGCAGCTGAGATGGAATACGCGGTAGTGTTCCCTTGGTACTATTTCAGCCAGATCAATGAGGCAAGACACCAGCCGGGAACGATCGCATATTCACCTGAGCTGATCTGGAAGGTGCTCCAGGAGACTCTCGACGAGCTCAGCCGCAACGGCTTCAAGAAGATCATCATCGTCAACGGCCACGGCGGAAACAAGGCCTTCCTCGAGTATTTCGGCATATCCCAGCTTTCACAGAAGAGGGACTACGCCCTTTACTGGTACCAGCCTTCATATGACCGTGAGGTGATCCAGCAGGCAGAGGCGCTGACAATGCACGACCCGCTCGACCAGCACGCAGGTAACCGCGAGACCTCAATGGTGAAATCCATCGTTCCCGACCTCGTACACCCTGAACTTGCAGGCACTCAGTCAGGAGCAGACCTCGACAGGATTAACAACCTCGAGCACGTCTACACAGGCATATGGTGGTACGCAAGCTTCCCTAACCACTACGGCGGAGACGGATCAAAGGCTACAGCCAAGGCAGGTAAGCTCATTATGGACAGCGTAGCTTCTCAGTTTGCAGATGTCATCAAGGACATCAAGGAGGACAAGAATGTCCCTCAGCTGATGGAGCAGTTCTACAAGGACGCTGAAAATCCTCTCGGAACCAAGCAGCCTTACTAGAGACAATTAGTATAACCACATAAATAACCACACCTTATCAACTTTACGTATGATGAAAGACACTAAACAGACCCACACATATCGTGAGACTGGAACAAGCGGGATTCTACGCCAGCTTGTTGCTCTGTCTTTGTTCCTTATGTGTGCACTTCCTCCTGCAAGGGCGGAAAATGTAAAGTCCGAAGGGTTCTCTGCTATGGAACAACAGAGAAAGACGATCACAGGTAACGTCGTGGACGAGACCGGACAGCCGGTAATCGGAGCGACAGTGATCGAGACCGGCACTACAAACGGTGCAGTGACAGACTTAGACGGAAACTTCTCTCTTGAAATAAGAAGCAACGCAGAGATCACCGTCACCTGCATCGGCTTTTCAGATGAAAAGATCTCCACAAGCGGCAGAACAAGATTCACCATCGTCCTCAAGGAAGACAAGAAGATTCTCGAGGAAGTTGTCGTGACAGCGTTCGCCACTCAGAAAAGAGTAAACGTAACAGGTGCGATCACCGCTGTTACAGGCGACGACATCATCGCAGCTCCGGTTGCAAACGTGTCATCAGCCCTGGTAGGTATCACTCCTGGTCTCAGCGCCGTGACAGTCAGCGGTGAGCCTGGTCAGGATGCTGCCGACATCGCCATCCGCGGTGTGTCATCGTATTCGGGAAGCACTGCTCCGCTTATCGTCATCGACGGTATCGAGCAGCCTGCAAGCCACGCGATGAGCATTATGAACAGTTTGAACCCTAACGATATCCTCGGAATCTCAGTACTTAAGGATGCATCTTCAACAGCTGTCTATGGTATCCGCGCTGCTAACGGTGTGATCATCGTCACTACAAGACGTGGTCAGGTAGGAAAACCTAAGGTAAGCTTCTCAGGCAACTTCGGTGTGACCAATGCGACCAACCTCCAGAGAGGTCTCTCTTCTTATGAGTACGCACTCTTCAGAAATGAGGCCGTGATGAATGAGGTGGAAGGTTACGGCAGTACTGCCCTGAAGAACTTCCTATTCACAGAGGACGACCTCTGGAAGTTCCAGAACAACAGAGACTTCACTCCTGCAGAAGTTGCAGCGATGAACCTCACTCAGGAGCAGAAGGACCAGCTCCTCAACAGCCCTGCACTTTATTATGGTACATCAGACGCTTATGCTGAGCTCTACAGCAGGGTAGCTCCTCAGTGGCAGGCGAACCTCAGTGTATCCGGCGGTACAGAACGCGTGAAGTACTACGTGTCACTCAGCTACTTCGACCAGCAGAGTATTATGCAGAACACAAACTACTTCAATGTAAACACAGGTTCGAGATACCAGAGGTACAACGTAAGAGCAAACATCGACGTCGACATCTTCAAGAACACAACCCTTTCGGTCAACACTTCAGGACAGTTCGGCGTGAACAAAGGTCCTGGAACAGGTAGCCTCTACAGCCGTTACAGCGGCATTATGCAGATCATCTACGAGGGTAACCCGTTCACCAACAGGGCAATGATCCTTGACGACAAGCTCATCGTGGACTTCGACCGTCCTCAGAACTCTGTTCAGGACGGACTCCAGAAGAGGACTGACAACGAGATGACAGGAAGCTGGCTTCCGGCACTCCTCGGCCGCTCGCTCGGAGTGACATCAAACACACGTGTGGACGTGACAATGAAGCTCAGACACGATATGTCATATCTCCTTAAAGGTTTGGACGTTCAGGCCAGCGTAAGATATCAGGAGAATGCAAGCAAGGTGGCTGTACAGTCATTTGCAATTCCTCGTTATACAGTAAGAAGAAGCCAGAGCAATCCTAACGAGTATGAGTTCTTCGGAGGTACTGTAGGTGCTGACGGCTATTCATCAGGTTCGTGGGGCGGTATGCGTGACTTCTATGCTGACGCGACCATCAACTATCAGGGCAACTTCGGCAAGCACTCGGTAGGAGCCCTCCTCCTGGGACGTGCAACAAAGTACACTATGCCTGGTGACAGCTTCAACACTCCAAGCGGCCTTATCGGTACATCGGCACGCGTGACATACGACTACGACACACGCTATATGTTCGAGGCCAACGTGGCATACAACGGAACAGAGAACTTCGCGAAGGGCAAGCGCTTTGGTCTCTTCCCTGCATTCTCTCTTGGTTATGTCATCTCAAATGAGCCTTTCTTCCCAGAGAACAATTTCGTGACTTTCCTCAAGCTTCGCGGAAGCTACGGTCTCGTGGGTAACGACCAGATCGGTGGAAGACGCTACCTCTATCTCCCTGGCACATATTCAATCAACCTCAGCCACTGGAGCTTTGACAGCTCTACCCAGTCAGGTTCGCTCAGCGGTAACTACTACCAGTTCGGAACCAGCACAGACGCGCACAACACCATCTACACAGGTTCTGCAGAGGGTACTCTCGGAAACCCAGATGTGACTTGGGAAAAGTCAGAGAAGATGAGTGCAGGTCTCGAGGCGAAGTTCTTCAGCAACAGACTCTCAGTGACAGCTGACTATTTCACAGAGAACAGAAGGGACATCCTCACCACACTCGGTGTGATTCCGGCAACCTTCGGTCTTCCTTCAGGCAGCACTTCTCCAGTGAATGTCGGACAGGTAAGCAACAAGGGTTACGAGATCGTTATGGGCTGGACAGAGAAGAAGAGAGACTGGGGCTATTATATAGAAGGTAACCTCACCTATGCAAAGAACAAGATCATCTACAGAGCTGAGGCACCTAACCCTTACGACTGGATGAACCAGACAGGACACAGTATCGGACAGAACTTCGGTTACATCACCGACGGCTACTACGACACTCTCGAGGAACTCAACAGCCGCCCTTACTTCTCTGCAAGTGCAAACGCAGTGACACTCGGCGACATCAAGTACCTCGACCTCAACGGTGACGGTCTGATCGACAACAAGGATATGGCCCCTATCGGCTACCCTAACAGACCTATGATGCAGTTCGGAGGAAAGCTCGGATTCAACTACAAGGGATTCGACGTGAAGGTGGTTCTCTCAGGTACAGCAATGGGTACCTATTATATATCACGAATCACCAGCCCGTTCTTCAAGAGAGCAGGAAACGCCTTCAGATGGCAGTGGGACGGAAGATGGACACCTGAGAAGGTGGCTTCCGGAGCTAAGATCACTTACCCACGCGCCGTGTACGATGCAACTCAGGACCACTACAACTTCGGTCCGAAGAGCGACCATTGGGCACTTTCAAGCGACCATTTGAGAATCAAGAACATCGAGCTCGGCTACTCATTCGCACCTAACTCGAAGTTTATGAGAAGAGCAAGACTTTCAGGACTCCGCGTCTATATGAATGCAAACAACCTTCTCACTATGTTCGACAAGATGAAGGCATATGGTATCGACCCTGAGACCAAGGACAACCTCGGAGGTTCGGAAGGTAACATTTCATACGTCTTCCCTCTTACCAGAACGACAAATGTCGGCGTTAACATTCAATTCTAAGGAGGAACAGATATGAATAGAATCAAAAATATAATATTGACACTTGCCATCCTTGCAGGATTCACATCTTGCGAACTGTTCCTTGAGATGCCGGAAGTGACCGGAAGCGTGTACAAGGAAGACGTTTTCTCAAACAGAAAGGATGCGGAAGGAATGCTCTGGAGAGCTTATCACAGAGCATTGCGCGACGGTCTGCCTGAAGGCTGGCAGATCAACCACGGCACCCTCGCAAGTTTCTCTGGCGAGATCAGCCGCGGCTACAGCTGGCACGCAGGCTACAACCTCGTGGTAAACGGCCCTAACCCTGCACCGGCAGACGGTTACCAGGGATTCCCTGCAGACTACGACGAGAACTGGGAAGTGATCCGAATCTGCTGGCTCGTGATCGCCAACATCGACCAGGTCCCTGAGCTCAGCGCAGAGATGAAGGAATATATGAAAGGAGAAGCGTACGGCCTTATGGCCTACCGCTATATGGGTATGTTCTACCGTTGGGGCGGCGTTCCTATCGTAAGACAGGCGAACGAGATGACAGACGACATCAACTTCCCTAGAGCAACCGCACAGGAGACCCTCGACTACACTCTTGAGCTCATCCAGGAAGCATACAACAGACTTCCAGACCACTGGGTAGACATCGAGCCAGGCGACGGCGAGAAGTGGGTAGGACGCATCACAAAGGGAGCAGTACTCGCGATGAAGGCCCGCCTTCTCACATTCGCAGCACGCCCTCTCTTCAACTCCAATACTTCTTATGTTGACGAGAACAACCTCAAGTTCAATGGTGACAAGCATATCGTTTGGCTTGGCGGCTATGACGAGCAGCGCTACCGTGACGCTATCCAGGCGCACCTCGACGTGCTTAACTGGGCTTCACAGAACGGCAAGCACCTCATCTTCACAGCTGGAGAAGGCAACAGGAACACTTATGAGCAGGCAATAGACGACTACGGTCGCGGAGTTTCAGAACTCAACGGACCTGAGCTCATCCTTGCGTTCAAGATCGCCAGCTACCAGCAGGTGTACAACAATATGACAGAAGGCTACAACTGGTCAGCATATTGCGATGCCGGTGAGCGTTCACAGAGAGGTGTACTCACCAACTTTGCAAGAGTCTATCGCGACAAGGACGGTGGAGAGATCGACTGGCCTAAGGTCGGCGAAGCTGCACCACGTCCTATCGATGACTTCTTTGCAAACATCGAGAAGATCGAGCCTCGCTTCCGAGTAGACATCTGTGTACCGGGACTGTACGGCCGCTCAAATGACGGAGACGCCAACTGGAACGAAGGAATGTGGTATATGGCCAGCCTTGCCACAAGCGAGGACATCGCTGCAAGTATGGCAAGAGCAATCGAGGGCCGCGGAATCGGTGCCCCTACCAAGTTCTACTACAAGGCCGGAGCAAGAAAGTGGCTTGAGTTCCCATTGTTCCGTCTTGCAGAGAACTACCTCCACCTTGCTGAGGCGTACAATGAAATCGGCGAAACAGACAACGCGCTCAGGTACCTCAACATCATCCGCAACAGAGCAGGTCTTCCTTCAGTGGATGAGAGAGACAAGGCTAAGCTCAGAGAGCTCATCGTCCGCGAGAAGGCTCTTGAGTACTTCGAGGAAAACCACAGGTACTATGACCTCAAGCACTGGAAGCACCCTGAAATCGGCAGCATTCTCGGTGGAGATATGACTGAGATTTCATTCCTGACAACAGACGGCAACACAAAGGCAGGTCTCGTGTCATACTGGGATGCTTATTCATACACAGCTTACTGGCATCCTAAATGGTTCCTTGAGCCTTTCCTCCAGGGCGAGGTGAATAAGGGTATCATCGTCCAGAATCCTGGTTATTAATAAACGATTCCAAAAGAAGTTACTATGAAGACATATAGAATAACAAGCCTGATTTTGGGGTTGACGGTTGCCGCCGCTTTCAATGCCGGCGCCCAGGATCTGAAGACAGGCGCTGACAGCCTCAAGGTTCCGGCAAATCTGATGGAAACATCCGCTATCAGAAACACCGCAGCAGTCTCGACTGTAAGCGGCGAGGAACTTTATGAGTCCGCAACACCAAATCTCACCAACACACTTTCAGGCAAGTTGCCGGGTCTCTTCATTGTCAAGGGAGACGGCACACCGGGATACGGCACATCCAGGATGTTCATCCGCGGAATAGGTTCGTATGCCCAGTCGACAGACCTGAACACCCTCAAGTACTATGTTGACGGTTTCGAGGTGAAGCCGGAATATATAGAGTTCCTTACTCCTGAGGAGATCAGCACAGTGTCCGTATTCAAGGATGCCGCAGCTCTTGCCACATTCGGTATGAACGGTGCAAACGGCGTTCTCTGGATCGAGACAAAGAGAGGAAATGCAGGTGCACCTGTGGTTTCATTCCAGACACGCACCGGTGTGCAGCAGCCTATCAACGTGGCGAAGCCGCTCGGATCGTATGAATATGCCTACTTCTACAACCAGGCAGTCAGCAACGACAACGGCAGAGTGTGGACTCCACAGTATGACAACGAGACCCTCAATGCGTACTGGTACGGCCAGGGCACTGATGTCAGCTGGTATGATGAGGTGTTTAAGAACAACGGAATGTACACTGACGGCGTTCTCTCTTTCAGAGGCGGCTCCGACCAGGTACGCTACAACGTGGTTCTGGACTATGCAAACCAGCAGGGTCTGTTCAATGTAAAGAACACTGACCAGACATCGAATGCCACATATGCAAAGTATGGTGTCCGCACCAACTTCGATATGAACTTCGGCAAGGTGCTGACAGTGAAGATGGACATCGGCGGACGTCTTGAAGACAGGACACGTCCTAACTATGATATGTACACACTCACTCAGAACGTGCTGAACTATCCTTCGAACATCTACCCTATCTACGATGAGGCTTCGACTGACCCTATCAGCAAGTTCTCAGGTACTGCCATCTATCCTGACAACCCTGTAGCTTCACTTACCGGTCTTGGATGGACCACAAGCAGAACAAAGGTGCTCCAGGCCAACTTCAAGTTCATTGAAGACCTTGATTTCCTGCTTGACGGACTCTATCTCGAGGAAGGATTCTCATTCTACTCAAGAAGTATCGGTAACACAGGCAAGACACGCACCTATGCAAGATACATCAACGGCGTTGCCCAGACAGATGACCAGTCGACCTACATCAGGTCAAACGGTTACTGGACTTCTGGCAAGGAGCGTTGGATGCAGGGCAACGTGACACTCGGCTACGGCAACACATTCGGTCTGAATGCCGTAAACGCAGCCCTCAACGCCCATATTTCCGACTACACAGGAATGGGATCGGCGTTCTACAACTGGAAATACCATTTCATCAACTACAACGGAAAGGTGAATTACGCCTACGACAACCGCTATATCGCAGAACTCGCGTTCTCATATTTCGGAAGCGACGCGTATGCACCTGGCAACCGTTACGGATTCTTCCCTGCAGGTTCACTTGCGTGGGTCGTTTCCAACGAGTCATTCCTCAAGGACAGCGATGTAGTGAATCTCCTGAAGGTCAGAGGATCGGCAGGTCTTTCAGGCTCGACCGAGGCAAATGTTGCGATCGGCGGATTCGAGACTAACGGACGCTACCTCTATCAGCAGTACTATGCTAACGGCGGAAGCTTCATCACCGGCCTTGGACCTTCATTCGGTGGCGGCGGAAGCGGTCTTGTACCTCTTTTCATCGCAAACCCTGACGTGACTGCAGAGAAGAGCCTCAAGCTCAATGCCGGTATCGATATGAACCTCTTCGACAAGCTCAGCATCACAGCTGACTACTTCATCGACAAGAGGAGCGACATCCTTACCCTCGACAACACCCGTATGGATTACAACGGTACAAACGTATATTATTCGAACATCGGAAGAATGACCAACCAGGGAGTCGATGGAAACATCACATTCACTGACAAGATCGGCGACTTCAGCTATTCAGTGTTCGGAAATGCCGTATATGCAAAGAATACCGTTGACTTTATGGGAGAGGTTCCACCGAAATATGCCTACAATGCAGCTACAGGCCGCCCTCTTGGAACAAGAATGGGACTTACCTGCATAGGCTTCTATCAGGTGAACGACTTCAACCTCGACGGTTCACTCAAGAAGGACCTCCCTACTCCTCTCTTCGGAAGCGTACAGCCGGGAGACCTTAAATATATGGACTGGGACGGTGACGGCTATGTTGACGAGACCGACATCAGCGAGATCGGCGGACCTGGCTATCCTAAGCTTCAGTTCAGCGTAGGTGCAGACTTCGAATACAAGGGATTTGACTTCTCATTCCTCTTCACAGGAAGTGCCGGCGGTACTGTCAACCTCCTCGACTACTCAGCCTGGAAGCCGTTCCTCAACTATGGCAACATCTTCGAGTGGGCAAGAGGCGCGTGGGCATATTACCCTGAGCAGAACATCGACACAAGAGAATATGCTACATTCCCTCGTCTTACAACCGGACAGAACGACAACAACTACCGTTCAAGCTCATTCTGGATCCGCAAGAACGACTACATCAGACTCCAGAACGTAGAAGTGGGCTACGACCTTGCAAACCTCAGGGCAGTGCGTAATGCAGGCATCACAAAGTGCCGTCTCTACATCAACGCACTCAACCTTCTCACATTCAGCAACCTGCTGAACGAATGCAAGATGGACCCAGAAACAGCTTACTACGGCTATCCAGCACTCAAGTCTGCAAATGTCGGAGTACAGATCAGTTTTTAACCGGTAAAATGCCAACATAATGAAAAGAAACATCAAAAATATCATTCTCATCTCTGCAGCAGCTTTGGCTTTCTGCGGATGTGAAGACTTTTTGGATACAAGAATGGATGTGTTTGACACGATAGACAGGCTTGAGACCAGATCTGCGACCCTGACTAACTTTGCAAACGCATACTATGCTCCGATGCAGTACGGTTTCGAGACTATCGACGGTAACCTGTTCGCAGCAGCTTCTGACGAAGCCGTGCAGACAGCACCAGTGTCGGACGTATCATACTTCAACAGAGGACTCATCTCCCCAGATGTAAATCCTCTGGCGTACCTCTACAAGAACTACTATGAAGGTATCAGAGCCGCTCATTTCTTCATCGACTATGCAAAGGACGGAGAAGAGTTCCTCGCTCTGAACAGGGACACGACCACAATGTACAACCCTGACGGATCGATCTACAACACAAGTAATCCAAGAGCCTACAAGAGAGATGTGATCAACCTCAACTGGCAGAGAGCTGAAGCAAGAATCGCAGAGGCTTACTACTATGCCGAACTCATCAAGATGTATGGAGGAGTTCCTATCATACAGGAGGCTGAAGGAGGCAACGGCCTTTATCAGCAGGCTACCTACGAAGATGTTGTAGAGCACATAGTAAGACTTATCGACGAGAACAAGGACAAGGTCTGCCTCGACTGGCGCGTGATGCTCGACGAGACTCCGGAGAACAAGATCGCAGATGTTGCAAACTGGAACTTCAGAGACAACACCGGACGCTTCGACAAGACCAGCGCCCTGGCCATCAAGGCCCGCGTCCTTCTCTACGCAGCCAGCCCACGTAACAACCCGGAGAATGATCCTGCAAAGTGGGAAAGAGCAGCTGAAGCGGCTAACGAACTCATCCAGACCCGCAAGGCCATCTTCGAGAAAGGATTCGGCTTCGGTGAGGGCGGCAGAGTGCCTCAGCCTTACACTATGCCTGTGAACAGGAAGTATGGAGACTACTTCATCAAGAACAACTCCACAAGTGACCTCGAGTCCATCTTCCTTATCCGCAAGGCAAACAGCAGCACACCTGAGCGCCTCAACTATCCGATAGGAACACGCGGAGGAAACAGCGGCATCACTCCGAGCCACAACCTCGTGGATTCTTATGAATATATCGGAGCACAGACTGCCAATCCTTATGTCAACCGCGACCCTCGTATGGCTGCAACCATCGTCTACAACGGATGCGAATGGAACGGCGTCACTGACTTCGACCAGTCTCCAGGCGGACAGTTCGACCAGAAGACAAACGGAGCCAGCAAGACAGGCTACTATCTCAGAAAGTTCCTTGCTCCTAACCTGAACCTCGTGGAAGGCGGAAGCACAGACCACCTCTGGCCGGTGTTCCGTTATGCAGAAGTGCTTCTGAACTATGCAGAGGCAATGAACGAGGCTTACGGTCCGGATGCAGACCCTAAGGGATACGGAATGACAGCCCGCCAGGCCCTCACTGAGGTCCGCAACAGCGCAAGTACTGCTCTTCCTGCAGTGACTGCAGCAGGCAAGGCTGACTTCAGAAAGGCTGTGAAGCACGAGCGCCGCGTGGAACTCGCATTTGAGGATCACCGCTACTGGGACCTTCTCCGTTGGCTTGATGCTGAAGACGTGCTGAACAAGCCTATCAAGGGTGCAGTTGTACGCCGCAACAACCTCGGAGGTTACCAGTACTCATTCACAAACGTTGAGAACAGAGTGTTCCACAAACGCAACTACTATCTGCCGTTCACCCGCAAGGAGGTAACCAACTCCAACGGAGCGATCACCCAGAATCCTGAATATAACTAAAATTAAAGGTAAAGAATATGACAATCTTTTCAAGAAAAAATCTTTTGTTCCTTGCTTTGGCCGCTATGGTTTCAATCCTTGCCGGCTGTGAGCCAAGTGACGCAAACAAGGATTATGGCTTTCCTAAGATATACATTCCTCAGGCCACTGTGACCGGAATGGATAACAGCTATCCTATCCCTAACGGACCTCTGGATCAGAACAAGACATATGTCTGCAATTTCGAAGACGGAAAGCTCAACATAGCCCTTGGAGTTGTGCGCGCAGGTGCTCTTGCCAAGGAAAAGGCGTTCAGCGTGGACCTGAAGGTTTGCGACAGCGAGACTGCAAGAAAGATCGCCGAGTACGACTCGAAGGATGTTCCTGCAGCAGAGCTCCCGGTAAACCTCTGCACCATCCCTGGCAAGATCAGCGTAAAGGAGGGTGAAAACACAGGTACCTGCTATGTGACTGTAGACCTCAAGACCCTCGCGGGACAGGCTTCTTCCATCCTTACAGACGGAAAGTACCAGCTTCTTGTCCTCGGACTTGAGATTGCAAACCCTACAGAGTACGAACTTGCAGAAAGCAACACCAGCGTGGTGATCGTACTCGACCTCAACAGCTCAGAATGGGATGAGGCGCTTGCCAAGAACCTCCCTGAGGGCGGAGTAAGAACATTATTTCCAATACCAACTATTTAATAACCAACACAAACCTAATTTTTAAGTACAATGAAAAAGATTTTCAAACTTTTTGCGGCATTCGCAATGGCAGCTGCTATGTTTGCAGCTTGTGAGGACCCTGCTACACCAACCCCTCCAGGCCCAACGCCTCCAGGTCCGGACACTGAGAAGCCAGGTCCGGAGAAGCCGGCACTCAAGGCTGACTTCACATTCACAGCAGAAGCTCTTACAGTGAAGTTCACAAACGCATCTGAGGGTGCAGAGGCTTATCTCTGGAACTTCGGTGACGAGAACACTTCAACAGAGGCTTCTCCTGAGCACACTTATGACGCAGCCGGAACTTACACTGTAAAGCTTACAGTTCAGGATGCTGATGGTAATGCAAAGAGCGTAGAGAAGGACGTGACTGTTGCAGGTGCTGTGAAGGCTTACTTCTCAGCTACAGCTCAGACTGACCGCGCAGGTAAGTTCGGTAAGATCTTCACTTTCGACGCAACTGCTTCTGAGAACGCAGCTTCTATCGTTTGGGACTTCGGTGACGGCAGCGAGGCTTCTACTGAGTTCACTGTAAACCACGAGTTCCCTGAGTTCGACAAGACTTACACTGTAAAGGCTACAGTTACCGGCGCAGCTGGCGACACTGACGTATTCGAGACAACTGTAGAGGTTATCGGCTACAACGAGCTCCTCAAGGGTGGTTCAATGGAGGCTGACGACGCTGCTTTCTGGACAGTTAAGGAGTACTTTATGATGGCAGAGGACTGGTCAGGTGAGACTACTGATCCTCAGTTCGTACACGAGTTCGGTCACACAGCTACAGTTCCTGCAGGTGGCCAGGGCGGTTGCCTCAGACTCGGTGGTGAGAGCCAGTTTATGCAGTACTCATTCAAGTCTACTGTATACCAGGCAATCGAGGTTGTAGAAGGTGACAGAATCGAGATCTCAGCTCAGGTTAAGTGGGGTGAGAACACTGTTGACAACGGTCTTATGTGGTGGTGCATCGGCCAGGATGCTGAAGTTCTTGGAGAAGACGGTTCAGGATCTACTATCCTCGAGCTCTTCAACTACTGGGCAGTAGGTTCACCACTCCCAGCTTGGGATGGCAACCTCCTCGGCGCAGGTCTCCCAGAGGGATGCGGTTACGGTGCAGCTTCAACAACTGAGATCACTGAAGACGGTAAGGTAGTATGGACTGCTACATTCACAGGTACAGCATACTTCGGCTTCCAGCTCCGTTCAGTATGGGGTAACTACTGGGGTGCAGGCGTAGACTACTTCATCGATGAGGTAAGCGCTAAGATCGTCCTCTAATTCTAAAAAACTAAGGGGCGGGATGAGGGATTGTCCCGCCTCTTCCAACTAAACCACATAATTATGAGAAAAGTAATATTCACCCTTTGCGCGGCTCTGCTGATGGCGGCAGGTACTGCAAGCGCCCAATCTGTTGACACAGACAGATTTATGGACACTTTCATCGAGAACTTCAACAGCGACCGTCCGGAGTTCTTCAATTGCCACGGCACCTACAACTACCGCTACTACCCTAATGTGCCGTCACTCTCTGAGAAAGGCTCTGATGTAATGGTAATGAGAATTGATCCGACCACAAAGGCCGGTGCAGGACGTGGTCCTGAAATCGGAACAAAGAAACTTACCCACTTCGGAACATACACAGCACGTATCAGAGTACCTGATGTCAAGAAGGTACAGCCTAACATCGGAGCTGTAGTCGGCTATTTCACATATCGTATGGACAAGACCTTCGGTCTGAGCGAGATCGACTTCGAATGGCTCATCGCCGACCCTACCCTCATTTATGTAGGAACCTGGACAGGCCCTAATGCAAATCAGAGAGTCGGAAGAACCATCGATCTTGCAAAAGGAAAGATCCTCTACACAATCTACCGTTCTGACGCAGACGGCAACAGAAACCACAACATCACAGGCATCGGAAACCAGCCTGAGACCATCACAGCCATCCCGGACTATGACGCATCGAAGCGTTTCTACACCTATGGCTTTGACTGGCATCCTGACCGCCTCACCTGGTGGCTCGTTCACCCTACTACAAATGAAAAGATCATCCTCTGGGACTATCAGCCTGAGAGCTCAGCCCTGAACGGAGTGGAGGGCTTTGACGGTATTCCAAAGTCGCCTACAACATATCTCCTCAACTACTGGCACACAAACAACTGGCCTGTGGACACAAATCCTAAGTCAATCGAGGCACCGGCCTATCCATATGCCCTCGAAATCGATTGGATGAAATACGAGCCATTCGTAGAGGAAAGCCAGACTTGGATAACCGAGAACAACTGGCAGTAATACCCGAATATTACGACTATGAAAAGTAGAATAGCTTTATTGCTCATTGCCCTTGCCGCAGCATCCTGCGGCAAGGAGTATCCTACCCCTGCCCCCGCTCCACCTCCTCCGCCTCTTCCTCCTGAACAAGAAAAACCGGACAGCGGAGAACAGGATGAAGAAGATGTGCTTGAAATCCCATTCAAGGATGTCATCCTCTACGGAGAATTCCGGGAAGACTTCAGCGAAAGTGCTTCTTTCCTGAGATTCTCACCGAAATCCAATGGAGGAGAGGATTTCCGCTACTATTCTGGACATCCATCACTTTCCGCAGCCAACACAAAGGTAATGATGATGCGCATAGACCCGGAAGATGGCGAAGGATGGGGAAAAGGTCCGCAGGTACTTACCAAGGACTACACCTTCTACGGTTCCTACTCTGCACGTATGAGAGTCCCTGACATAAAGAAGGCTCAGAAGAATCTGGGTGCTGCAGCAGGAGTGTATGTCTACGACGTCGATGATAAATACGGACACAGCGAGATCGATTTCGAACTGCGTGTGGCTGACCCTACCATAGTCTACCTGAGTGCTATAACCGGCACAGGAAAGGATCAGAACAGGATAAGCAGGACTATCAACCTTGCCAAGGGTACAATCATCGAAAGCTCAGGCGAAAACTCCCCTGCCACAATTACAGCCATAAGTGATTTTGACGCCTCTAAGAAGTTCTACATCTACGGATTCGACTGGACTCCAGATAAGATCACCTGGTGGATAAGAAAGGATGAGAACACCGACAGGATAGTTCTTTGGGAGTACATCGGAAAGGAACTTTTCGCAGGCACATATGCTCCTACAGGCATACCCGTACTCCCTGCGCACTACACCACAAGCTTCTGGCACAGCACCTCAAGACTTGCCCAGGGAATGGCTTCAGCCAAGGAAGCCCCTAAATACCCGTTCGAGATGGAAATCGACTGGATGGCATATGAGCCATTCGATGACCTGATCAACGAATGGAAAGAGAATGCTTCAAAATAACCCGACAACACCGCATAATTATGAGAAAGCACATATTGGTTAGTATATTTCTGCTGATGGCAGCAGGAGTCGTGAATGCCCAGCCTCCACAGCGTGGGAGAGCCAGGGAGGCTGCATTTCACGGGTCTTTCATCGAAAACTTCACCGAAGAGACATCTGATTTCTTCAACTATAACTACAGGCGCAACGCCTATGATTACCGCTATTATTCCGGACACTCGTCACTCTCGGAAGCCGGTACAGACGTTATGATGTACCGCATCGACCCGAACGACCCTGCAGGCGCAGGTAAAGGACCGGAGATCATCACAAAGGACTACACCTTCTACGGCACCTACTCGGCCAGAATCCGAGTACCTAAGGTGCAGGGAGTACAGCCTAACGTAGGAGCGGTTGTAGGATATTTCACCTACAACATCGACCCTCAGTACGGTCAGAGCGAAATCGATATGGAATGGCTCATCGCTGACCCTGCAATCATATATGTAGGTACTTGGACTGGAGTCCGTCCTGCCCACAACAGGGTAGGCAGAACCATCAACCTCAGGGAGGGCATCATCTACGAAACTTCCTACAGGGCTGAAACCACAAAGGAGGACAGGACCCGCGAAGTCACAGTCAGAGGTGAGTTCAAGGGTAAGCAGAATATGCCTAAGAAGATTACCCCTATCGAGGATTATGACGCTTCAGAGAGATTCTATGTATATGGATGGGACTGGTATCCTGACAGGATCACCTGGTGGATCATCCATCCTGACACCAATGAGAAGATCATTCTGTGGGACTATGAAGGAAAGGTCGTGTTCCCTGACCAGCCTGCCAAGACCGGTATCCCTATGGTACAGTCCAAGTACAGGCTCAACTTCTGGCACACCAACAACTGGCCTGTAGAGACCAACCCTAATTCGGTGGAGGCTCCTTTATATCCATACGAACTCGAAATCGACTGGATGGCCTACAAGCCTTTCGATGAGCTGAATCCTCACCTTCAGAAGTAACAGCCATCTTAAACCACAGACTATGAACATAAGACTGATAAGCATTGCTGCGGCAGCTGTCCTGGCTGCCGGCAGTCTTTGCGCGCAGGAGAATCCTGCCAATGAGAAAGCAAAGTATCACAAGGCCTTCACAGAGGACTTTGACAAGGTAGAGTCCAAGTACTTCATCCAGAGAAGGGACAGAAGAGAGGAAGCCACTGACTTCCGTTACTTCCCTGCCAACACGTCACTCTCTGAGAAAGGCACAGATGTTATGCTGTACAGGATAGACCCGGACGATCCTGCAGGAGCCGGCCGCGGCCCTGAGATCATATCCAAGCATTACACTTCCTACGGCACCTATTCTGCCAGAATCAGGATTCCTGATGTGACAAAGGTACAGCCGAATGTAGGAGCTGTCGTAGGTTATTTCACCTACAATATGGAAAAAGGCAAGAGCCTGAGCGAAATCGACTGGGAATGGCTCATCGCAGACCCTGAAATCGTTTACATCGGCACCTGGACAGGTCCTCGTGGCAATCTTCAGAGAATCGGCAGAACCATAAACCTTGCAGAGGGCAAGATCTACAGCACCATCTACCGCTCCGGCAAGGACGGCAACATCAACCACGACCTCACAGGCCTGCAGAACCAGCCGGAGACTGTCCCTGCAATCAAGGGCTTCAACGCAGCTGAAAGGTTCTACACCTATGGTTTCGACTGGTATCCAGACCGACTTGTGTGGTGGATACTCCATCCTGAAACAGGCGAAAAGATCGTCCTGTGGGACTATCAGGGCTCGACTCCGGACTTCTCAGGTATTCCAGACAACCGTACCTATTACAGGCTCAACTTCTGGCACACCAACAACTGGCCGGTCGAGACCAACCCTGACTCAATCGAAAAACCGCTCTACCCTTACGAGGTGGAAGTCGATTGGATGTCATATGAACCGTTCGACATCAAGTAAAGACAACCGTCTACCAGCAGCAGTACAGGTACGGCAACCTTTACAGACTTCTCAAGAGAGGAGAATTCTTCGCAGTGATAGATACTAATAAATAACACTATAATCTTATGAAATTCAACTTTATCAATCTCCTGGCCGTAGCAGCCCTTGCTGCAGGATGCACAGAGGCGGTTGTGAGCCAGGACACGGACTTTACAATCACTGAAGGTTGGAAGATCCAGTCTTCTGAAATCGTCGGGCTTGACGGTGAGGCTCTCTCTACCAAAGGAGCAGGCGAAGCTGCCTGGTACGAGACAACCGTTCCTTCGACAGTTCTGGGAACTCTTACAGAGCACGGCCTGTATGCAGATGCCTTCATAGGCACAAATTACGACAAGGTCATCGACCGTGACGACTTCAAGGAGCCTTGGTGGTATATCAATGAATTCGCTGTTCCTGCCCTGAAGGATGGCCAGCGCATATGCCTCGATTTCGAAGGAATATGCTACAGCGCAGAGGTGTGGCTCAACGGCACATTGGTAGCTTCACGCGAAGATATGACAGGTCCTTACCGTCAGTTCAGCTTTGACGTAACTGACCTTATCAAAGAGAATAACCTTATGGCAGTCAAGCTGTTCCGTGCAGAGGACGGCGACTTCAACATCGGCTTCGTAGACTGGAACCCTCGCGCTGCTGACGAGAGTATGGGTATATTCCGTCCGATCTGGGTACGCTACAGCGACGCCGTCTCGCTTTACAACACTGCTGTAAAGACCAAGGTTGACACCAAGACCCTCAAGAGAGCGTGGCTCACAGTGGAGACTACCCTCAAGAATGCTTCAGACACTCCTGTAGAGGGTGAACTCACCTACACAATGGAGGGCAAAACCTACAGACACCCTGTGACTGTGGGAGCCGGAGAAGAGAAGGTCATCACTGTAGGTTCGGACGACGCAGCAATGTTCGACGTGAAGAACCCACGCCTGTGGTGGTGCCACAACCTCGGAAACCCTGAGATGTACGCAATGGAAGTGTCTTTCAACGTGAACGGCAAGCAGTCTGACTCTGAAAACGTAGACTTCGGTATCCGCGAGATCGACACATATATGACAGAAGAGGGTCACAGAGGTTTCCTCCTCAACGGGAAGAAGGTTCTCATCAAGGGAGCAGGTTGGACAGACGATATATTCCTCCGCAACCCTGACGAAAGGAACGAGATCGAGCTTGACTATGTCAAGGATATGAATATGAATACCGTACGTTTCGAGAACGTGTGGGGAACATCACAGAACGTATATGACCTCTGCGACAAGAAGGGTCTCCTCGCCCTCGTGGGTTGGAGCTGCTTCTGGGAGTGGGAGGTATATTCAAGGACCCCTAACGACAAGTACGGCTGCATCAAGGAAGAAGATGATATGGAGATGATCGCCCAGTCGTGGCGCGACCAGATCCTCTGGCTCAGGAACCATCCTTCTATAATCGCCTGGTACTCAGGAAGTGATATGCTTCCAAGACCAGCCCTCGAGCAGAAGTACCTCGACATCCTCGAAGAGATCGATGACCGTCCTTATGTTGGCGCAGCAAAGGCTCTTGTCAGCGAGCTCACAGGTCCTACAGGCATGAAGATGGTAGGTCCTTATGACTATGAAGCTCCAGCATACTGGTACAGCAAGGAGGCACCGGGCGGCTCGTTCGGATTCAACACAGAGACCGGTATCGGAGCACAGATGCCTATGAAGGAGTCTATTATGAAGATGATTCCTGCCGACAAGCTCTGGCCTCTTGGAAAGGAGTATGACTACCACTGTACAACCGCAGGTGAGGCAATGCACTCGCTTGACGTACTCAAGGAAGTGGCAGAAAAGCGTTACGGACCGTCTGAGAACCTCGATGAGTTCCTCCTCAAGGCACATCACCTCGACTACGACGGCACAAGAGCTATGTTCGAGGGCTTCCGCGCAAGTGTTCCACGTTCTACAGGACTCATCCAGTGGATGCTCAACTCGGCTTGGCCGTCACTCTACTGGCAGATGTACGACTGGTATCTCGTGCCTACAGCGGGTTACTATTCAGTCAAGAAGGCCTGCGAACCGCAGCAGCTCGTATATAACTATGTGGACAAGCACATCTATGCTGTAAACGACGAGGCCGAGTGCTTCGACCTCACAGCGCACGCTGAAATATATAACCTCTCAGGCGAGCTTTCAACCAAGGCCCAGTGTGACGCACATATGCACGCAGGCACTTCGACAAAGCTTTTCGAAATCCCTCAGTGCGAGGAAGTTTCCTTTATGTTCCTCACCCTCAAGGATTCCAAGGGCAACGAGGTGGCGACCAACACCTACTGTCTCTCACCAGTAGATGACATCCACGACTGGGACAACTACAACTGGATCCGTATCCGTCTGAAGCAGCACGCTGACTACAAGGCTCTTAACGATCTTAAGAGCGCCGGTGTTGAGGCACACGCCGAGAGAGACGGCGACACTGTGAAGGTCACACTCACCAACAACTCTGAGGTGGTTGCCTTCTTCGTAAGAATGGCCCTCAAGGACGCAGCCGGCGAGCTCGTCACACCTGCATTCTGGAGCGACAACTTCATAAGCCTCAGACCAGGCGAAACCAGAACATACACCTGCAAGGCTGAAGGCGGAAGCAACGTCGAAATCAGCGGATGGAACGTAGAAAAGTCAACATTAACACTCTAATATTTATGAAACAGATATTCACAATACTTTCACTTGCGCTGGTCCTTATGTCCTGCAGCAAGGAAGTTACCAGAACAGACATCGGCATCATCCCACAGCCGGCTTCTGTAGAAATATATGAAGGTACATTCAACGCGGCAGGCGCCGCTTTTGAAGCTGACGCACTATGCGAGACAGTGCTCAACGCCATCTCAACTTTCGAGAATAACCTCGTTGCCGCTTCCGGAGCAGCATCAGGCACCTCTGGCAGCAAGTTCGTATTCAAGGCAGACCAGAGTCTCGGTGAGGAAGAGTACACCATCGAGGTTTCAGCAAAGAAGGCTGTCGTGAAGGCGTCTGGCCTCAACGGATTTGTCTATGCTCTTGAGTCCATCAAGCAGCTTCTTCCTGCAGAGATCTACACCGGCGCCCCATCAGCAGCAACCTGCTGGTGCCTCCCTTGCCTGAAGATCCAGGATGAACCGAGATTCGGCTACAGAGGTATGCACCTTGACGTGTCGCGCCATTTCTTCGACGCAAATGAAGTGAAGAAATATATCGACATTATGGCGATCCACAAGCTCAACGTCCTTCACTGGCACCTCACTGACGACCAGGGCTGGAGACTTGAGATTAAGAAATATCCTCAGCTCACCGGGCACGGAGCGATCAGAAAGCAAACCATCATCGGCCACGGCCGCGACAGAAAGGGTTATGACAACACTCCTTACGGAGATGGATTCTATTACACCCAGGACCAGGTGAAGGAAATCATCGACTATGCTGCAGCAAAGGGTATCGAGATCATCCCTGAGATCGACCTTCCCGGTCATATGCTCGCAGCCCTTGCCTGCTTCCCTGAACTCGGATGTACAGGCGGTCCTTACGATGTGTGGGGCAGATGGGGCATCGCTGATGACGTTCTCTGCGTAGGTAAGGAAGAGACAATGAAGTTCCTTGAGGACGTTCTTGCAGAAGTTGCAGACCTCTTCCCTTCTGAATATGTACACATCGGAGGTGACGAGTGCCCTAAGGTACGTTGGGAGGAATGTCCTCACTGCCAGGCCAAGATTGCCGAGCTCGGACTCAAGGACGATGACAAGCACAAGGCAGAGCACTACCTCCAGAGCTATGTAACCAACAGAATGGAGCAGTTCCTCAGCACAAAGGGCAAGAAGATCATCGGCTGGGACGAGATCCTCGAGGGTGAGATCGCTCCTAATGCAACCGTTATGTCCTGGAGAGGCGTTGAAGGCGGTCTTGAGGCTGTGCGTATGGGCCACGACGCGATTATGGTGCCATATACCCACCTCTACCTCGACTACTATCAGTCAAAGGACACTGCAAATGAGCCTCTTGCAATCGGAGGATATGTTCCGGTAGAACTCGTCTACTCATTCGAGCCGTTCACAGAAGATATGACAGATGAAGAGAAGAGCCACATCCTCGGCATCCAGGCAAACCTCTGGACAGAGTACATCCCTACAGACGCACAGCTGGAGTATATGCTCCTTCCACGTCTTTCAGCACTCAGCGAAATCCAGTGGTGCGAACCTGAAAACAAGGATTACGAGAGATTCCTCGGCAATATGGAGTCAATGAGGAAGATCTACGACATCCTCGGATACAACTATGCAAAACACATATTCTCCAAATAGGTTAGTTGGTTAATGTGGCAGGGCAATACGGATCCCTGCAGCGAGGGTGGCTCAGTGTAGCCACCCTTTTTGTGTAGATAGAGAGCAGAAAATGCGGGCCTAGTCCTTAAAAAGGGGCGTCTGCAAGGACTGGGATTCTGGCGGTGTAGTGGGTGA